>JAEUQX010000185.1 GCA_016788625.1 Anaerolineae bacterium
GGTTACGACGATACGCGACTCCGCAGGGAACATCACCGGTTATACGGGCATGAGTACCGATATCACCGAACGCAAACGCCAGGAAGCGGAAATCATCCGTCGCGCGACCGAAATGGAAGTGGCCGCGCGGGTGAGCGCCGCGAGCACGAGCATTCTGGATGTGGATGAACTGCTCCTGAACGTCGCGAATCTGACCAAAGAGTCCTTCGGGCTGTATCACGCCCACGTCTACCTGCTGGATGCTGCGAACGAGTATCTGGTGCTGGCGGCAGGCGCTGGCGAGGCCGGACGCATCATGAAGGAGCAGGGGCGGCGTATCGCGCTAAACAACGAACACAGCCTCGTCGCACGCGCTGCCCGCGAAAAGACCGGCGCTATCGTCAACGATGTCTCCAAGGAACCGGACTTCCTGCCGAACCCGCTGCTGCCGGCCACGCGCTCCGAAATGGCGATCCCGATGATCGTCGGCGATCACGTCATCGGTGTGCTGGACGTGCAGGCCGACATCATCAATCGCTTCGACGCCGACGATGTGCGCGTGAAATCCACGCTTGCCAACCAGATTGCCGTCGCGGTCGAAAACGCCCGCGCGTTCGAGAGTGTTGAGCGCTCACGGGAGGAAGTGTCGCGCGTCTACAACCTCTCGGTCGATATGATCGGTACCGCCAGCCACACCGGCTACTTCCAGGAACTCAATCCCGCCTGGTCAGCGACGCTCGGCTGGTCTATGGAAGAACTCAAATCGAGACCCTTCATTGAATTCGTGCATCCCGATGATCGCCAGCCGACGTTGGATGAATATGCACGGCAAATTCGTTCCGGCGCGGCCAGCATCTCGTTTGAGAACCGCTATCTGTGCAAGGATGGCAGTTTCCGCTGGCTGTCGTGGAACGCTGTGCCGTTCGCGCAAGAAGGGCTGACATACTTCGTCACGCGCGACGTGACGACTGAAAAAGAGACCGAAGAAAGCATCCGTGCTGCCCGTAATCGCGCGGAAACCCTGGCGAGCATCAACGCCGCGCTTTCGCAAGCTGCCAACGAGAGTGAAATCCTGGACGCAATCGCCCCGCTGGCGGAAGCACAGGGCGTCTGGGCCTCTAGCCTCATGTACCCGTCGATGAAAGACGGGCAGCTCTTGGGAGCAGAGGCGGTCTCTGTGCGTATGGGTGATGGGCAAAATCTGACACAGTCCATAGGAACAACATTCATATCGCTGGCAGAGTTCCCCCTGTTCAACCTGATCAGCAACTATCCCGATGACCTGTTGTTCATTGAAGATTGGGAAACCAGTCCGCTGGGTAATGAAGCCGAGCGGCAGTACACGCAGAACGTCGGTATCCGCGCGGCGATCCTGATCCGGCTGCGCATTGGTCAAGAGTGGCATGGTCTGCTCACCTTCAACTGGTCTGAACCCAAGGTCTTCAGCCAGGACCTGCGCGACATTTTCGCGGCAGCCATCCCCACCGCGACCTCAGTGGTCGCAGCCCGCCGCGCCTTCCTGGAATCACAGCGCCAGCGCACCGAAGCGGAAAAACGCGCTATCGAGTTGGCGATTGTGGCCGAGGTGAGTTCGACCGCTGCGACGCAGTTGAATCCAACGGAACTGTTGAGTTCTGTCGTTGACCTGACCAAAGGCGCTTTCAATCTTTACCACGCGCACATCTATCTGGCCGACGAGGAAAACGCCAATCTGGTGCTGGCGGCAGGTGCTGGCGAGGCCGGGCGCATCATGCTGCAACAAGGCCGCCGCATCCCCATGGATCGCGTCAACAGCCTCGTCGCGCAGGCCGCACGTGAACGCTATCCCGTGATCTCCAACGACGTGACGCAGGAGTCAAACTTCCTACCCAACCCGCTGCTGCCAGATACACGCTCCGAGATGTCTGTGCCGATGGTTGTCGGCGATAAACTGATCGGCGTTCTGGACGTTCAGGCCAGTCAGATCAATCGCTTCACCGAAAGCGATGCGCTGATCTTCCGTACCCTGGGCGACCAGTTGGCGATTGCCATCGAGAACGCGCGTGCCTTCCAGTTGCAGCAGGAAACGGCAGAACGCCTGCGCGAGGTTGACCGCCTCAAGTCGCAGTTCCTGGCGAACATGAGCCACGAACTCCGCACGCCGCTCAACTCGATCATCGGCTACTCCGAAGTGATGCTTGACGGTTTGGACGGCGACCTGACTGAAGATGCCATCGAAGATGTCGAGGCCATCTACAATGGCGGCAAGCATCTGCTCTCGATCATCAACGACGTGCTCGACCTGGCGAAGATCGAAGCCGGGCAGATGCATATGGATCGCCGCGAGGCCGATGTGGCGACCGTCATCGAAGATGTCGTCAGCACCGTACAGATCCTCATCAAGGATAAGCCGGATCTGGTGCTGGAAGTGCACGTGCCGGAGAATCTGCCAACGGTGTATGGTGACATGCTGCGCATGAAGCAGATGATGATGAACCTGGTCAACAATGCCATCAAGTTCACCGAGTCAGGCAGCGTCCGCATCGAGGCCGCGCCGCACAACGGCCACGAAGTTGCCATCCGTGTGACGGACACGGGCATCGGCATGAGTGAGCGTGAGGTGGCGGAGCTGTTCCAGCAGTTCCATCAGGTTGACGGTTCACCCACGCGGCGCGCAGGCGGCACGGGGTTGGGGCTGGTGATCACGCGCCATCTCATCCATATGCACGAAGGCGAAATCTACGTGGAGAGCGAGAAGGGCGTCGGTTCGAGCTTCTGGTTCACGCTGCCGATCTTCGCGGAACGCATGGCCGAACGGGCGTAAGAAGAACTGCTGCGGAGATGCGTTATTCTGTAGGGGCGTAGCACATTGCGTCCCTACAAACATCAATCCTGATGTATCACATCCTATGAGGTGCTATCCCGGCAGGCGTAGCATAGAAGGGATCGTCGTGGCTTATTTTCAGCAGGTAGTCTGCCTCGAATGCGGGCACAGCATGTCCGCCGACATCATGCTCAAAGCGTGCGCGCAGTGCGGCTCAAACTGGCTGGACGCGCGCTACGACTATGCAGCGGTGGCGCAGTGCTGGCCGGAGAAGCTGGCCGGGCGCGACCATACCCTGTGGCGCTACCACGAACTGCTGCCGCTGAGCGAGCCTGACCCCGAAATCACGATGGGCGAGGGCTTCACCTCGCTCACGCGCCTCTACAGCTACGAACGCCTGTATCAGCACGAACATCTCTATATCAAGGACGAGCGCCAGGGGCCGACCAGTTCGTTCAAAGATCGCCAGGCCGCCCTCTCCGTCATGGCGATGAAACGCGCCGGCATCACCGAATGCGTGCTGGCTTCGACGGGCAACGCGGGCGCGGCATACGCGGCCTACTGCGCGCGGGCGGGCATCAAGCTGTGGCTGTTCCTCACCAGCCTCGTGCCCAGCGAAAAGATGCGCGAGGCGGCGCTGTACGGCGCGGAGGTCGTCAAGGTCTCTGGCACCTATGACGAGACCAAACACATCGCCGCCGAGTTCGCGCGGCATAAAGGTATATTCCTTGACCGAGGCGCGAAGGCCATCCCCGGCAAGGAGAGCATGAAGACGCTGGCCTTCGAGATCGCCGAACAGTTGGCCGGGCGCTTGGGCGCGGATGCCAGTGGGCGCTGGCGCAGCCCGGACTGGTATATTCAGGCGGTCAGCGGTGGTATCGGGCCGTTGGGCGTGTGGAAGGGTTTCAGCGAACTCCTGCAAATGGGGTTGATCGACAAAATGCCGCGCCTGGGCATCATCCAGGCGGCGGGCTGTGCGCCAATGGTGCAGGCCTATCATGCCGGACTGGAAACAGCGCCCCCGGTCGTTCCACAAACCCTGATCACCGTGCTGGCGACGGGCGAACCCGGCTTTAGTTACAACCTGCTGCGCGAAGCCGTGCAGAGCAACAACGGCGCGATGCTGGCGATTGAGGACGGCACCACCTTCGAGGCGATGCGCCGCCTGGCGAGCAAAGCGGGCTACTCGGTCGAGCCAGCCACTGCCGTCGCCTTTGCCGGGTTAGAGAAGATGCTCAGCGATGGCACGATTGCCCCTGGCGAAGTCGTCGTCGTCAACTGCTCCGGCCACACCTTCACGGCGGAAAGTCACATCCTGGGCGATCAATATGTCCTCGATCTACAGCTCAGCGCGGAGGGACAGGCCGCTGGTGAAGCGCGTGGCGAAGGGCTGAACGCGGCCATTCGTGGGCTGGACGAGCAGGTGACGCATATCCTGGTCGTGGACGATAACGCTACCGACCGCCGCCTGATCCGCCGCCTGCTCCAGCGCTACAAACGCTACCGCATTTCCGAGGCTGCTGACGGGCGTGAGGCGCTCGCCATGATCGCGGATCGCGCACCTGACCTGATCATCTGTGACCTGACCATGCCGGAGTTGGATGGCTTCAAACTGCTCGAAACGCTCAAGTCCGCGCCAGAGACTGCCGCGATTCCCGTCGTCGTCGTCTCGGCCAAGACGCTCACCGAACAGGATGCACGCACCCTGCAAGCCTACAGTGAGTCGGTCTGGACGAAGGGCGGCCTGGACACGCGCGCGCTGGTCGATCATGTCGTCGCCGCGCTGGGGCACGAGCCGCGCATCAAGACCGGGACATTACGCCCGCTGGAACAGGTGCTGAGCGGCGGGTTACGTAAACCGGACGTCAGCCGTGATCAACACGCTGTCGTGATCATCGAGGATAATCCGCAGGACTTGCGGCTGGCGCGGCGCTTGCTGGAAAGCGATGGCAGTTACCGCGTCTACGAGGCCTCGACCGGGCGCGCTGGCCTGAAGGCGATCTATGAGCACCATCCCGAACTGGTCATCCTGGATTTGATGCTGCCAGAGATGGATGGTTTTCATGTGCTGGACACCTTGCAGCGCGACGTGCGTTTGCGTGATATTCCCGTGCTGGTGCTCTCTGCCAAGGAACTGACGGCGGCAGAGCAGGACACGCTGAACAGCTACGGCGCAGCGCTCATCCGCAAAGGCACGCTGGAGCGCAAACAACTGCTCTATGTCATTCACAATTTGCTTGAGGAGTAAAGTCCGATGAGCCGCATCGTGGTCATCGAAGATAATGTCAACAACGCGCGTATGGTTGATAAACTGCTGCGCCATGCCGGGCACGATGTCAGCGTGGAGGAAGAAGGCGAGTCCGGGCTGGCGAAGGTGATCGAAACCACGCCGGATCTTGTGCTGGTTGACCTGGGGCTGCCGGATGTGGATGGGCAGACAATTGTCGCCATGATTCGCCAATACCCCACGCTTACCCGCACGCGCGTCATCGCCTTCACTGCCTGGCCGGAAGACCGCGCGCAGGAGATGGCGAAGGCTTACGGCTGCGACGGCGTGATCACCAAGCCGATTGATACGCGCCTGTTCGCCCAGCAGGTTGCTGGTTATCTCAATCAGCCCCATCTCCCCGCGCCGACTGAACCCAAACAGGAGTAACGCGCTTGGCCGACCTCACACCTGCGGTCAGCCCGACCATGAACACCGAAGATACGGCCACACCGTTCGTCGCAGTGCCGACGAGTACATACAACTTTGCCGAACTCGCCGAAATCTACAACCACACGCGCGTCGATTACATCGTGCCCATGCCGATGAACGCGCGCCGAATGGAAGCCTACGTCCGCAGCTACGATGTCGATCTGGACGCTTCAGCGGTGGTACTGGATAGGGCAGGCGTGATGCTGGGACTGGGCATGTTGGGCGTGCGCAACGACCGCGCCTGGATTACCCGCCTGGGCGTTGTGCCGGAGCGGCGCGGCAAGAACCTGGGCATCTTCCTGATGGAACACCTGCTCAACGGCGCGCGGGAGCGCAATGCCCGCCTGGTGCAGCTTGAGGTGATCAAGGGCAATATCCCCGCGCACCGCCTGTTCCGCAAGCTGGGCTTCAACGAAACCCGCGAACTGCTGGTTGTGCGCCGTCCCCCTGGCAAACCCGTGATCCCGCAGCCAGTGCCGGATGTGCAGGTGACACCCTTGAACCGTGACGAAATCCTGAAGTGCCTCGAGGAACGCGGCGAGGCTGCATCCTGGCTGGACGAAAACCGTTCGCTCGTTCATCTCGATGGGCTGAAGGGCTTGTGTGTGCAGTTCCCCAGTGGGGAGAGCGGCTGGGTTGCCTACGAGAGCAGCCTGATCCAGATGGCCTATGTGACGGTTCATACGCCGCCGCACGTGCGCGACACGATGACGCTGGCGCTGCTCTATCACCTGCACGATCTGCATCCGATGCTGGACACGAAGGTGGAGAATCTGCCCGCGCTCGATCTGCGCTGGCCGATCTTCCAGCAGATGGGTTACATGGAAACCTTCCGCCGCGTCGAGATGTTCCTGTACTACTGAGATCACGCGCCTTGCAGCAGCCAACTGGCGTAGACGATCTTCCAGTCTCCGTCGTGTTTTTCCAGTACGCGCGTTTCACGGCTTAGACCGGGCATATCCATTTCGGGTTCGCCTGTATCCGCGCCATACTGGTCAAATGTCACCCAGGCCATCTGATCGCTGACGCGGATATTCACGTTCTCGCGGCGCACCTTCGCCGCCGAGGGATTGGGCGTGGGGTTGGCGTCCATCAGCCTTTTGATATTGCTGCTGTGCGCTTCCCACCCTTCGATGACCGAGATGCCGCCGCGCGCCCACCAGCCCATCATGCGAACAGCGGGCGAATGCAGCCAGCAGGCCGCCCACGCTTCAAAATCCTTGTTCCAGAAAGCGTTCGTCTCCGCTTCGACCACGCGCATCACGGCCATTTCAAGATCGGTCTGGTTGTCCGCATTCATGTTTGCCTACCTTCAAAGCTGCTTCAGAACAGCGTGAGCTGCTCCGGGTTATCGGATTTCGGTTTCTTGAGTGGGCGCGGCGTGAGCAGGCGGTTTTCGCGCAGCCATTCCGCGTCCGGGCCATCCCAACCGTAGGTGTTCAGGTTGACGCGGCCGTTGCGCTCGAAGGTCACACCCTCGCTTTCCAGGCGGGCACGCTGCTCGACTGCCGCGCGGCTGCCCTCTGGCAGGCTGATGCCGCCCTGGCTGTTGATCACGCGCTGCCAGGGCACGCTGCTGGCCGCGTCGCCAGAGACGGCGTTCATGGCCTTGCCGACCCACACCGCGCCGAAGCGTTCATAATCAGCCTCTTCAACCCCGTCGGGCGGCGGAATCATCGAAGCGATCTGGCCGTAGGTGCTGACCGCGCCCGCTGGAATCTGGCGGACGATCTGCCAGACCAGAGCGTTAAAGCGATGTGGATCAGGAGGTGCTTGTGTGGTCATCCGGTTAAATCTTCGTGATTGCAACTTTTTTACGGGAATGTGGTAGCAAAAACACGGCACATCAGCATAAGATAATGGTATACCCGTTGTGGGGTCAATAGATACCTTCTTGATTTGAGGAGATGTTATGCGACGTGCAACCTATGTCATGCTCCTGCTGCTGGGTCTGTTCCTGACCGCCGCCCCGGTCTTTGCGCAGTCGGTCAGCACCGATGGTGTAGAGGCGGAGTGCCCCGATGGAACAGTCATCCGCAACGGCGTGGAAATCATCGTCAACATGCGCCCGAACTTCACCTATACGGCGACGGCACTGGGAATCGATGGCTTCGACCCGATCATCGGTGTAGGCGACCAGAATGGCGTGAGCCTGTGTGAAGACGATGCGAACGAGGCCGGGCGCTATGCCGTCGAGCTGCCCTCCTCTGGCACAGTCAATGCGGACGGCGGCAGCTCACAGGTGCCGTTCTTCCACAGCTACGACAGCTTCACCAATGTGTCGCTGATCATCGGCAGCACGGATGGTTCTGGCGGCGAGTTCGTCCTCATTCTGGAAGGCATGGCTGTGACCGAAGCGGACGGGCGCGGGCAAGGCTCGGGCGACCCGTTCGTCGTTCGTATCACACAGAACATGGTAGACAGCGGCATCCTCAATGCCTACATGATTTCCGTCACCAATGATCTCGATCCCCTGATGCAGATCGCCGACTCCGATGGCAATGTGATCACCGATTCGCGCGATAACCCGATGGTCTGCGATGACGCGGGCGACGCCAACACCTGCTGGAACACGCAGAGCAGCCTGACCGAAGCCGTCGTGGTGCGGGGCAACAATCGTGGGACGCCGGGTGGCCCGCGCGACTCGATGCTGGGCTTTGACCTCAACGGCCTCTCGCTGGATAGTGATCCGGACGAAAACATGCTGCGTTTCCTGATGACCAGCTACCAGCAGAGCAGTTTTGGCGATTACATCGTCGTTTTCCACACGGGCACGGGCGACAGCGGCAGCTCGCAGGCCGGGGTAGTACCCACGCCGCAGGGTGGCAAGAAGGGTGACACGGGCGGGTTGACTGTCGAGTGCCCGAACGGCATAACCATCAGCAATGGCGTCGAGATCGTCGTCAGTATGCGTCCCAACTTCACCTATACTGCTACCGCGCTGGGCGTGGACGGCTTTGACCCGGCGATTGCGGTGGGTGACAGCGGCGGCATCAGCCTGTGCGAAGACGATGTGCGCGAGGCTGCGGACTATGGCGTAGCGCTGCCGACCAGCGGCGTGGTCGAGGCCAGCCGCAGCAGTGCGCAGGTGCCATTCTTCCACAGTCGCAGCGGCTTCTCGGACATTTCGCTGATCGTCGGCAGCACCGATGGGTCGTCCGGGCAGTTTGTGTTGATCCTGGAAGGCATGGCGGTGACGAATGCTGACGGGAGTGGGCAGGGTGCGGGCGACCCCTTCTCTGTGCGTATTACGCCCAACATGGTCTCGTCGGGCGTGCCGATGAGCATCTACATGATCTCAATCACCAACGACCTCGACCCGCTGATGCAGTTGGTTGATAGCGATGGTCGGGTGCTGACGGATGCGCGTGATAACCCGATGGCCTGCGACGATGCGGGCGACGCCAACACCTGCTGGAACACGCAGAGCAACCTGTCTAACTCCGGCGTGGCGCGTGGCAACCGCCGTGGCATACCGGGTGGCCCGCGTGACTCGATGCTCAGCTTTGACCTGACGGGGCTGGAACTCGATCCCGACCCGGATGCGAACTTCCTGAAGTTCCTGATGACCAGCTACCAGCAGAGCAGTTTCGGCGACTACATCGTGGTATTCAACATTGGCACTGCCGCTGGAGGCAGCCAACCGGGGAATATCTAGCCTATCTTCAATAGCGGAGGCGGGACGCAATATCCCGCCTCTGCGCGTTTCTACTCGTCCCACTCGCCACGATAGGTGCGCCGGGCGCGCGGGTACAGAAGCCGCGCCATCAGCACCAGCCCCGCAGCCATCCCCATGAAGAACACCATTCCGAGAACTTCCACCCACTGAACGTATATATTTGTACAAAAAATGCAGCACAGACTTTGTACCGTGCTCAATCGTCACTGCCCCATCTCAATCGGAAAACATTCACCGTTAGCCCGAAACTTCTTCGGGTGGCTTCAAGCGGCGAAAGCTGCGATACAACGCCAGATCGTAGGCGATCTTCAGGCCGCCCGCCGCGAAGAACGGCAGGCTGAGCAGTCCCGCGCCCAACATCAGGCCGCTGAGCAGGGGGGCGCAGGCTGCCCCGACCGTGCGCGCAATCCCGGTCACGCCCGCCGCCGCCGAACGTTCTGTCGGGTCAACCACGGCCATGACGTAGGATTGGCGCGTGGGCACATCCATCTGCGAGATGCTGAAACGCACCAGCAGCACGAACACGGCCAGCGGCAGCGTCGGCATCAGCGGCACGAGCATCAACAGGATGTTGGACGGGATGTGCGTGAAGACCATCGTGTTGATCAGCCCGATGCGCGTCGCAATCCGCGCGGCAGCCAGCGCCGAAAGGCCAGCGAAGATATTCGCGCCAAAGAAAATCGCGCCGATCACCGCTGTATCGACACCAAAGCGCACATGGAACCAGTACGCCACAAGGCTCTGGACGATCAACGCCCCACCGAACGCGTCCAACGCGAACAGCGCTGAGAGCCGCAGGACAATGCTGCGTGAACGTTCGATGCCCAGGCCAGCGCGTTTGGCTGGAGCGGCAGCGAGTTCAATACGCGAGGACAGGCGTGTGAAGATGACGAGCAGCACAGCGCCCAACAGCGCGTAGAGCAGCAGAATAAACCGGTAACTCGTCAGGGGTGTATTGCCAGCCGCTTGCAGCAAGGCAGCCGCGCCTCCGCCGATCAGCGCGCCGCACGCGGTAGCGACCGAACCCGCCAGGTTGTACCAGGCGAAGATCTGCGTGCGCTGGTTATCGGGGATGGTGTGAGCCAGGCCGGCCTGCTCGATTGCCAGGAACGGGCCGATCTCGTTGCCGCTGGGACTGATCACGCCGATGATAGCCGCGAGTGTGAGGATGATGAAACTGCTCGACGCGCTGAAGGCTGTACCCGCCAAAATCATCAGACCCGCCCCGAGCAGCAGCATCTTTCGCCGTCCCATGTGATCCGCACGCGTGGTGATCCACAGCGAGACTACGGTGTCACCCGCCAGCGTCAGCGAGAGCAGCAGCCCGATCTGCCCCTCATCGAAACCGACCTGCGCTAAATACAGCACCAGCACGACCGAGATCAGGCCATAGGCGAATAAGCGCGTGATGCGAGAAACAAACAGCAGCCGTCCGTCGCGCGTCAACACGCTGAGCGAATGTGCTTCTGGCAGATCAAACAGCCGCATGATTACACCCCAGTCACCATCATGCCGACTAACCCCGCAGCCAGCACGATGATCGGTACGCTGAGTTTGGATTTCCAGCGAAACAGTATGACCAGACCAACGGCAAAGATGAGCAGCGCAGACCAATCGCTGATGGCCGCGCGCAGCAGCACCAGCGTCGTCGCGGCGATCAGTCCGACCACGCCTGCCGTCACGCCGTCCAGGAAGCTGTGCAGCGCTGTGTTGGCAATTAACCGCTCCATCAGGTTATGTCCCGCCAGCGTGAAAGCAAAGGCTGGCAGGAAAATACCTGCCGTCACTGCAATCGCGCCCTGCAGACCTCCCGAAAGGTACCCAACGAATGTGCCGAAAATCACCAGCGGCGCGGGCAGGATGCCGGAAAGCGCCAATCCGTCGAGGAACTGCGCGTTGGTCATCCAGCCGCCAACGATAACCGCGTCGTTTTGCAGATAGGGAATGACCGTGTACGCGCCGCCGAAGGTGAGCAGCCCGCCGCGCAGTCCCGACCCAAACAGAGTTAGCGCCGAGGGACTGCTGCGCATCAGGTCAGAGGTGTCGGTTAAGCCAGCAGATCCGGCGTTCAGGGTAGTGATTCCC
>JAEUQX010000196.1 GCA_016788625.1 Anaerolineae bacterium
AGCAGCACATCAGCGAGTTCGCCCGCCAGTTCGTCGCGCTGCGCGGCTTGTTCGCCCCACTGGAAGTGTTCCAGCACCTCGCTGGCCTCCAGCACGAGCGAGATGGCGAGGTTCTTCGGCGTCTGGGGATGCGCGGAGTCCGGCGCGTACCAGCCTTTGCTCGTGACAAAGGCTTCCATCGCGGCTTCGAGGGTTTTCAGATCCATGTGATCAGTAGGCATTCTTGTTGCGTCGCATGATGGTGTTCCAGACCGTGCGGATGATGATCTTGAGATCGAGCCACAGTGACCAGTTCTCTACGTACCACAGGTCGTACTGTGTGCGTTCGCTGATCGACGTGTCGCCGCGCAGTCCGTTGACCTGCGCCCATCCGGTCATGCCCGCCTTCTCGCGGTGACGTTCCATGTAACGCGGGATGCGCTCGCGGAATTCCATCACATATACCGGGCGTTCCGGGCGTGGGCCGACCAGGCTCATTTCGCCCACGAGCACGTTGATCAACTGCGGAATTTCGTCCCAGTTGGTCTTGCGCATCCATTTGCCCAGGCGCGTCACCCGCGGGTCGTCCTTCACCGTCCAGCCGGGGCCGTTCACCTCGGCATCCTGGCGCATGGTGCGGAACTTGACCATATGGAACGGTTTGCCGTCCATCCCCATGCGTTCCTGGGTGTAGAAAATCGGGCCTTTGGACTCCAGGCGGATGAACAAGGCCGTCAGCAGCATGAAGGGCGAGAGGAAGATCATGCCAAACAGCGCGCCGAAGATGTCCAGGCCGCGCTTTAGGCTCAAGCGCCAGCCGCGCAGCGCGATATCGCGCACGGTCAGCAGCGGCGTACCGCCCAGGTCGTCCACGCTCATGTCGCCCGCGACATAGGCGAACATATCGGGGTAGATTTTGATGTCCACACGCCCGCGCTGACACAACGAAATCAGGTCAACCAGCTCGGCGCGCTGCACGTCCGAAAGCGCAATGATCACCTGATCGATGTTGCAGCGGTCAATCAGCAGCGGCAAATCCTGATAGGTACCGATCACCGGGATGCCATGCACCGTGCCGCGATTGCGCATCTTGGGGCTGACCACCGTGCCGATGGCGTTGTAGCCCAGCGCCGGGTTGCTGACGATCTTGCGGGCGATTTCCCGCGCGATCTTGCCCGTGCCGACGATCAGCAGGTTGTCACGCGCGACACCACGCCGCCGCAGCATCAGCTTAAACGACTGGTGCATCTCGCGCCCGGTGATCACCAACCCCATACTGATCATCCAGACGTAGAACAACAGGCTGCGCGGGTAATCCACCGCGAACAAGGTATCGGTGAAGAGGATGGCCTGCATACCAAAGACCAGCAGCGAGCCGACTGTGACCAGCCCGATCACCTTGCGCGCATGGTCGATGCGGCTGACGGCGCGCGGCAGGTGATACATCTGCGAGAGGTAAAACATGGTGATGATCACCACCACTTGCAGCATGATCGTCGGGATATACAGCGCAAATTCCGGCTGCACGTTCGGGATACGCAGGATGGGAAGCGTCTCACGCGCGATATACGCCAGCGCGAAGGCAGCGACCAACAGCACGCTGTCCTGAATCAGCAGCGCGATGCCCAGCGCCCCCTGTACGCGATGTGATCGTTCGGAAACGGGCCTCAGGTGTTCGAAGGAAGGGGTTGGCGCATCTCCTGCCACAATTCGCGCCCGCCCTTCATCACCAGCGCCATCATCACCAGGTTGTGCATCCACCAGGGTGTCGTCTTCCGATAATGCTTCTGGTAGAAGATCCACATCGCCCGCTGAAACTCGTACTGCGCTTTCTTGCTCCTGCGGCTGGCGGCCCGTTTGATGTGGCGCACGGTCACTGACGGGTGGTAGAACACCTTCCAGCCCCTGTTTTTGATTCTGAACGCCCAATCCAGGTCCTCTCCGTACATGAAGAACGTTTCGTCGAGCAGTCCGGCGTCACGGATCGCCTCGCGGCGAACCTGCATATACGCACCGACGACCGAGTCGACTTCGGTTTCTACGTCGGGGTCCATAAACGTCATATTATAGCGCCCAAAGCGTGGATGCCGAGGAAACAATTTCGATAAGCCGGAAAAGCGGTAGAACGAGACTTCCGGCGTCGGGAAGCTGCGGCGGCAGGCCAGGTCGAGGCTGCCATCTTCCAGCAGCAGCTTCGGCCCGGCCACGCCGACATCCGGGTGTGCATCCATGAAGCGCACCATGCCGTAGAGCGACTCTGGTGGCACTTCCGTATCCGGGTTGAGCAGCAGAGCGTAACGCGGCGCATCGGCATCCACATCCCCTGCCCCGCGCAGTCCCAGGGCGCGCAGCCCCAGGTTGTTGGCATAGGAATAGCCGCCGTTCACGCTGCTGACGATCAGCTCGACCGCCGGGAACGCCGTGCGCACCATCTCGGCACTGCCATCGCTGGAGGCGTTATCGACCACCACCACCTTGAAGCTGAAATCGCCCTGACTCGCCATCACCGTTTCCAGACAGCGGCGCAGGTAGTCGCGCGTATTCCAGTTGACGATCACGATCCCCAGATCGACCATTCACACTCCCTCTACTGACCGGATTGTATCACAAACTTACAGCGCTCAGCGGGTCTTGAGCAGCGCCTCGACCTCGGCACGTGTGGGCATACTCGGCGCGGTGCCGGGGCGCGTCACGCACAGGCCAGCCGTCGCATTGGCAAAGGTGATGGCTTCTTCCAGAGACTTGCCCTCCGCCAGCGCCACCGCGAAGCCGCCGCTGAAGGCATCGCCCGCGCCCGTCGTATCGACGACATTCACCGGGAACGGCGGCAGCAGCTTTGTGCCCGTCTTGTTCACCCACTGCGCGCCCTGCGCCCCAACCGTCACCACGACGGTCTGATCATCGCGCGTCAGCAGCGAGCGTGCGGCAGGTTCGACCGCGCCGCCCATGCCGCTCAGCGCTTCCAGTTCGGTCTCGTTGGGCGTCAGGTAATCGGCCAGCGCCAGCACCTCGGCGGCGATCTTGCCCGCCGGAGCCGGGTTGAGGATGGTGCGAATGCCCTTCTGCTTGGCGACCTTGAGGGCGTATTCAACGATGTCGTAGTTAATCTCCAACTGGCAGATCAGCACATCGGCGTTGGCGATCACCGCTGCCGCCGCGTCCACATCGCTCTGCTGCATCGCCAGGTTCGCGCCCAGCACGACGACGATGCTGTTCTCGCCGCTGTCATCCACCCAGATCGGGGCGACGCCAGTGGCATGTTGCGGGTCACGAATGACATAATTGGTGTTGATGCCCTCCTGCCGCCAGGTGTTCAACGCGCTTTCCGCGAACACATCCTGACCGACGCGCCCGATGAAAGTCACCTCCGCGCCCAGCCGCGCCGCCGCCACCGCCTGGTTCGAGCCTTTGCCGCCCGGCCCGGTGACGAATAAGCGCCCGCCGACCGTTTCGCCCGGTCGTGGTAAACGTTCCATATAAGCCGTCAAGTCCATATTAAAGCTGCCGACGACCACAATTTTTGCTGCCATCATTGATGCTCCATCCGCTCTATTTCGGCTGCACAGGGTTCGATTATAGCGCCAAAATGACGGGGTAACGAAGACCGTTCAGCGGGAGTAGCGGAAATGATCGTATCCTGAATTGAGGACCTGTGGAAATGTCAGGAGTGTCCGCCACGACGCCCCGCCTGGTCACACTGCCAGCGGTGCTGCGTACCCGCCGCTGCGATCACCCTTGATGAAGCGTGTTCGGGTAGTGGTCATAGACCAGCACACCTTACGATGACGCCTCCGTTGCTAACAACTCGATTGGCTCATCGGGAACTTCATCCAATTCCAACCACCAGTCCGGATCACTTGCCCCGTTTCCAATGACGCACTGCAAATCTATTCCATCGCTGGTCATAACATATAGTCTCTTGCTGATTCCCCTATCTGAAGCCTCGGCTATCCATCGAATGAAAGCAATATGATCCCCGTCAGGACTCCATGTTGGATCATTATCTCCCAATGGTTTGTTCTCTGTCAGACGGCGCTGATTCGTACCATCAGCATTCATGGTATAGATAGCGTAAAAACCATCTCTCTCACTTGAAAACGCTATTTTTTGTCCATCAGGACTCCAGGCTGGTTCAAAACTTTGCCCCCACGAGTCATTTGTGAGCTGCGTTGATGTACATTCATTCGAGGTTGAACATGTGTCAAGGTCAACGACGTAGATTTGAATTAGCCCGGTTTCATCTTCTACCGCGAAAGCGATCTGCTTACCGTCAGGACTCCAGGCTGGATG
>JAEUQX010000199.1 GCA_016788625.1 Anaerolineae bacterium
CTATAGTGACGCCGATTTTGTGAAAACGGGTACAAACGAGGTGTGCGTCATGCGTGAAGTAGCGGTCATCGGAATCGGTCAAACGCCCATCAGTGAACATTGGGGTACCAGCCTGCGTGAACTGGCTTTCCAGGCACTGCGCGCAGCCGCCCAGGATGCTCAGATCGAACGCCCGGACGCGCTGTACGTTTCTAATATGCTCGCCACGCGCCTGAGCAACCAGGCCCATCTCGGCGCGCTCATCGCGGACTATGCAGGCTGGCGGGGCATCGAAGCCGCTACGGTCGAGGCGGCCTGTGCATCCGGCGGCGTTGCTTTTCAATCGGCAGTGCGCGCGGTTGCCAGCGGCATGATCGACGTGGCTGCGGTTTGCGGTGTCGAGAAGATGACCGACGCTACGACGGGTGAGATCACGGCGGCGCTGGCGACGGCCTCTGACGCCGATTACGAAGGCGCGCATGGAGCGTCATTCGTTGCGCTCAATGCGCTGATCATGCGGCGCTATATGCACGAGTACCGCGTGCCGCATTCGGCTTTCGCGCCCTTCAGCCTCAACGCCCACCTGAACGCCGCGCATAACCCCAACGCGATGTTCCGCAAACCAATCAACGAATCCACCTACCTGCGCGCGCCGATGATTTCCGACCCGATCAACCTCTTTGATTGCTCGCCAATCTGCGATGGCGCTGCGGCGTTGATCGTTTGTCCATTGGAGCTGGCGCGCGATCTGAAGCGGCCTATCGTCCGCGTTCGCGCCAGCGTCACGGCGACGGATACGATTGGACTGGCTGATCGCGCTGACCTGCTCGGACTGGATGCTGCTCGCCTGAGCGCGCAGAAGGCTTACGAGCAGTCCGGCCTTTCCTCGGCAGACATTGACATATTTGAAGTTCACGACGCCTTTTCGATCATGGCGGCGCTCAGCCTGGAAGCAGCGGGTTTTGCCGAACGGGGGCAGGGCACACGGCTGGCGCTCGACGGTGAGATTGCGATTGGGGGGCGGGTGCCGATCAGCACGATGGGCGGCCTGAAGGGGCGCGGCCATCCAGTCGGCGCGACGGGCATCTACGAACTGGTTGATCTGGTCACGCAGTTACGTGGCGATGGCGGCTCGAATCAGGTGCCCGATGCGGCGTTGGGCATGACGCAGAACATCGGCGGCACGGGCGCGACGGTTGTCACGCACATCCTCGAACGGGCGGCTTGATGCATCGGCGCTTGCTCCGCTTCCTTGCAATCGCTCTTGTCGCCGCTGTGCCGTTTATCGTTTCGTTTGTGGTGCTGCAATCCAGTGCGTCTGTGCCGCTCACGAACTTTGTGCCGACCTGGACGGATGAGGTCAATTACTGGCATCAGACGCTGACTTTTCAGGCGGTCGCTTTCGGCGGCGGTTACTACACTTTCAACGAACTGCCGCCGCCTGCGACCTTTACCCGCTACTTCACGCACGGCCCCTGGTACCCCATGCTCTATGGTGGTCTTGCACGGATAGTGGGCTGGGAAACATACACCGCTATCTTCATCAATGCGGCGCTCATCGCGGTGGCAGTGCTGGTTTACTGCTACACCGTCAAAGCGAATAGACGCCAACTCGCTGCCGCTGCGCTGATCATGGCGACCTTCTGGCCATATCATATCTACCTGTTCTCCAACATGCAGGAGAGTTTGCATCAGGTCTTTTCCATTCTGCTCGCGGTCGTGTTCTTTCGGGTGCTTGTCCATCGCGACAGCGTTTCTACAAGGGAACGCATCGTCTACCTGCTGCTGTTAGCTGCTGCCGCCATAACCCGTATTTCGTGGGGTGTGCTGTTCCTGCCCTTCTTCATGCTGCTCAGCCGCCCGACATGGCGTGGTCGTCTGCTGGCGCTGCTGCAAAGCGCCTTTTTCTTGGTCCTGGCATATACGGTTGCCCAGCTTGTCGGCGCTCCCGGTGACAACTCTATCACCAATATTCTTGCCAGCTTTTCCATCTCTCCGGGTGCGGGTCTCCAGGCATTAGCAGCGAAGTTTATCGCCAATCTGGAACGTTACCTTGATCCCGCGAAAGCCAGCCTGGACATCGTGCTGACCGTGCAGGTAGTCGGCTTCATCCTGTTCTTCGTGGCGGCGGCGTTGTTCCGTCGGGGGAGGGGGCAGGCCGTCGAGTCAGCGTTCCACGCCTACAATCTGGCGGCGGTGTTGTTCGCCAGCCTGGCGCTGTACCTCATCGCGACCTGGGGTGATTATCGCGTACTAGCGACGCACTTGATGCTTTCACTGCTTACCATGGTGGCGCGTCAGCACTACCGTCCTGTGCTGTCCGTCATCGTGATCAACGCGCTGTGTATCGGCCTGTTTGTCAGCACATTCCGTGAGATGGTCGTGCCCAAGTTCACTACTTCGTCTGATGAACGGCTGGCCTTTCAGGAAGCAATCCGCTCTCATGCAGCCTTTGATGCAGGTGCCGGGAATCCCTGGTGTAACACCGTGTTATTCCAGGTTACAACCTACAACAATCTGTTGTTGGGTTTCCCGGCGGGGCTTGGTCTCTCGTTGTTCGATAACCCGAACGAACCTGTGTTGCAGTTTAAGTCGCGTTATTTGCTGCTCAGTTGGGATGCGGCCTGGTACATCGCCCAGCGCCCGGACGCCCCTCCGCTGGAAATTCTGGTCAGTACGCCGACTGCCAACCTGTATCGCAATCTGCGCGTGATGGATTGCAGCAACTGATGCTCATTAACTCGTCCGCGTCCAGGTTGTACCTGCCGGGCTGTCCGCCAGCGTATAGCCCAGCGCCGTCAGGCCGTCGCGCAGCCGATCTGCGAGCGCCCACTGCTTGGCGGTTCGCAGTTCCGCGCGCAAATCGATGAGCAGCTTCATCAGCGCGTCGCTGTCATCGCTCACTGAAGTGCTCGGCTGCATTCCCGCCAGCGCAGGCAGCAGCGCTTGCAGGGCTTGCAGCGCCCCTTCTGCCCGGTTGAAGATCCCCTGGTCGAGTGCTCCGCCCGCGATCAGGCTCAATGTTACGAGTGCGTTAACGGCAGCCTGCCAGTCTTGCCCGCTGATTGCCGCTTCAGCATTGATTCGCAGCGCGGCCAGATCGCTCTGAACATCTGAGGCGGTTGGTGGTTCGGGTATCGTGTCGTCCGCTTCGATATCCGGCAGTGCTGCACTGCCGCCGATGAGGTCGAATCGCTGGTTTTTGCCGAACGCCTGTTGGTGGGCCTTTCGGCGCAATGTGACCTCGCCCACGCCGAGTACGTCAATCTGCCTCGTTTCGGCGTCTATGCAGGCGGCAGTGTATTCATCGATTCCTAGCATCGTCACGTCGTTGGGGAGCTGTGACTCCAATACGCCCAGACGCGGCGCGCCCATGAAGCAGTAGCGCGTATCGTAGAACTGGTCGCCGCTGTTGTTGTTCCAGTGTGGTATGACCGCCGTCTTCAGTCCCACCATCCCCAGTATGTCCAACCCTGCAATCCAGTTCGTCTCCGCGCCAACCTTGTAAATCTCGTATACCGGAATGGTGAACGCGCCCAATGTCAGCGCCGCCGCGCTGGCGAACGCCAGCATCGCCCCGGCCTGCCAGCGTTCGATCACAGCCTGCCAGACCGGGCTGCCGCGCCACATGCGGATGGCGTAGCTGGCACTGCCCGGCCCCGCGAAGATGTAATTCGCGCCGCGTATAGCAGTCACGGCTGCGGCCACGGATTCCGGGCTATCGGACGTGCTGCGGTAACGCCCCAGCGCGAGCGGCAGGCGGAAATTGCGCTCGAAATAAGCGATGGCTTTTTGATCTATCCGTTCGACATTCAGCTCGAACCCGGCAGGCGTATCGATGAACACCGCTCGAACCGGTTCGCCCAGGCGTGACATCAGACTGCGATGGACTTCGGCCATCGAATCGGAGAGTTCTCCGGAGCCGAAGAGGGCAATATGTCCCGGCATGTTTGGTTTTCCCCACTTTACTGCTAGACTTGTATCCCACTGTATCGTACCGCATCACACCATCGGCGCGCACCTTATGAATCTCAACTTCCGCATGATCGACATTGGCATTAAGTTGCATATCCGCGAATGGGCGGGCGAGCGAACGCCGTTCATTCTGCTGCATGGGCTGGCGAGCAATAGCCTGACCTGGAGTCTCGTCGCTGAACGACTAGCTGCTGCTGGACATCACGTCGTCGCGGTTGATCAGCGCGGTCATGGGCTGAGCGACAAGACAGATGATGGCTACGACTTCGACACCATTTCCGATGACCTGTACCGCCTGGTTGAGCGGCTCGGTGTCCAGCGCCCGATTATCTGTGGGCAGTCCTGGGGGGGCAACGTCGTGCTGGCTTTCGGCGCGCGGCATCCTGGCATCGCGCGGGGACTAGGTTTTGTTGATGGCGGCTTCCTGCACTTGCAAGCTAATCCGGCGAATACCTGGGAAAATATATCCGTTCGGCTGCGCCCACCCGACCTGATCGGTACACCGCGCGCCACGCTTAAAGGCTGGATAAGCCACGCACACCCGGATTGGGACGAGCAGGGCATCGAAGCGACGCTCGGTAACTTCGAGACGGAGCCCGACGGCACACTGCGTCCCTGGTTAACGCTCGACCGCCACATGCGGATTCTGCGCGCCATGTGGGAACAGAACACGCCCGCGCTGTACCCATCGGTACATGAACCGGTGCTGATGTGTGTCGCGGAGCGCAAGAGCGACGAAGATACCGTCACCGTTCGCGAGCTGGTGGCTGCTGCCGAAGCGGGATTACCTCGCTCGGAAACGCGCTGGTTTGCCGATACCGACCACGATATCCATGTGCATCGCCCTGCGAAACTGGCAGAGTTGTTCCTGGCTTCACACGCGCGCGGCATCTGGTCGTCGTAACTGCCGCTCACTACTCCGGGATATAGGGCGCTTCTGCATCAATGTTGCCGACGAATTGTGGCAGATCGGTATGGCCGAGCATCTGCCGAATCGCCATGTTTTCGCCTATGTGGAACCAGTAGTGGTAGAGCATCCGCTGCATCAGCGTGCCGAACGTGAAGGTGTACTGGCCTGCGGTGCGCGTCGTGGCGAAATCAGCCGTTGTCAGGCTGTCCAGCCAGGGATCTGCCGCCGTGGTGATCTGCTCCCAGGCAGCCCAGACCTCCGCCAGCGTAGGGGTGCAGGCTGGCGCGCCATAGGCGAACTGCTGGTTAACCGATGGCAGCAGCATTTGACCCTGGGCACGATGCAGCCAATAGCGCTGCTCCTGCCAGGCCAGATGTCCAACATTCCAACTGATACAGTTCATCGGTAGGAAGCGCTTCTGCGCCTCTTCTTCGGTGACACCTTCCAGCGCGCGTTTGAATTCGCTGCGGGTGAAGCGCAGTTGCAGCACGAGTGGATGTGGCATTTGGAGTTCCTCTCTGTGAAATCGCCGACATGATGAGCGTAGCTCAAATGTGCGATTTGTGCCACGAATTTATGCCTTTGACGGACTGGTTTGCTGGGCCTGTGTTCCCGTCAACGCGATGTTGATACACACGGCTCCGGCCACGCCCAGCAGCAGCAGTATCACCAGCACCTCACTGTATCCGCCGGATGCGTCGCGCAGCGCCCCGCTGATCACAGGACTGGCGCTGCCTGCCAGCGTGGATGCCAGCGAAACATAGGCGCTGATTGTGCCGTAGTAGGTAACGCCGTAGAGGTCGGCGATCAGGTTCGCCAGCACCGGGCTGGGCGCGCTGCGGGCAATACCGAAACACACGCCGTAGATGATGAATAGGACTTCAGTTCGTGCGCCTAACATGACGATCAGGGAGATGATCTCGATGCAGTAAATGCCGACCATCGCGTTTTTCTGCGAGATGCGGTTACCCACGAAGCTGTAGATCAGACGAGTTGGGAATGACATCAGCCCGGCTAAGCCCGCGATGCTCGCCGCGAATGCCCCGCTCATCCCGCTCTCGGTCATGAAAGGCACCATATGCACGGTCATCGCTGTACTGGTGAACGTATGAATCGCCAGCGCGAGCATGAACAACCAGAAGCGCCACTGACGAATGGCTTCGACAGGCGTGACATCAACACGCGGCTTGCTGGTCATCGCTGGCGTTGTGCTGCGTCCGGGCGGTTCATTCAGCACCGCTGGTGCTTTGCGCAGCAGCAGGCCGTGCGCCGGAATGGTCAGCGCGCCTAACACCACAGCCAGACTAACCAACGCACCGCGCCAGCCCTGCTGCTCTACGAGGAACTGCGCCAGCGGGATGAAGATGGTGCTGGCAAATCCGGCGGCCAGCGTAAGGGTGATCACAGCCTGCCGCCGCTGGTGCACGAACCATGAGACGATCGTCGCGAAGGCCGGGGTGTACAGCGTTGCCGCGCTGGCCAGGCCGACTCCCACGAGGATGATATAGAAGACCGTGAGGGATTGTACCTGTGACCAGGCCAGCAGCATGGCCACGCCCAGGACGGAGCCTCCGGTCATCAGCCCGCGCGAGCCGTAACGATCCAGGATGTACCCGGCGGGCAGCGCTGCCAGACCGGTGATCAACAGGGCAACGGAAAACGCGCCTGTCATCTCGGCGCGGCTCCAGCCTAACTCTGCTTCCATCGGCTGAATGAATACGCTGTAGGCGTAGTACAGGATGCCCCATGAGGTCGTTTCTGTGACGCACAGCGTCAGAACGATCACCCAACCGTAGTACAGTCGGCCTGTTCGCAGCATGATGGGCGCAGCTCCAGTTTGCGTGCAACGTTCGCAGGAACATCGTGGATGAAATGCGTCACTATATCATGCAGCGCTGTACGTCAGGTAGAGCCATGCCAGTCTATCGGCGTGGCCTGTTTGCTACTTACTGCCCGTAAACGTGTGTACAGCGGTGGTGCAGACGGTCAATGTCCTGCTGGCCTGGGATAGGCGTGCCGATTTGCAGCGCCAGCCAGACAATCGCGGCATTGTCCTCTCGTTAGCCGATAGTCGCGGCAGCACGCAGGATCACGCTGCGCCGCAATGGAGTGTTGGCTCTCCAGGCTACCCGGAATTCAGTGCTGCAGCTAATGGCTAAAAGCTATTGACTAATCACTTTAATTTTGCACCAGTCGGTAGCCTACACCCGGCACCGTCAGGATGAGCTGCGGCGTGGCGGGGTCTGCTTCGATCTTCTCACGCAGTCGGCGGATGTGGACGTTAACCATCTTTTCGCTGTTAGGGTCAGCATCATAGCCCCAGACCGCATCAATAATCTGGTCACGGCTGAGCGCCTGACCGCTGTGCTGTGCCAGGCAGACGAGCAGTCGAAATTCGGTTGGCGTCAGCACGATGATCTGGTTGCCGCGCCGTACCTGCCCGCGCCCCCGGTCGATGACCAGATCTCCGACGTGCAGCAGATTGGCATCGGTGTTCGCCAGATCGCCATACGCCCGCCGCAGCAGCGCCCGCACGCGCGAGAGCAGTTCGCGCAGCCCGAACGGCTTGGTCATGTAGTCGTCTGCGCCCATCTCCAGCCCCAGCACCTTGTCGATCTCGTCCTGCTGGACGGTCAGCATCATGATCGGCTGGCGCAGCCCGGACTGGCGAATCTGGCGGCAAAAATCGAAGCCGCTGCCGTCCGGGAGGCGCACATCGAGAATGACCAGATGCGGATTGTGCGTCCGCAGGTGCTGGATGCCGTCCATGCCGCTCGATTTCCACACCACATGGTAGCCCTCGCGTGCCAGGCCATCTTGCAGTCCGGACGCGACCGCCGGGTCGTCTTCGATGATCAGGATACATTCACTCGCGTTCATTGCTGTTCCTCATATCGTCGGCAGTCGCAGCAGGAACTGCGTACCGTTTGAATTGCTTTGTACCTGTACCTGTCCTTGCTGGCGTTCGATCACTGCCTTGACAATCGCCAGTCCGATGCCGCTGCCCGCATACGCTGTCGCGTTGCGCCCGCGATGGAAACGGTTAAAGATATAGGGCAGATCTTCCGGCGGGATCCCGATGCCCGTGTCCTGCACTTCGACTTCGGCATATGCGCCACGCTGTCGCACACTCAACCGGATGCTCCCGTTCTCCGGCGTGAACTTGATGGCATTGCCGATCAGATTGCTGAGTGCGCTGCGAAAGGCTGCAGGCTGAATATCGACGATCACCGGCGTAGGCGGCAGTTCCAGTTGGAAGCTCAGGCCGGCTTGCTCCGCCTGGGAAGCATACACCTCGCTTGTTTCCTGCACCAGCGCAGCGACGTTAATCGACTCGCGCGCGACTTCCACTGTGTTTGACTCAATGCGTGAGAGTTGCAACAGGCTGTCGGTCAGGCCTTGCAGCCGCCGTACCTGGTCATGCGCGCGCTGGATGAAGGCTCGGTTGTCGCTGGGTGATGTGGCCGCCAGTTCCAGGCTGGTTCGCAGCGCCGTCAGCGGGGTGTGAATTTCGTGCGCCGCGTCCGCGACGAAGCGCCGAAGTACCAGCACTGTTTCTTCAATCTTGGCGGCCATGTCGTTGAAGGTGCGCGCCAGCAGGCCGAACTCGTCGCCGCCCGATTGTGGCGCGCGCGCGGCCAGGTCGCCAGCCGCCATGCGTTCGGCCACCGCGCTCAACGCCAGCAGTGGCGCGCTCATGCGGCGGCTGATAAAAAATCCCGCAACTGCGGCCAGCACGATGGCGAACAGGCTGGCGAGCGCCAGATCCCGCGCCACTCCGTCCACGATCTCCGCCCCATAGGCCGGTCCTTCAGAGAGCTTGACGTAGCCGACCACATGCTGCCACTCATTGACAATCGGCACTTCGACGAACTGGTCGGACACGCGGTCAGGTGAGCGCACTTCCGGGCTGAGGCCGAAACCGTACAGCGTCGGCACGACTGACATGAAGAACAACTCGTCGGTCAGGTTGCTCATCATGGCCGCGTCATCCTCGACGCCACGCGAGAGCGACCACAGGTATTCGAGACTGGGATTATCCACGCCGAACTGTACGCCGTTCGGGGACACAAACGAGAAGGCCAACGCGTTGGTGTTCTTCGGCTCACCGGAATCGACCAATACATTGCGCTGGCTGTCCAGGAGCTGAACGCGCGTCTGTGATAGGAAGGCGAAGCTCTCCAGGCGTGCGCGGACGGCGGCTTTGGAGAGATGGCTGCTGAGCATGTTGGCGGCGGCCTGACTGATGCTCCCCGCATTGCCATAGAGGTATTCGCGTTCGCGCGCACCATAAAACCCGCGCAGGGTGGTCAGCAGGACAACGCCGAGCGTCAGCGCCGTTAACAGGGCAATGGCGGCATAGGTCAGCGGCAGCCGCCAGCGAATGGATTTCGGCAGCATACAATAAGCCTCGTCACTCATCTTTGCCATTTATGCGAACAACACCTATTATCCCGCAAAACAGGGCAGGGGTGAAGTGGCCTTGCTTCGTTTTAGGCGAGATAGAATGCGCATTCCATATTTTCGACCTTGCAAAACCATTAGTCGATCTTGACCTTGCAAGCTGCGTGCAAGGTCGTTTTTTTATGATGTTAGCAATTGAATGCGCCTTTTATATGCATTATTGATCAATGTATGGTCTTTTATTGTTGCTTGCCGCTGGTAATCATCTAGGATAGCTTTGGGGGCTATGAGGGAGTGAATTTACACATGCATCGTGCTAAATATTTAGCTGTAGCAGTAATCATGTTGTTCTTGCTCGCTTCCTCCGGGACGGGTGTGGTGACCACAAAGGCGCAGACGCCTGTGATCGACCCGATCCTTCTGGTGGTTAACAACAATAGCCCATACCAGTTTGGGGTATATCTCAGCGAAATCCTGATGGCCGAGGGCATCAGCAGCTTTGCGACCGTCCAGATTGGAGCATTATCTGCTTCCGACCTGACGGGTCGGGATCTCGTGATTCTGGCAGAGACCACGCTCACTTCTGGTCAGGCGGCCCTCATTAACAATTACTATGCGGCTGGTGGTCGCGTTCTATCAATGCGTCCCGATGCTCAGATTGCGGGTCTGTTTGGGCTGGGCAGCGTCGCGGGTACCCAAGACCGCGCGTACCTGCGCGTGATCAACTCCGCCATTGTCAACGGGGAAGCGCCAGGGCAGGGCATTACGGGTCAGACCATTCAGTATCATGGTACGGCCACGCTCTACAATACCCTTCCCAGTGCGATTACCGTTGCTCAGCTTTACAGCAGTTCGACTGCTTCGATCAATTTCCCGGCTGTTGTGAGCACCGCTGATGGGCGTGCGACCGCCTTCACTTACGATTTGGCGCGCAGCATTGTTCTGATGCGTCAGGGTAATCCAGCTAACGCCAACGTTGACGTAGATGCTGACGGCGTTTTTCGTACACGCGATCTTTATCTGAGCGCCAACGGTAATCATTGGGTTGACCGTACCCGGCTGCCAGTCGTGCAGGCAGATGAGCAGCAGCGCTTATTTGCGCGTTTGGTTCGTCAGGCAGTAGAGAGTGTTCGTCCACTGCCCCGGTTGTGGTATTTTCCTGGTACAGCGCGCACGCTCGTGATTGCGACCAGTGACTCCCACGCGAACCCCGTGAGCTGGCATGAAGAACTGCAGAACGCTGTCAGTGATTATGGTGGAACACTCACGACCTACCTTTCAATCGGTGGGCCTTCTGATTCTATGGTCCAGGCCTGGCGCGCGCAGGGGCATGAGTTTGGGATGCACCCGTATATTTATCGCCCGGACTCGTTCCCACCGTACAATGTTCTGAACCTTCCGCAAGGCTATGCCGTCGGTAACAGCTGGTTTACTTCGACTTATTCAAGTCCTAAGTCGCGAACGGTACGCGCTCACGACATCGGTTGGTTGGGCTGGACAGACGCGGCCGAGCTTGGCCTGCAATATAATGTGAAATTTAGCACCGATCTCTTCACCATTGGTCGGTGGCTGCAGCTTCCGGATGGGAGCTGGCCGCATGGGTACATGAATGGCAGCGGTCAGCCCATGCGTATGATCCGTGAAGATGGCGTGATTCTGGACTACTACCAACATGCCAATCCGCTGATTGATGTCCAGTTGTTGTGTCAGTTAGGTGATCAGGGGCGTGGTTACGAGAACCTGACCAATGAGACGGCTTTGAACGTCTCGCGAGAACTGATTGACAACAGCCAGGCAGGTGGATACTCTGCGATTACGACTTTCTTTCAGGTAGACTGCGTTCAGTACGGCACTACCCCCTGGGTGCGCAATACGCTGGCGTATGCCCAGAGCGTCGGCGCGCCAATCTGGAATGCCGACCGTTTTCTCTCCTTCACTGAAACGCGCTACGCGACTGATTACAGCAACGTTAACTGGAATGCTGGAACGAGCACGCTCACTTTCAACATGAGTGCGCCGACGAACAGCTTTAATGTCAGCACGATTATTCCGCTCAACTATAATGGCGCCAGTCTGTCATCGGTCATCGTTGATGGCAATACGGTGCCTTTCAGTGTTCAAACCATCAAGGGTAGAAACGAAGCTTTTGTCACGGTTACCTCGGGCAATCACAGCTTTAGCGCCGTGTATAGTGGTGCCGTTGCCACTGCAACTCCGACTGTCGCACCGACCAACACGCCTGTGGTTCCTACGGCTACCAACACACCTATCCCGCCGACGGCTACCAATACTCCGGTGCCCGGTACCGCAACGAACACGCCTGTGCCGACAGCGACGCCTGTGGGCGGAACATCGCTGACCACGCTGTTCGCGCACGACAACCGTTACTTCCATGGCAACATGTTCAACGTGACGGTGATCAACCCGCTGCAGATCACGAGCTTTGACGTGAACCTGGAACCCGGCAGCACGACGGTGAGCGTGTACTACCGGAATGGCAGCTACGTGGGGAATGAAGGTAATCCGGCTGCCTGGATGCTGATGGGTTCGACATCAGTGGTCAGCGCTGGCTTGAACAACCGAACTTCGGTGGCGATCAGCAGTCCGCTGCTGGCGGCCGGTACGTACGGTTTCTACGTGGCGGTGACGCCGACGTTCGACGCGGCAGCATCCGTCGACCTGTTCTACAGCGTTGGTGGACGGACGGTGGCGAACGCGGACATGTCGATCACGACGGGCATAGGGGTGGGTGGTTTGTTTGGCGACCCAGCCGCGTGCCTGCATCCGTCGCGTGGCTTCTCGAACAACCCGTGCATTTTCCCGGATCGCACCTGGAACGGCACGATCTACTATCAGGTTGGCAGCCTGCCGACAGCGACGAACACACCCATCCCACCGACGGCAACGAACACGCCTGTGCCGCCGACAGCGACCAATACACCCATCCCGCCGACAGCGACGAATACCCCGCTGCCTCCGACGGCAACGAACACACCCATTCCGCCGACAGCGACGAATACCCCGCTACCTCCGACGGCCACGAATACACCTGTGCCGCCAACGATGACCAATACTCCGCTGCCACCGACGGCCACGAACACACCTGTGCCGCCGACGGCAACGCCTGTGGGCGGAACATCGCTGACCACGCTGTTCGCGCACGACAACCGTTACTTCCATGGCAACATGTTCAATGTGACGGTGATCAACCCGCTGCAGATCACGAGCTTTGACGTGAACCTGGAACCCGGCAGCACGACGGTGAGCGTGTACTACCGGAATGGCAGCTACGTGGGGAACGAAGCGAACCCGGCAGCCTGGACGCTGATGGGGTCGGCGACGGTGGTCAGCGCGGGGTTGAATAACCGGACACGGGTGAC
>JAEUQX010000232.1 GCA_016788625.1 Anaerolineae bacterium
CGCCTGGCCGTATGCCAACGGCGACCTGCACGTCGGCCACCTGGCCGGGGCGTACCTGCCCGCCGATATCTTCGCGCGCTATCACCGCCTGCTCGGCAACCGCGTGCTGATGGTCTCCGGCTCGGATAGTCACGGCACGCCAATCTCGGTCGAGGCGGACAAACGCGGCGTCCCGGCGCGGCAGGTGTTCGAGCATTATCACGAGCGCTTCCTGCTCACGCAGCAGAAGATCGGCATCAGCTACGATCTGTTCACGCACACGGATACCGAGAGTCACCACCGAGTCTCGCAGGATTTCTTCCTGCAACTGCTGGAACGCGGATACCTTTATAAAGAGACGCAGCAGCTCATGTACAGCGAGCAGGAGAAACGCTTCCTGCCCGACCGCTACGTTGAGGGCGAGTGCTACATCTGCCACTACAGCGGCGCGCGCGGCGACCAGTGCGATAGCTGCGGCAACCTGCTGGACGCCACCAAGCTGATCAACCCGCGCAACCGCAACAACCCGACCGACAAGCTGATCGTGCGCGAGAGCGAGCATTTTTTCCTCGACTTGGGGCGCTGGGAGCCGGAACTGCTGGCCTACATCGACAAGCACGAGTCGCACTGGCGGCCTAACGTCGTGCGTTTCAGCCGCAACTTCGTAGCGGACGGGCTGCATGGTCGCCCGATCACGCGCGACATCGACTGGGGCATTGATGTGCCGCTGCCCGGCTGGGAGGACAAGAAACTCTATGTCTGGTTTGAGGCAGTCATCGGCTACTTCGCCGCCAGCGTCGAGTGGGGCAAGAACATCGGCCAACCGGACGCCTGGAAGGACTGGTGGTACAACCCGCAGGCGGAGATTTACAACTTCATCGGCAAGGACAACATCCCCTTTCACACCATCATCTGGCAGTCGGAACTGCTGGGCGTGGACGGCATCTACAACGAAGGCGAGAAGGCCATCGGCAAGCACTACGACGCGCCGCTGCAACTGCCCTACGATGTGCCTGCCAACGAGTTCATGAACATCGAGGGCGAGAAGTTCTCCAAGAGCCGCAACTGGGCGATCTGGCTGCCGGATGTGCTGGAGCGCTACCAGGCGGACGCGGTGCGCTACTATGTGGCCTCGACCTTCCCGGAAACATCGGACTCGGACTTCGCCTGGGACGGTTTCCTCAGCCGCGTGAACAACGAACTGCTGGCGACCTGGGGCAACCTGGCGAACCGGATGCTGAGCTTCGCCTACAAGCGCTTCGATGGCAAGGTACCGCAGATCAACCTGGCCGACCTGACCGAAGAGGACAAAGCCATCCTGGAAAAGTCCGAGGCGGCCTTCGAGAGCATCGGCGACCTGCTGGCGGCGGTCAAGCTGCGCGAGGCGCTCAGTACGGCGATGGGGCTGGCGCGCGAAGCCAATGCCTACCTCGACCGGCGCGCACCCTGGAAGAGCATCAAGGAGAACCCAGCGGACACGGCGCTGTCGGTCTACACCGTGCTGCGCGTGATCGATAACCTGAAGATCCTGCTCGCGCCGTTCCTGCCCTTCACCTCACAGAGGCTGCACGAATTCCTGGGCTACGACGGACAGCTCTTTGGGGAACTGAAGATCGTTGAGTATCAGGAGGCCACGCGCGCGCACAAGGCCCTGGTCTATGATGGCAGCGCGGCAATTGGCAAGTGGGCGAAAAGCACGCTGCAACCGGGGCAGGCGCTGCGTGAACCCGCGCCGCTGATCGTCAAGCTGGAGCCGGAGATCGTTGATCGCGAGCGGGGGCTGCTCGGTCAGCCGCGCGACGAACACCCGATTGAGGTGTAGGGGCGCAAGACCCGGCAAACAATTAAGAAGCAAAGCGAAAAACTCGTGTGGCATACAGCTTGCGTATGGCCTATACTTAGATTTACTTTGCGTAAGATAGTGTAACGTGCGTCGTCTTATCCGCTTATACGAGGACAACGGGTCGCCATGCCAGCAGATCCGCTCATTGGCCGAAAAATAGATGATTTCATCATCGAAGAACGTCTCGGACAGGGGGCGATGGCGGTAGTCTACAAGGCTTTCCAGCCGTCGATCAACCGTTATGTCGCCCTGAAAGTTATTCGACTGGACGAGGGGCAGGGACAGCAGGATGAGTTCCGCAAACGCTTCGCCCGCGAGGCCGAAGTGATTGCCAAGCTGGAACACATCCACATCCTGCCGATTTATGCCTATGGTATCAAGGAAGAGATGGCTTACCTGGCGATGCGTTGGCTGAAGGGTGGTTCGCTCAGCGAACTGCTGCGGCGCGAAGGCGTTACGCTCGATCAGGCTGGTGACATCTTCAAGCAGATCGCCCAGGGGCTGTCGTATGCCCACAGCAAGGGCGTGATTCACCGCGACCTCAAGCCGAGCAATATCATGCTCGACGACACCGGCAACGCCTATCTGACCGATTTCGGATTGGCGAAACTGGCGGAAGGCTCCGGCGAAATCACCAAGAGCGGCACCATCGTCGGCACGCCCGCGTATATGTCGCCGGAACAACTGCGCGGCGAACCGCTCGACCGCCGCTCCGACATCTACAGCCTGGGCGTGATCCTGTATAACATGGTGGCGGGGCGTTTGCCTTTCGATACCACCACCAGCGATCTGGTATCGATCATCTACCAGCATCTGGAGAAGCCGCCTACACCACCGAGCGAGTTCAACCCGGATGTCCCGCCAGAAGTCGAAGCGGTGATCATGCGCGCGCTGCAAAAGAACCGCGATGATCGTTTCGATGATGCGGTGGATATGGCGCGGGCGTTCCTGCTGGCGCTGGGCAAATCACCCGGCAGCAGCGACAGCATGTCCGCGCAACGCAGCATCCGCTTCCAGTCGCGCCAAGGGTCATCGGCCACAACAGTGCCGGGACGCTTCACACGGCAGCAAATGCTGCTGGGGGGCGCGGCGCTGGTCGCGGTGCTGGTGATAGCCGGGCTGCTGGGGCTGCTTTCGATCACTAACAACAACAATACCGCGCTGGCACAAACGCAGCAGGCCGTCGAGACGGTCAACGCGGATGCGACTACTGCCGCTCTTGTGCCGACCGTCTCGGCTTCCAGCGTGCTGGAGGATGAGCGCAGTTCGTCGGAGGATATCCTGCCCATCCCGGCGGAACTGGATGCGGCGCGCGCGCGACTCGGCCCCAGCGGCTTCATCGCTTATATCACCTGCAACCAGGATAGCGAGTTCCACGCCGGGCTGGCGCGTGAACTGCGCGACTTGGCGGCCACCGACAACATCAGCATCAACATCTATGACAGTGAAAGCGACCCGTATTCTCAGGTGACGATGATTGAACGCGCGCGCACCGATGGGGCGGGGGCGCTGATCATCTGCCCGCTGAACGCCAACCTGCTCGCGCCCTCACTCACCTCTGCTCAGCAAGCCGGGTTACCGATCGTATTGTTCGCTGACCGAATGCCGAATTACGGCGGTGTGCTGGTCGGCGGCGATAACTACCGCCTGGGTCTTGAACCGGGGCGACTGGCTGGGCAGATCATCCGTGATGAAATGGGCGGGCGCGCTCGCGTCATCATCCTGGATTTCCCGTCGCGTGATGACATTGTTTCCCGCGCGAACGGGCTGGAAGATGGGGTGAAAGAGATTTCGCCACAGGCTACCATCGTCGGGCGCTACCTGGGCGCGACGCGCGACAACGGCAAGGCTTCGGTTGAGCAGCTTCTGGCCGATGGCGTGGAATTCAACGTGATCGTCAGCATCAACGACGCGGGCGCGTTCGGCGCGATTGAAGCGCTCGATGCTGCTGGGGTTGACCCCGCCTCCGTCGTCATCACCAGTGTCGATGCCGAAGCGCTAGCGCAGCAGTACATCAGCGAAGGCTACTACATGCGCGGTTCGGTGCAATCCAACCGTACGGGCACGGCGGAAGCGCTGCTGAACTCCGCCATTAAGCTCTTGGCGTCCAGCCGGATTTCTGAATTCATCCTGGTGCCGCCCGGTCCTATAGTCACTAAAGAAACACTGCCGACGCCCAACCCGTAACCCCGACTGATACAGGGACACCCACAACGCGGTGTCCCTGATTATTTCAGGTACTATCCCTCATATTGCGCAGCACTCCCCACAATACCCTGTCCTTCTTGTTTTCCTAACTGGTATTATCCTGTTCCTACAAAGGCAAGGAAAGAATGCGTTCGTGATTGCTCCGGTTCTTCCGACCAAACAAGCACTATTGCTGGTGGTTGTGCTGCTGGTCGCCGTGCTGATGCGCGTCGGCTACGTCGATGTCGTCGGCCACAGCGACATCGCCTACTTCCAGAACCGCGCCGCCAGCATCGCGCAGCACGGCCTGTTTAGCATCTATTCACAGGATGAAGGCCGTGATTTCAATTACCCGCCGCTGTATTTCTACGCCCTGGCCGCGCTGAACCTCGTTGCCGCGCCACAGGCTGATGCGGCAGACGGCATTGATCCGGCGTTTATGCGCGCGCACAAGTGGGTGCAGATCGGCGTTGATCTGGCGCTGATCGTCGTCGCGTATGTGTGGAGCGGACACAGAGTCACGCAAAGACGAAAAACACAAGATTTCACCACAGAGGCACAGAGCAGCACAGAGGAATACAGAGGATGGTTTTTTCTGGGTCAGGGTGAGTTCTTCAGATCAGGTGCTGTGTCCCTGCTGATTCCGCTGCTGATCGCCGTGTATCCCG
>JAEUQX010000259.1 GCA_016788625.1 Anaerolineae bacterium
GTTGGCCTGGAATGCCATGCCTTGACCGCGCTCAGCACGCCTACAATCACGCGGCAAATTCTGGAGGCGGTCGGTTCGCCCTGGTTAAAAATAAACTTTGACCCGATCAATTTCCTTGCCGATCTTCCCACCGCCTATAACTCCACCGCGCTGATCAACATGATGTTCGACGAGCTGGGACATTATGCCGTCACCGCGCACATCAAAGATGTGGCGGTCGATGATAATCTGGTCGTCCATATCAGCGAAGTTCCGCTCGGTGAAGGCATCTTTGACCTGGATACCTTTTTGCTGCGCTATCAAGCCCTGCACCCGGATAAGTTCGCCTTCATCGAACATCTGCCACCGGAGAAAATCCCGGCTGCTGCCGCATTCTTGCGACAAAAACTGCACACGCTGAATATCCCGATTCTGGAGTAATTAACTTGCCTGACCAATTAAGCGGAAAAACGGTTCTGATCACCGGTGGCGCGCAGGGTATCGGCGCGGCGGCTGCGCGGCGCTGTGTCGAACAGGGCGCACAGGTCTATATCGGCGATGTCAATGCTGAACGCGGCGAAGCGCTGGCCCGCGAACTCGCTATGCCCTTCCTGCCATTTGATGTGTGCGACGAACAGCAGATCAAGGCGGGGATTGCATACATTCAGGCGCACAGCGGCAGGCTCGACGGCGTGGTGTGCGCGGCGGGCATTCTGCGCGGGGCGTTCCAAACCGCTGAACAGTTGGGACTGGATGACTTCCTGGCGGTGCAGCGCGTCAACGTGACGGGCGTATTCCTCACGGTGAAGCACAGCCTGCCGCTGTTCAACGAGCGGGCGGTTGTCCTGATCATTGCGTCTGGCGCGGGCGTGCTGGGGCCAAGTTCATCGCTGGCCTATGCTGCCAGCAAGGGCGGCGCAAACGGATTGAGCATGACGCTGGCCGCCCAACTGGAAGAGCGTGGCATTCGCGTAAACACCCTCGCGCCGGGTAACATCCTCACCGAGATGAAATTGAGCGTCGAAAGACTCAACGCTCAGCGGCAAAACATCGCGGTTGAAACTGCCCTGGCAAAGGCAGAGCAGGCATACGGTACGCCAGAAGGCGTTGCCCGCATCATCAGCTTTCTGCTTTCGGAAGATGCCGACTACGTGCGCGGTATCCTCTACACGAGGTGATCAGATGTCCGCAGTATCCAAAACAAAAGTCCGCAGTTTTGATGAAAAAGCCGCCGCACTGGCCTTTCCGCTGGGCGGGGTTGGTACGGGCACGGTGTCGTTGGGCGCGCGCGGCGACCTGCGCGACTGGGAAATTTTCAACCGCCCCGCGAAGGGTGTGACGCTGAACAACACCTACTTCGCGCTGCGGGTGAAGCCCGAAGGTGGGAAGCCGGTTGCAAAAGTGCTGCAAGCCGCCTTGCAGCCACCCCTTGACCACTCGCACGGTTTTGACCCGCAGACTGGCGCGGGACTGCCGCGCTTCACATCCACGACTTTCTACGGCGAGTACCCTTTCGCGCGGATTGATTTTCATGATGATGCACTGCCCGTGCGGGTGTCCCTGGAAGCCTTCACGCCGCTTATCCCGCTTGACCCGGAAAAATCGGGTATTCCGTGCGCGATCTTTACGTACAGCGTGACGAATACGGGCGCAGTGCCGCTGGATGTCACCATCGCTGGCAGCCTGTTTAACCCCGTCGGGCATGAGTCTTTCGACCCGACCAACCAGAACCGCCGCCAACAGCTTGGCAAGACCATCAACCGCCGCCGCGACGATCAGGGAGTGCACGGCGTCTTCATGACGGCAGAGGGCATCGCGCCAGATGCGTTGGAATATGGCAGTCTGGCGCTGGCGACCGACGCCGAAAACACCACCATCAAACCTGCGTTCCTGCGCGCCGGATGGTGGGACTGGCTGCGTGAGTACTGGACAGACCTGCTGGAAGATGGGCGGTTGAATGACCTGGGTTACGACACGCCTGCTGATTATCCCGATAGCGGGGCGGTAGGTGCTTACGCGACCCTGGCTCCCGGCGCAAGCACGTCGATGCGTTTTGTGTTGGCGTGGCATTTTCCCAACCGCAACAACAGTTGGGATCTGGGGAACGCGACGCGCATTCGCAATCACTATGCCACGATCTTCACGGATGCCTGGGCTGCTGCTGCCTATACTCTGCGCGAGCAAGCGCTGCTGGAAGCAGAAACGCGCAAGTTCCACGCCGCGCTGTTCGACAGCACCCTCCCCGCCGAAGTGATTGACGCGCTTTCCGCCAATATCGTCCCCATGCGCAGCAATACCAGCTTCTGGCTGGAAGATGGACGCTTCATGGCCTGGGAAGGCTGCTTTGACAACGCGGGCTGCTGTCATGGAACCTGCACGCACGTTTGGAGCTATGCCTACACTGCCGCCTATCTGTTCCCGTCGCTGGAGCGCGAGATGCGCCGCATCGAACTGAATGTCGAAACCGAGACTGACGGCTATATGGCATTCCGCACTGAACGCACCTTCAACCCGGATAAGGTGTGGATGATGAGCGGGGAACGAAGAGCGGCGGTTGACGGGCAGATGGGGACGATCCTGCGCACGTATCGTGAGTGGCAGCTCAGCGGTGACATCGACTGGCTGCGTTCGGTGTGGCAGAACGCCAAGCTCGCCCTGAATTTCGCGGGCATTCAATGGGACACCGACCATGACACCCTGCTGGACGGCAAGCAGCACAATACCTACGACATCAACTTCTATGGCGTCAACCCGCTGTGCAATATTTATTATCTCGCGGCGCTGCGCGCAGGGGCGGCGCTGGCGCGGGTGATGGGCGAAACCGACTTTGCTGACAAGTGCGATGCCGTCTTTGCGACCAGCAGTCGCCTGACGGATGAGCAGTTATGGAACGGCGAGTACTACATTCAGCGGCTGGAGGATGTTGATGCCTATCCGTATCAGCACGGGCTGGGTTGCCTGAGCGATCAACTCCTGGGGCAGGCGCACGCGGAATTCCTGGGATTGGGCGATTTGCTCCCGCGCGAACATGTCACCGCCGCGCTGCAATCGATCTACAAGTACAACTTTCGCCGCGACTTCACAGATCACATCAACATGCAGCGGACCTTTGTCCTCAATGACGAATCCGGGCTGATCTTATGTACCTGGCCGTATGGCGGCGAACCGCGCTTTCCCTTCCCCTATTCTGATGAAGTCTGGACGGGCATTGAATATCATGTCGCGGCACACCTGATCGCGCTCGGCAGCGTGGAAACCGGACTCGCCCTGGTGCAGGCAGTGCGCGACCGCCACGACGGGCAGCGTCGCAGCCCCTGGAACGAAGTGGAATGTGGGCATCACTACGCCCGCAGCATGGCAAGCTGGATGCTGCTGCTGGCGCTGACGGGCTTCCGGGTAGACCCACTTCAGCGTGAAATGCGCTTCGCGCCTATTGAGACTGACAAAGCCTTCAAGTTCTTCTGGTCAAACGGGCAGGCGTGGGGCAGCCTGGTCTGGGACGGCGCGGCCTACACGGTCGACACGTGCGGCGGCAGCCTTGACGGT
>JAEUQX010000265.1 GCA_016788625.1 Anaerolineae bacterium
GTGCGGCCAGAGCCGAGCAAGGGGAATGAAACCCCTCACCGTTGGGCAAGGGGCTGTGTTTGGTGTCAGGCATTCATCTAACGTAGTGGGCGGGGTAGGCATGTCCCTGCAATGCAACATCCCGTTTGGGTCAGTTCAAGCCGACCTTCTCTGCGCCCGCCCTCAGGAAGCGCAGCCCTTCTGATGCCAGTACATCCGATGGCTGATTGGGCGGACGCCACAGACAGGTGGCCGCCACCAGATCGGCGTTGATCGCGGCAAATGATTCGAGCACCAGCGGCCCCTGATAGTGAATATCTTTCAATGCCCGGAACACCTCATCCCAGTGCACCGTCCCGGAACCGACCAGTCCGCGATGGCTCTCGCTCATGTGGATATAGCCGAGCGTTTCTGCCGCGCCGGTGATCGCCTGATAGTAGCTTTCCTCTTCGGTGATCATCTGGTAGGTATCGGCGTGCAGTTCGATGTTGTCTGCGCCGCTCGCGCGAATGGCCTTCACCGCTGCCTGGCCGTCCGCCAGCGTGTTGTACATGTAGGTCTCGTAGCGGTTGCAGCACTCAAAGCCCAGCGTAATCCCACGCCGCTTGGCCTGATGCGCTACCTCGGCGAGCGTCTCTACGACGGCCTGACGTTCGTCTGGTCGTGGCGCGACCCCGGTCAGGAAACCGTGTGCGAAGCCGATGCAGCCGCACAGGTATGTGCCGCCAATCGCTTCCAGCTTGTCGAGGCAGTTCATCAGAAACTGCTTCGCGCGTTCACGTTCCAGTGGGATGTGCGCGTTCCTGGGCAGCACGGTTGAGGCCACCGCGCCGATTCCCGCATCTTTCAGGGCTTTCTTGTGGGCTGGCGCGTCGAACTCCGCCGGTTTGAGCAGGGGGATTTCAATGAAGTCAAAGCCGACCTTGGCCGCGGCTGCAATGGCCTGATTGCCCGTAACCGTATTCCAATCACCGACCCATACAAAAGCATGTGCTCCATATTTTGGCATGGAATTGTTCTCCACTATTTTTGCGAGTAGGCAGCGGACAGCGCATTTCAGCAGCAGCGCACGATCCACCGCTGCTCAGATTGTACCGTCCCGCAATTTCACCAGGGTAGTCCAAGCCCAACGCCGGGAGATCTTCGGGCGCTCCATTGGGCCTCTTGGTGAAATCGGCGCAGGGACATGCAGCGGCACGCCCGAAAAGTCATGGATATGTGAATAGATAACGCTGACGAGCGACTGTCGTGTTATTCCATCTTCAGCGCGATGACCGGGGGCAGCCGCGCCGCCCGCAGCGCCGGGTACAGCCCTGCACCCAGCCCGACCGCCGTCGCCAGTCCCAGCGCGAACAAGGCCAGTTCCGTCGGAATGACGAACAGGTTGCCGCCGATCTGGTTTGGGTCGAAGGGCAGGAAGAAGAATCCGCTGCCCTGTTGGCTGCCCCCGCTGGCCGCCAGGTTTGCCAGCCCCTGGTTGACGAGATTCTGCAGGAAGTACGACAGCACGACGCCCGCGACGCCGCCCGCCAGCCCGACCAGTCCCGCCTCGATCAGGAACACTGTCAGCACGTCGCGGTCAGTCGCGCCGATTGCCTTCATCAGCCCGATCTCGCGCGTGCGTTCCAGAATCGCCATCGTCATTGTGTTCGCCACGCCGAAGGCCGCCACCAGCAGCGCCACTCCACCCACGCTGCCGAGCATCAAGCGCATGGTCACGAAGAAGTTGTTCAACTGGTTCAGATACTCGCCCATGCCGCCGCTGGCATAACCCAACTCGCGCAAGGCGGTGGATACGGCGTTGGTCGTCTCGCGGTTGGCCGAGCGCACGATGACCTGATCATAGATGAAGGTTTTAGGGTCAAACTTATTGCCCGTCACCCATTCGTTCAGCGCCAGCACATCCTTGATCGGCATGAGGATAGAATAGTCGAAGCGGCTGCCGGCCGTTAGTTTGCCGACCGGATTTCCGTCGATCTTGCGCAACGAGGGTGTCTGGCTGCTGTACTGGTACAGCTCGAACTTCCAGCGCTCGGTGAACAGGTCTACCTGCACAGGCTGGAAATTATCACTGGTGTTTTCCGGGTCGTAGAAATAGTCGCCGACGTTCGGCCCGACCAGCACCGTACCCGGTTCAAGTGAGAGTTCGCCCTCGTCCACAGTGATGCCCAGATAGGGGAGCAAAGCCGGGTCGATGCCGACGACATCAGCATATCCCTGGACACGCCCGGCGGTGATCTGCCCACCCTGTAAGCGCGTGATTGGGATGACCGCCGAAACGCCTTCGATCTGCCAGAAGCTCTTGACGGCATCAACCGTGAGCTGCGGCACATTCTCCGGCTGAGTCGCGCCGGGGGTGAAGTTATAGTTCGGGTAAACCTCAATCTCGGTCAGCGAGGCGTCGTTGCCAATGCCGGCTTCGGCAGCATTTTGCAGCCCAAAGGTGAGCGCAATGAGCAGGATGACCGCCGTCGTGCCGACCAGCACGCCGCCCGCCGTCATCGCCAGCCGCGCCCGCGCCCGCGCCAGGTTATTGATCGCCAACATGCACAGTTCATACAACATGACCGCGTACCCTTTTCCACTATACTCATTGCATTATACGCTGGACATACGCCAAAACGGAAGCAGCGCAGCCTACGCTCCGCATCCGCTGCGATAACGCAATCGCCAAAGCCTGCTCGCGTTATAATTGCAGCAAAAGCAGGCCATGATGACACACAGATCATGACAGAATCGGCTCATAATCTCATTGATGCTGGCTTCGCAGCCTTACAGAAATCCGATTGGGCGTTGGCACGCCAGCAGTTTGAACGCGCCCTCCAGGAGACGCCGTCACCACAAGCATATGATGGTCTGGGAATCGCCTGTTGGTGGCTGAATGATATTCGCAGCGCACACCAGCACCGCATGGCAGCTTACAACGGCTACAAGTCAGCGGGTCAATTGGGGCAGGCTGCCATAGTGGCTTACTGGTTGGGTCGCGAGCAAGTGTTCCTGCACGCCAACATCACAGCGATGCAGGGGTGGTTTGCCCGCGCTGAGCGGCTGGTAGAACTGCTGCCACCGGGAACAGAGCGGGATTGGTGTCATGTGCTGCGCGCATCAATGGTCGCCAGCCCGGCAGAACTGGAACGTGTTTCGTCGCGGGCCATAGAGACAGGGCGCGCATTCGGCGACAGCAACCTTGAAGCATTTGCGCTGGCATTTTGCGGTATGGCAAAGGTGTCGCAGGGGTATGTCGAGGCGGGAATGCATGATCTTGATGAAGCAATGACGATGACCACAAGCGGCGAAGTCACCAACCTCATGACGATCAGCGAGGTGTTCTGCCTGATGCTCTCGGCTTGCGAAACGGTTGGCGATGTGATGCGCTGCGAGCAGTGGTGCCAGAAAGCGTGGGAATTCGCTGAACAACACCACTGCCCCTTTCTCTCGGCCTACTGCCGCACGACGTATGGCAGCGTCCTGACGACGATGGGACGCTGGCAGGAGGCCGAAAGTGCGCTGCTTCAGGCGATACACGCTTTTGAGAGCGGCCATCGTGGACTGCGCCTGCACGCGGTCATTCGTCTGGCTGATCTACGGGTCTACCAGAATCGCCTCGAAGAAGCTCAGGTTTTGCTGCATGGACTGCAAGATCAGGAGTCTGCGTCCGTGCCCTTGGCGCGGCTGCATCTGGCAAAGGGCGAAGTCGCCATCGCCAGAGCCATCATCGAGCAGTCACTGCGGGCGTGCCCGCCCTACATGCTCAATCACTTGCCCAATCTGCTTCTCCTGATCGACATCCTGATCGCCACTGACCAGCCCGACGCAGCACAGGAGGTCGTGGACCGACTGGTTGAACTGACACAGCAAACCCAGAGCGGGCAGATTGCTGCTCAGATCGAGATGGTCAAAGGACGGTTATATCGTCAGATGGGGGATACCGTCCGGGCAGAGCAACACTTTGCCACCGCGCTCGACCAGATTAGAGCCTTCCAACAATCACTGCTTGCCGGACAGATTCGGCTGAGTATGGCGCGCACGCTGCAAACCAGCGATCGGCCAGGCGCTATCGTCTGGGCGAAGGCCGCGCTCGCCACCTTCAAGCGCTTGGGTTCGGCCTATGAAGCCAACCAGGCATCCCAGCTCCTGCGCCAGTTGGGAGCAGCAGACGGCAGCGCCCCCCATTCCGACAAGCCGCTTACGCAGCGCGAGACTGAAATCACCGAACTGATTGCCCAGGGATTGACCAACCGCGAAATCTCGGATCGACTGGTGATCAGTCCCAAAACAGTGGAGCATCATGTCAGTCGCATACTGAACAAGCTTGATCTACGCAGCCGTACCGAAATCGCGGCATTTGTTGCCGGGGGCAAACTCACGCAGGGTTGAGTCAAGATAGGGGTACAAGATAGGTCGTATCCCCGATGTACCCGGCAGCGAGTTCGCATATCCTCACGATAGTCAGCCATTACCGTGAGGAGCCAACGCTATGACAACAGCTTTCAACACGAAACCCTATCTCTTGTACAGCGGCCAGGGGCGCGCACTCTGGCATCTTGGGGCGTTGATGAACTTCAAGGCTCTGGGCGAGGAGACTGATGGACAATTCTGGGCGGTGGAAGGACTAGCCGACAAACACATGGCTGTCCCCCTGCACGTACACAGCCGGGAAGCGGAAGTATGGTACATCCTGGAAGGTGAGATTCGTTTCACTATCGGTGAAGAGACCAAAGTCGGTGGCCCCGGCACTTTCGCTTACATCCCGCCGCATGTGCCGCATACGTTCCAGGTGGTGTCGGAGACGGCACGCTGGTTCGGGTTCGGCATCGCGGCTGGCCTTGACCAATGGTTCTTTGAGACTGGCGAGCCTGCTGGCGCGCTCACACTGCCACCTCCACCTGCCGGACCGCCAGATGTTGAACAGATTGTCGCCAGCCTGAAAGCATACGGCACCGACACACTGGGGCCGCCACCCGCGATGATCGAAGGCTGAAATCGCGGTGAGGAGTGGAAGACTTCACGATGATCGTTAGTCTTCTGCTCCTCTACCGTACAGCTAACTGCCCAAGCCCAGCAGGCCGAGCAGCAGCCGACCGAGCAGGTCTTCGCTATCGGCGGCAGGCGTCTCGCCTTGACCTCCGCCAAAATCGGGCGGCGGGAAACCGAAGTCTGGTGTCGGCTGCTCAAAATCGATGTTCGGCGCTTCTAACGCCTCAATCGTGTAGGTCTCGACGATGGCCTGCGGTTGGTTCAGATCGTCGGTGTAATTCAGCGTCACCGTGATGGTCATCGGGCCAGGCGCTTGCGCGATCACGGTTGCCGTCACGATGGTATCATCGTCGTTGCGCAGCGGCCCCAGGTAGGTCTCCGCGCCGTCCAGCACTTCGCCATTTTCCGCCGTGACGACCGCCGTCGTGAAGTTGACGCCCTTGCGTCCACGATTGGCGATCTCCAGTGCCAGGGAGATACTATCGCCCGCGCTGACCGTCTCCGGCAGCGGTGGCGCTTCGACAATGCGGAGCTGCGGCGGCACCAGCACGACGAGGCTGGCGCTCAGCTTGGTTTGTGATGCAGTGCCATCCGGCTGTGTATATCGCAGGGTGATCGGCAGGCCGAACACGCCGCTGTCTACCGAGCCGCTGACAATAAACTCCTGTTCCAGCGTGAACGGCTCACTGTTGGCCTGTACATCGCCCACGAACAGCGTACCGCCAGAGCCGAGCGGCGCGAATGTGGTGCTGGGCGTGAAGCTGCTGCCCGTTGGGGTGCCGGAGCCGCCGCTGTTATCGTCAACGGAGCCGAACGAGACGCTCAGGCCGCTGGCGTCGGCGTCGCCGATGTTCTTCAGCGAGAGCGACAGCGTGAAGCGCTGCCCCGGCTGGAGATAATCGCTGCCCGTCTCATATGAATCGAGCAGCATGACGGGTGCGGGCACTGTGACTTTCGCCACATCCAGCGTCATCGAACCAGTGTAATTCTTGGCCTCGCCGCCTTGCAGGTAGGCAATCGAGATGGCCTGTGACTGCGGCCCGGTCTTGGCCGTTGTGCTGACGATCAGCGGCATATCGACGCTCGCGCTGCCCCCCGCCGGGATATCACCAACTGGGAAACTGTTGCCCTGCGGCCCGGCCAGCATGATACCGTCTGCCGAAACCTGCACCAGGACCTGCTGCGCGATCTGGTTGCCGGTGTTGGTCAGCAGCACGGTCACCGTGACAGGCTCCCCGGGCAGCACCGGGTTAGGGTCGTAGCGGTAGCGCGAGAGCGTCACCTGCGAGGCCTGCGTCAGCGTCTCGACCGTGACCGTCACTGCGCCCTTGGTGCTGTAGGTCTGGCCGCTGAAGTCGCGGTAATTGAATGTCAAGCCGACTGTCTGCGGGCCGCCAGGGGTGTCGCTGGCCGCCACCGCCGCTATGGTGAATACCGTGCTGCCGCCCACGCCGATGTCCGGCAGGATGACGCTGGCTTGCCCGCCGCTGGCGATGAACTTGCCGCCTGGGTCAATCGTCACCGCGATGCCCTGTGCAGTGCGGTTGCCCTGATTGAATACGTCAATCGTGAACACGACGGTGTCGCCGGGCTTGATGGTATTGGGCGTCGCGCTGAAGCTGCGGACGATCAGGTTGGGCGTGCCGGGGATATCGGTTGGTGGTGGTGCCAAGGTCGGTATCGGCGGCGCGGTTGGTGGGTTGGTCGGCGCGGGTGGGGCGATCACATTGAGCTGGCGCGCGGCGGGCGCGGCACAGGTTGGCGGCGGCGGGTTGTTCGGGTCGCTGATTTCGACGATATACAGCCCAATCGCCAGGTTGCTGGGGATAGCGGCCTGGAGCTGGCTGTCGCTGATCAGCGTGTATTGAATATCCGGCACGCCAACCAGCCGCACTTTAGTGGTCGCGGTGAAGTTGCTGCCTGTGATAATCAGGATGCCGCTCGTACCCTGCGTGATCTGCGAGGGTGAAGACCCGGTCACGGTGATGCAGACCTGCGCTTGTGCCACGTTGCTCGCCGCGCCGAAGGTCAGCGCCAGAAGCAGCAATGCAGCGAGCAATAGTCCCGTAGAGGTGCGGCGTGTCGTGCCCCTACCAGAGGCGCGGGCGTCTTCATGTTTAGTGATCACGATTTGCTCATTCCGCATGTTCAGTCAGCTCCTCTTCGGCGTCGGCGGGATTCAGCGGGCCGGTGCCGCCTCTGCCGTTCACGCGCGTGTAGCGATCTTCGATGATGTGGCCGTCCTTCAGCATCAGCATCCGGTCGGAATAACTGGCGACAACCGGGTCGTGCGTCACGACGATCACGGTCTTACGCTGTTTGCTGCACAACCAGCGCAGCATTCGCATGACCGTCTGCCCGGTTTTGCTGTCCAGCGCGCCAGTTGGCTCGTCGGCCATGATGATCGGCGGGTCGTTGAACAGCGCTCGCGCGATGGCGACGCGCTGCTGCTGCCCGCCGGAAAGCTGCGATGGTTTGTGGTCGGTGCGGTCAGCCATGCCCAGCGCCTCCAGAATGCGGAAGGCGCGCCGTTCGCGGTCATCGCGCGGCATCCCGGCGAAGACGCCCGGCAGCGCGACGTTTTCCAGCGCCGTTTGCGTCGGCACAAGGTGAAAGGCCTGGAAGATGAAACCGATGGTGTCGCGGCGGAAGCGCGCCAGGTCTTCCCCGGAGAGCGAAGTGATTGACTCCCCCGCGACTTCGATGTGCCCGGCTGTCGGGCGGTCAAGGCCGCCGAGCATGTAGAGCAGCGTGCTTTTGCCAGAGCCGCTTGGCCCCATGATGCTGATGAACTGCCCGCGCGGAATCTCCAGGCTGACGCCGTTCAAGGCGAATACGGTTTCCTCACCCAACAGGAAGTGTTTCTCGATGCCTTCACCGCTCACCATCGGGCGGTGCTTATCGTCCGGCAGTTCTTGCAGCGCCATGCCCTGTTCCTAAAACCCAATTGATGTGCATATCATGCAGCTCACCCGCCCGGCCCCGGCCCCGAAATGGGTGGCGGTTCGGTCGATTCCGGCCCGATCACGAACAGCTCAACATCCGCGCCCGTGCCTGCTTCGGCGGTAGCGTCGCCCGAAGGCGGCGCGAGTGGCGTGCCAACGATGACGAACGGCTCACCCGTGCCCTCTGGCGTCAGCGCTGCGGCGGTGGCATCGACACTGAACAACTGCTGCAACTCCGGCGGCAGAGTCCCGCTCTGGAGCATCTGGTCGATTTGTGCCGAGGGATCTTCTAAGCCCAGATCGAAGGGTATCTCCTGCAGCCCGTCGCCTGCTGGCGCGTCTGCGGTGGCAGGTTCTGGCGCGGCAATCGCCCCGCTCAGCACCGGCACGATGACGACGACCACCGCCCAGATCACCACGACGATCAGCACGGCCCAACGTTTGCCGTTGAGCGCCTGCCGTGCGCCGACATAGAGCAGCGCCAGACTCCACACCCAGAACAGCGTCAGGTGCGTCGCGAGCGAGAGCACGACGCTCTTGAGGAACTGCGGCATAGTTTCGTAAGCAGGCCAGTCTTTGAGCAGGCCGGAGATGCCCGGCTCGCCAACCGTGCCGCCCGCCGCGTAGAACACGAGCTGCAAGCCCGCCATCAGCGCAATCGGCACGCTTGTCCAGATCGCCACCTGGAGGTTCTGCCCCAGGCTGGGAAGCTGGCCGTTGAACAGCGCCACCTCGCACAGCAGCACCGTTAGAATCGCCCAGCCGAGCATGATGCCCGCGCTGTTGATCACCGCGATGGTCAGGTTGCGCGAGATGCCTGCGCCGTCCCCGCTCGTGCTCGTGTCCGTTGTAGGGATGCCGCCGAAGTCAGCGGGTGGGCCGCCCAGGCCGGGGTCGAGCGGAATAGTGCCCCCTCCGCCGATCACGCCCCCGAAACCGCCCCCGCCCAAATCTGTGCCGGGTGGGGTGTTGACGTCAATCGGGGTCACACTCCCGCCGCCATCGCCGTTCTTGAGGGCTTCCTGCCGCACCGCGCCGAAGCCAGTCAGTGCGAGAATCAGTACGGCCACCCAGAGCCATTGGCGCGTATCGGCCATCGGCGGCAGAGTGCGGTAAAAATAGCCCGGCTGCAATACCGATGTCCACACCTGCCCCAGGACGCCACGCGGGCGTCCACGCGGTGCCAGGCGTACATCGCGGTTGGCGGGCTGTATCTGTCGATTGGTCATAGTCAGCGCTGCCGTTCCTTCGCGTGTGCCGCGCTGCATCGGGCGCGGTCGCAACGTGATTTGCAATGTTTCAGACACACCTTATTATAGACGGTGTGCCAGCGTCAAAAGTTCCATCCGCGCCTAATTATGTTGAGGACGAGTAAACCTGTCAACAACGCCAGACCTACGAATGGCGGACGAGTTGCGAGGTTGTAATCAGCTTTTGGCCCCCGCTGCCGCTCCACTTTGCCCAAATCGACTTTGTGGTTATAGTAAACGCAAACAACGTACATCACAGGAGCGGCGCTATGCAGAAGTGGGAATACCTGGTGGTCTACATTCAGGCACGGGAGACGACGCAGGCAGTCTCGGAACTGGGCATGGATTCCCATCTGAATGCGGACAAGTTCACCGAGCAGCTTAACAAGTATGCCAGCGGCGGCTGGGAACTGATGCACTTTGAATGGGATGGCGACAAAGGCGCGAAGGCGGTCTTCAAGCGTCCGCGCGGTTAGTGCTTGACGATGCCCTTGGTCGGGTCGTCGATATGGCGCCCCAGTTGCAGCGAACGCAGCGCCTCGTCCCACATCGGCGCGAGCTTCTCGGCATCACTGACCCAGAAGTCGAAGGTGATCAGCACATGCACATCCCAACCGCGCGCCATCGCGATGCGTGAGTAGGCTTCGCGCTGTTCCACCGGGTCCATGAAGCGGTGTTCCGTCCAGACGATCTCCAGGTCGGTACGCGGGAAACGGATGATCTCGCTGCGGGCGAGAATATCCAACTTGCTGCCTCCGCTGGCTTTCGCCAGGAGCGGTGCGAGCGGCAGTTCCGTCCAGTCGATGCCCGGTGGCGTGCGCCAGAACGAGACCGATAGGCGTGCTTCGTCGTCCGGCGGCTCGGCGTCGTGCATTTCCAGGTGCGGTTCCAGCTTGGCCACGATCCAGCTTGCGGGAAAGTTGAAGCTCACCGCCCCGCGATCGATCACCATGATCTTGTAACCCTCCGGCG
>JAEUQX010000274.1 GCA_016788625.1 Anaerolineae bacterium
CGCCGCCCTCAAGAAAGCAGGGATCACCACCTTCGCGCAGATCGCCAGCATGACGGGCGAAGAACTGCTCGATGTCGTCAAAGTCCAGGGCGGTGTCAATGTCGTGGGCGAAGCGACCAAGACCTGGCCGAAGCAGGCCAAATTCCTCGTCGATGGCGACCTGGAAGGCTTCGAGAAATACAAGGATTACCTGGTGGGCGGGCGCGAACCCGAAGACAAGTAAGCCGCAACACTGATATTGCAAAGGGACGCCTCAACCGCGTCCTTTTTTATTCCCGCTGCTTGTCGGATTTGTACGAAAATATTGGGTGCGCTCATCCTGCGCGCTATAATCGCGTTCTGAATATTAAAATCATAACTTTTGCCAAAGGATGGCTTTATGGTCAAGTATCGTGTGACCAATGTTCTCCTACTGGCATTGAGCATCGCCGCATTTCTATACGCTCCCTCCGCTGCACTCGACCCCTATACACCCCCACCGCCTGCTTGCCGTCACCTCACTGGATTGATTATCAACCCGATGGAACGATTGCAGGGCTGGAACACGCTGACTGGAAATGGCGCAATTAGCGTATTCCTCCAAACAACACACGGCTTTACCGGTCATGGCATTCAACTTGCGTATGATCTGGGCAGTAACAATGGTGCCTGGGTACAAATGCGCCTCGATTTTCCAGTGCCTCGAGCATTGACGGGCGGCGACCACTTGCGCTTTTACTACTATGGTTCAGCCCGCAATACCATTGAAATCGGCCTCGTTTCGGACACGAACCAGAACTACTTTGGAAGCTCGTGGAACGAAGCGGCAGGCACACCCTGGTGGTCAGTAGCAACCTGGGACATCAACGACTTTCGCACGGGAACGGGTGCTCGATTGTACCCCGGTCAAAAGGTGAAAGCCGTCTTCATTTCTGTCACCAAGTCGGCAAGCGGTGTAGGAGGAACAGGCCGCTTTGTGGTTGATGAACTACAACTGGTCAATCTATTCTCTCGCCCCGTTCAAACCAGTTTTACATCACCTGCTCCCAATGCCGCCGTGCGCGCTAAAACCGCTACCTGGATCGCCGCGCGTCAACAACCGGGCGGTTTGCTCAAATCGTGGCAGGAAGAGCCTTTCCCCTATGCATATCTCTACGATCAGGCACTGGCTTTGATCGTGCTGGCGCAGACCGACCTGGCGAAAGCGCGTTTGCTCGTCAATCGTATCCATCTACTTCAACTGGCCGATGGCACCTGGTACGACGTCTACGACTATGGGACAAACGCCTCACTGACGTCGGTGCGTTCAATCGGACCTGTCGCCTGGATGTCCTACGCGTTGACACGTTATGCTTTGCGAGAGACCGATACAGCCCTACGCGCAATTGCCGTGCAGGACGCCTGGGAGGCTGCTGAATGGCTGGTTACGCAGCAGCAGCCTGATGGCAGTCTTCTAGGCGATGTAATTGAACCCATCACCGAATGGAATCTGGACGGGTGGTGGGCACTTCAGGCTACAGGTCACATCACACAGGCCAACGCTCTGCGCGATTACCTACTTAATATGGTCTGGGATCCTTGGATGGGGCGCTTCAAGTCCTCGACTAATCGTTACCAGATATTTCTGGACAATCAGACCTGGGGTGCGGCTTTTCTGCGTGCGGTTGGACGCGCGACAGACGCACGCCGAGCGCTGAGTTACGCCCGCTACGTCCTACCCGTCATGTCTAGTGACGGCAGCACGTGCGGGTTGGATGGTAACGGCCCGTTCAGCGTGTGGCACGAAGGCACGCTCCAGTACATTGACCAGGGCGGCGAAAACAGCACTTACTACATGCAACAGGTCATGAAACACTACGCTGCGGATGGCGGACTGCGCAACTCACCCGATGACTTTAGCGCCTATATTGTCTGGCTATCCCGCTGGCACGGCATTGCGCCCACAGCTTGGCTGTACTTTGCCAACGCCGATGGGCCTTTCACGCTGACGCCGCCGCCACCTGTGACCTGATCAGTTTTCTCAAAGCTGTACACCGACCTATAATCACCTGTGGAGAGAAAACAACTCTACAGGGAGAAATCATGAACGATCTGCTCGTGCCATCCGAATCGCCGTCGCGCCCGCCTTTCGGCCTGTGGTTGCTAGGGCTGGCGCTGCTTGTACCCGGCTTGCTGCTGTACTTCAATGTACAGCTCCGTCCTGCTCTGAATACTCTAGCACTGAGCCAGACGGACGGCAACATCCTGCGTGAACCTGAAGCTGTTGGTATGGCGAATTTTGAGAAGCTCGGTCAGGATGAGTCTTTCAGCGAGGCGCTGGGGTATTCGATCACCCTGGTCACAGGCCGATTACTGGTTGTCGCCTTCGTTCCGCTGATTGTTGGGACGCTGGCAGGTGGGCTGCGGCTTGGCGGGCGCGTGATCAGCCGCCTGCTGCTCGCGCTGATCACCGTGCTGCTCTCTCCCGTCGCCATCGCCGTGCTGCTTAGCCTGTTTCTTGCGCCATTGTGGGGGCGCACGCCGTCGCCAATAGACTTTGGCAGCCCGCTCGCGTCGCCCAGCGGCGCAGCTTTGACGGTGCAGCAGATCGACATGCTGATCACCGTCGGCATCGCCGCGGTGGTCGGCGGTACAGCGTTCATGGCCGTGCTGCGCGGGCGCGAAGTGAGCTTTTCCGCCTCGCGCGCGGGAATTGGCATCTGGCTGCTGGGACTGCTGCTCGTGCTTGCGACGCTGCCACAGACCTTCGACTTGCCCTGGCTGCTCACACAGGGCGGGCCTGGGCGCGCGACCAACACAATTGCGCTCGAACTGTTTCGCCGAGGATTCCAGTTCTTTGAGTTCGGTTATGCTGCCGCAGTAGCGCTGATACTGCTGATCTACTGCGCCATTATCGGTCTGCTGATTGGTCTGCTGGTCACGCTGTTCGGGCTGCGGCTGCGCTTTGCCCCTGCGCCCAAGCCATTTGATACAGCGCCCGTCGTCGGCATCCTCAATCTGCCGCTGCTCACCCTGGTGGCGCTGCCGTTCGTGGGATTGTTTGTGTGGGGCGTCTGGCTGTCGTCCAGCAGTGGCAGTACCCCGGATCTCAGCCGCCTGCCCGGATTCCCGCAAACGTTCATCAATACGGCTGGTGGTCCCTGGCAGGCAATCTGGCTAACGCAGATTCCCATAACATACCTGCTGGCATTAGCACTCGGATTCATCCGTCCATTCGGACGTTTGTTCTCAAACATCGTGTTCGTTCTGCTGGTAATGCTGGCGTTTCTCCCGGTTGAGGCGCTGGTTCTGGATTGGTTCATCACTGCGCGCGAACTCGGCACCCTCAACACACAAATCGCGACGGGCTATAGCTGGCAGGTCAGCGGTTTCAGCCTGCTGGTGCTGAAGTTGTTCTTCGACGGTGCTGCCGAGCGCTATCAGACCGCACGTGCGTCTGGGCAGCCAGCAAGTGATGCTTTCCTCAACATGGTGCTGCTGCCGTCGCTGGCTGTCACGCTGGTGGTAGGCGTCGGGCTGAGTTTCGCGGCAACCTCACATCTGCTCTGGCCGCTCATCACGATCACCTCAGCTGACCAGTATGGTTTTCCGCTGCTGCTCGCCACTCTGCGCGCGCGTCTGGCAAGCGACGGAACCATCATCGCTGCATATGGCGTGATGTTTGTTGGTTTGGTCGGCACGGGTTTCCTGATTGTCTTCGCCCTGCTGCACCTCTTCGTACTGGATCGGCTGGCAATTATCGCCGGGCCATCGGTCGAACTGAAACAATCGCAGCGTGCCGCACAAGTGCCGTATGATCCCTTGTCACCCACGGACTCGCCTGATATCGGCGGCTTTGGCTGAAACTATTTTCTGATGAGAAGGAGTACATCCCATGAACGGTCTGCTGCGTTATCCAGCCTTGCTGCTGCGCGCGATGGGGGTACTCCTGCTCTGTTTCCTGTTCGGCCTCAGCGCGGTGGAGGTGACGGCGCAGGAAACAACCGTCTCGCTCACGCCTGCACAAGATGCCTTTCTGGACGCCGTGGCCCAGCGTACCTGGACGGAAATTAAGACGTCAGCATTGCAACATCTCCCGCGCAGTTGGCGCATCCGCACAGGTGCAGCCATCAGCGGCGGTGATTACGTCAACCCCACCGAGATCGGCCTCTACCTGCTCTCCTATCTCGGCGCGTATGAGCTGCGCAAACCCTGGAGTCCAACACGCCCGCAGCTTGAAGCCGAACTGAATGCGGTACTCACGCAACTGCGTACCTGGCAGACGAGCAGCGACTCGTATTTGAACACCGTGTTTTATCAGGTCTACCTGCTCTGGATCACACCACCTGCTGCCGGAGGCAGTGATTACGAGCGTATCGTGCCTTCTATCGACAACGCCTTCCTAGCCGCCAGCCTGCTCACCGTGCGCGAATGGGCGGACTTCAACGGCAGCCAGGGAATACGCGACACCGCCGCCGCCATTCTGGCGGATATGGACTTCATGCTGTGGTACAACAACACAACAAATCAATTTCAACTTGGGGACACTAATCAGCCCATGGGTGGCGGCCCTGCCGATCTGTACAGCAACGAGAACAGGCTGATAAACGTGGTCGCGCGGGCGCTCGGCCAGATGTCCACGCAGGAATTCCGCGACAGCCTGGCAGCGCTGGGCAAACCGTCTGGAAGCTACTCTGGTATCACTGTACCGATCGTAAATTGGTTTGGCTCCTATTTCACTTACGCCGCGCCTGGGCTGTTCCTAAGAGAGACGGAAACTGACTATCGTCAGACCATCAATGCCGCAACCAATGCGCAGATCGCCTATGCTCAGAACGAAGGCTATACGGCGTGGGGCTTTTCCGATGCTTATGATGTTGGTAGCAGCATGAGCAGCTATGTGCGGTCTGGTGCCTTGCCTGCTGCAATGCCCATCCCTCCGAATGACATTGAAATCCGCGATGGCTTGGTCACGCCACACGCCAGCGCGTTGGCTCTGAACAGCGACCTTGCGCCTGCTGCCGTCAGCAACCTGCAATACCTTGCCGCTTTTCCACAACTCTACAGCCCGCTCTATGGCTACAAGGACAGCTTCGCCGCCAATCCAGCAGATTCGTTGACCTATCGAACAACCGCCGCCGGGTGGAGCGCCCTGGCACAGCAGTACATCCTGCTGGCGATTGCCGAGCAGAAAACCGGTTTCATCTGGCGCTACTTCTATCGCAACCCGGAAGTGCAGCGCGCCCACCAGGAGATGCATCTCGACATGGCCGGCTGCAACCTGGGCATGAGCAACCCGCTCACGTCGCTAACGGATGATCTCGACCATTCCGCGCTGGACTGGGGCGGCTTCTGTGATAACGGCAGGCGTCCGATATGGTCAAAGTTCAACATAACCATTCCAATCACGGAACCGGGCGACGATGGCTTAATCCTCCGCTGTGCAATGGATAATGTGCTGGATGATGCGCCCCCACCTACACAAAACGAAGCGCTTCACTGTTATCGCAACCTGAATCCACAAAACAATGCTGTGATGTTCACGATGGACATGGATTTCCGCTTCAGCGAGACGAGCTGCAACAATGCGAACGGTGTCGATTCTGTGGTGCAGGGGCTCGAGTTTTCGATGGGCAAGTGGATAAATGGCAAGCGCTATGAATTCGCGCTGCAATATGAGAATGTGCGCATAGATGGGACACCCGGTTTGCCCCGTTGGCGCTATTGGGATGGCATCGTTCCAGGAAGCGTTCACGCTGATGTATGGGAGCTGCTGGATACACCCGTTCAACAATGTCTGGAGAGCGGCATGGACAACTGGCATCACTTCCGGTTGGAAGGCGCGATCGTGAACGATCAGGCGCAATATCGAAGCTTCACTATCGACGGGCAGGAACACCTCCTGAGCCAATCAGTCCCACCGTGTACGCATCAAAGTTGTGCAGCAGAGGATAAACTCGCGGTTGCCGTGCAGTTGGACGCGACCAACGATTTTAACCCCTATGTTATGGATATTGATGAAGTCAGCTTCGTGCGCTGGAACGGCCTGATTACGCCGCTGCTGCCTGCCGACAATGCGACTGTTACGAACGGACAGCCCATCTTCACCTGGTCACCACTGGTTGGCGCGGTACAGTATGATTTCGAGTGGTGGCGCGACGATGTACCTCGTGAGCCTATCATCCGCACCGCCGCGACCAGCTTCAGGCCAACATGCGGTTCGCTGCCCGAAGGCACTTATCGGTGGCGAGTACGCGGAATTGATGCGTTAGGGCATGAGTCGCCCTGGTCTCAGCCCCGTACACTGATCATCCAACTCCCGCAAACAGCCGCCCCTATCCGCAATTATTACACCACCACGCCCACCCTCGCCTGGCAACGAGTCGCATGGGCGCGGGGCTATCAGATTCAGGTGGACGCCCTGCCCACTTTCAACGGACCGCGGCTTTACAGTGATGACACGCTTCCGGCCACGACGCTCAGTGTGACACCGATGCTAGCAGCGGGCGACGGCTCATTCTGCTGGCGGGTACGCGCAAAGCAGTCGAACAATACCTGGGGGCCGTGGAGCGCTGTGGATACATTCTTCCTGGATAGCTAAAACGACTAGTTAATTTGTCCTGCTTCATGCAAGATGCACAGTGATTCGTTGTGCATCTTGCATGTTTTGCAAGGATAATGTCAGGCTGCTTCGCCAAACTGTGAAGCAAACTTTAGGGGGATGTATAGAGGAGCAGGAATGGCAATTCGCGCGCACGCACGACCTTCCGACTACCTGAGCCAGGATACGCTCCTGGACATGTACCAGATCATGCTGCTCAGCCGCCGCCTCGACGAGCGCGCCTGGGTGCTGCATCGCCAGGGCAAGATCGCCTTTCACATCAGCGGCATGGGGCATGAAGCCATCCAGGTCGCGGCGGCCTTCGCCATCAACCGGGGCGTGGATTACGTCCACCCGTATTACCGCGACCTCGCGCTGGTGCTGGCGCTGGGCATCACCGCCACTGACTTCATGCTCAGCCTGTTTGGCAAGCAGGGTGAAAAGAGCAGCAATGCCCGCCAGATGTCCAGCCACTTTGGTTATAAACCGCTCCACATTGTCAGCGGCTCGTCACCCGTCGCCACGCAGGTGCCGCAGGCTGCCGGGCTGGCTTTCGCCATCAAGTACCGCCAGCGGGCTGGGCTGACCGACCCGCTCGACCCCACGCAGCCGCGTCTGGCATTGACCTGCCTCGGAGAAGGCTCGACCAGCCAGGGCGAATGGCACGAGGGACTCAATTGGGCAGGTGTACACAAGCTGCCCTTCATCTGCCTCGTCGAAAACAACCTCTACGCCATCAGCGTGCCCGTCGGGGAGCAGATGGCCGTCAAAGATGTGGCCGACCGCGCTGAGGCCTACGGGCTGGTCGGGGTCGTGGTGGATGGCAACGACATCCTGGCGAGCTACGATGTGATGAAAGAGGCGGTGGAACGCGCCTATCGCGGCGACGGCCCCACGCTGGTGGAGGCCAAGACCTACCGCCCCGTGCCACATTCGTCCGACGACGACGACCGCAGCTACCGGCCGCGCGAGGAGGTCGAACGCTGGAAGGG
>JAEUQX010000586.1 GCA_016788625.1 Anaerolineae bacterium
GGATCGGCCAGAATGCCGCTGATCATCGGCCAGAGCACATCAAGCGGCGGGCGCTGCGGATCGCTGATCGCGGCAGCCAGCGCGCGTGCTGTGACAGCGGCATTTTGCAGGCGTGTATCCAGCGCTCCGGCGAAAGCCTGATTACGATTGACATAGGCGTCCTCGGTCTGGCGGCGCAGAATACTGGCGCTGGTGCTCAGCGCGATCACGCTGACGGCCAGCACGGTCAGTGTGGCGATGGTCAGAATCAGGTAGACCAGCCGCCGCCGGATGCCCCAGGTCGAGAATAAACGCATCATCAAGATCACTCCATGACCTTGATTGTAGAACGATTATTGTCCCGGCGTAGTCATCTTCAATTGGGAAGCGGTTCGTCTTTCGTTAGAAATGTGCGACATGGGCATTGACTGCCCGACTCCTGCTTACCTGCTCTCACTCGTAGAGTCTGATCGTGACATGCGCTCGTATCTCCTGCTTCAACCTGCGTCCTTGCCTTGCAGCATTCCCTCTTTACAGCCTTAGCCGCATTTCCCACTGCGCCATGATCTCGCGGTAGCCCAACGAGGCCAGCACCTCCCAGGCGGGGTCGTCTGCGCCCAGGTTGACCAGACGTGCCGGACGCTGCTGCTGCGCGTGCAAGCTCACGACCAGATCGCGCAGCGCGGCGCTCTGCCCCGGCGCGCAGCCCAGGTCGTGGATGCTCAGCGCTGTATCACCCACCCAGGCGATCACATAAGCGGTGGGCACGCCACCCACAAATGCGATGAACGCGGACACGCTGCTGGGTAGACGACGAAGTGTCTCCGGCGCGCGCTGCCAGGGGTTCGCCACTAGATGAAACGCCGCGTAGTGCGCCAGCGCTTCGGCAGGTATTACTGGGCGCACATCGAGTTCAGGAGCGGGTATGCCCAGGTCGGCGGGCGCTTCCAGGATCAGCAATCGCCGTGTGACCTGATAGCCAAGCTGCTCATAAAGCGTCTTTGCCTGCACGTTCTGCACCAGCACTTCGAGCATGATTTCTGTCAGGCCGCGTTCCCGCGCGCCCTGGTGAACACGCTGCATCAGCGCACGCGCCACCCCGCGCCGCCGATAGTCAGGCGCGACACCGACCCCGCCAATCCAGCCGCGATCCCCGCGCTGGCCGAGCAGACACAGCGCCACCGGAACACCATCTGCGAACGCTGCCCACGAGGCACGCAGATCGATATCGTGGTTCGTGATGTGCTGCTGCATCCGTTCCGCGCTGAAGGTGATCGGCACAAAGTAGCCCGTATAGCCCAGCGTCCACACCTCGGCCAACTGCTCGACGCTCAGCCCTTCCGCCGTCGCAAAAACGATCTCTCCGCCTGCCAGTTCACTCATCGTTATCCCCCTATCTGGATAGTATGCCACCGCATGTCGGGTACGACGCGCCACCAACCACTTGATCTGGTCACGCCGCATTGAGAATGGTAGCATCATCACCTACTTTGCCATCAGGATGGAAGTTCATAGTTCATGTCAGACCCTCTCATCATCATTCCCGTGCAAGCGCCTGTACAGCAGGCTGTGTTTGATTTACACAGCACGATCATCGACGCAGTGGCCGCCAGTGGAGAGGCATTGCGCAGCGGCGATGTGCTGGCCGTCTCCAGCAAATACACCGCCATCAGCGAAGGCCGCGTGATCGCCCTCGACGACATCCAGGTGACCGAGGCAGCGCTGGCGCTGGCAGCGCGCTACAACCTGAATCCGAGAGTGGCGCAATTGGTCATGAACGAAGCCGACCACATCTTCGGCGGTATCCCCGGCTTCCTGCTCACCGCCAAAGAGGGCATCATCTCGCCCAACGCGGGAATCGACCGCTCGAATATCCCCAACGGTTATGCGGTGCTGTTCCCCAAGCAGCCCTACGACTCGGCACGGCGTATCCGGGCAGCGCTGCGCGAGCGGCTGAACGTCGATGTCGGCGTGATTCTGACCGATAGCTGGCTGATGCCGGGGCGGCTGGGCACTTCCGGCGTGGCGCTGGCGACAGCCGGATTCAAACCCATTCAGGATGAGCGCGGCAAGAACGATCTGTTCGGCAACCCGATGCAGGTCACGCAGCGCGGTATCGCGGATTCACTGTGCGTGTGCGCACAGATGGTGATGGGCGAGCGCGACGAAGCTACCCCGCTGGCGATCATCCGCAACAGCGGCGTGACGCTGGTCGATGTCGAACTGAGCGCGGCGGACGTGGCGATTGACTGGCGCATGTGCCTGTATATCGAGTCGCTGACGGTGGGGCTGCTCGAACCGCTGAACGTAAGCAGCTCGTAAGAAATGTTCGGTAATCTGTCGTCAGTACTGGCAATCAGAGCTGTTTTCTTCGAGGTGATTGTTGTGAGAACTGTTTTCCGTTTGCTGTTCTTCGCGCTGCTGGGCGCGTTGGCGCTGGCGGCCTGTGCGCCCGCAGCCAGCGTCCCTGCGCCATCGGGCGCCGCTGATGCCAAGCAGAATGTGGTTGGCAATGAGGGTGGGCTGCATCCACCGCAAGATCTCGCGCTGATCTCGACAACCGGACGCCCACAGTTCATTCACTCCTACGCTGATTGGTGAACGACCTGCCAGCGTAATGCGCCCATCGTGCATGGGCTAGAAGCCACGTTCAAAGACCAGATCGATTTTGTCCATCTCAATGTTGATTTCCAGGAAACCCTGGCCGCCCGCGAACGCTTCGGCATCGTGCAGCGCTCGCAGTACGTTCTGACGGACGCCGCTGGCGAAGTCCTGCAGCGCTGGCTTGGCTTCCTCGATGAAGAGACCGTCACGACGTATATCCGCGATTACCTGGCAGCGCAGCCCGCTTAGCCGCGCGTCAAACCACGATCACATTCAACCGGGCACGGCACTACGCTGTGCTCGTTTTTGTTGTGCCCGCCGCTGAATGCCTGCGCTGCATCCACCACTCCCACGCCCACACCAGCGCGTAGGCCGAGAAGAGGAACAGCAGCGGGTCGCTCGGTACACGGTAACGGGTTGAGGGGTGGAAGATCAGGTACATCAGCGTCATGCTGATCTGCACGAACCACAGCAGCGAGACATCGCGCCACTGCCGGACGCTGAGGGCCGCGCCGATAATGCCGAGCAGCAGCAGCCCACCCCAGTAGAAGCGGTGAACTGTCCGCCCGATCTGGTCGAACAGCGGCTGCGAATACGCGCCCACCGGATCGCCCGGCGGCAGCCCACCGAGTTCCAGTCCGCCGCCCTCGCCCGTCTCCGCGATCACGTTGCCTTGATAATCCAGGCGCGGCACTTTCCCTTCGACCGGGTTCAGACGCGGCGCGACATCGATGCTCCAATGCACCAGGAATTTGACCCACAGCAGATCGGGGATTTGCTCCGGATGCGCCCGCAGATAATCCACGCCCCACTGGAAACGCTCGGCGTTGGCTTCCGGGCTGCGCGGGTCACTGGCCTGGAGCGACTGCGGCGGCACCCACTGCACATCGTAGCCCGCGCGGAAGTAGGGAATGGTGTACTCGCTGTTGCCCTGATAGAAGTTCTCGCCGCTGTTGAGCGCACCCGGCACGAATACGCCGTACACCGCTTGATTGCGAACCAGCCAGGGCAGCACAACCAGACCGCTCACCAGCGCGACAGGCAGCAGGCGCAGCAGCGTCTGCCGCAGATTGAGGCGGAACAGGAACCACAGCGCGCCCAGCGCGGCCAGCGGCGGCAGCAGCACACGCGTGAGCAGCGAGAGGCCGAGGACAACACCCGTCCCAACCGCCAGCGCCCATGTACCCCGGTCGAGGCGTTCGCGCCCGCGCAGCAGCACCAGCCCGTAGACGAAGGCGTGCAGCAGCAGCATGAAGAAGGGCGTATCGATCAGGGTCAGATTCTGGAAGATCAGATAGGGATAACAGGCATAGAACAATGCCGCCAGCGCCCCAATCCAGGCCGTTCGCGGGAACAAGCGCCGCCCCGTGTGATACAGCAGCGTGATCGAGAGCACATCGAGCACGGTATGAAACAGCGCCACCTGCACGCTGCCACGCCCGAAGACGCCGTAGACCGCAGCCAGCGCATAGCTGTACAGCGGCGGAATCAGCGCATCTGGCGCGCCGGGTTCGCGGCCATACACACCTGTACTGAGCAGGTTGCGCGCGTAGTCGTCGTAAGCCTGCGAGCCGTGTATCGCGCCCGTCTGGTCGAAAGCGAAGGTGGCCGGGAACGCGAAGAAGATGCCCAAACGCAGCGCGACCGCCAGCAGCAGGATGAGCGCGAGTCTGTAAGTTAAGAATCGTTGCAGTTGCAT
>JAEUQX010000306.1 GCA_016788625.1 Anaerolineae bacterium
AGCAGGTTGCGGGCGACCTGCTGCGTGATCGTGCTGCCACCCGCCAGCACCTCGCCTCCGCGCACATTAATCCACAAAGCGCGCAGGATACCAACCACATCGACGCCGGGATGATTGTAGAAATTTGCGTCCTCGGTGGCAATCACAGCATCAACACAGTGCTGCGGAAGTTCCTCCAGCGGCAGCGCAGTGTTACGCCCACCTTCTGGCGGCAGTATTTCGTAGAGCAGCAAACCATTGCGGTCGAAGATGCGCGTCGAAGGCAGCGCTAATCCGGCCTGCACCTGATCAATCGACGGAAGATCAGCAAACAGCCAGGAATAGAGAAATAGCCCTGTGCTGAGGAAAACTACAGCCAGGCCGAGCAGCATTTTCTGGCGCCGTGTGCGTGCACGCCAGCCGTTGAGGCATTTGCGAAAAAGGGTGGCGATTAGTCTCATGATGCTGATTGTAGCCGGATGTAGGGCGGCTGCTCAACGCCCGGCCTATGAATGATATACAGCAGGCTCATCTGCGTCGGGTGTCCGGCTGTTGACAGGGTGCGGCAGCGGGCTAGAATCAGCACTTCAATGTTGTTTCACAATCACAAAGGAAGAGATTAAATGGGTAGACTGAGATTGCTCGCCGTTGCTGCGGTTCTGCTATTGGTCATGGTGACAACGGGCACCACGCTGGCGCAGGATGCGGTCGCACAGACGGATAGCGGGCTGGTGGTTGCGCTGCGGCACACCCATTCACTGGTGCGCTGGTTGGTCGTGATCGCGGCGGTTGCTGCCATCGTCAAACTGGCGCTAGGGCTGGTGCAGAAAAGCAGCTTTGACAACCTGACACGCCGCATCATGCTGGCCTTCAGTGGACTGATTACGCTGCAATGGCTGATCGGTCTGGTGTTCCTGGTCGTGTATGGCAGCGTTGTTGGCTTTGGGCTGCGGCATTTCTGGGAGCATCTGGTTGTCATGACCATCGCTGTTGGCCTTTCGCACATGCACAACCGCTTTAAGAATGCCGACGCGCCGATGCGTTACCGCAACACGCTGCTGCTGGTGATTGGCGTGCTGGTGCTGGTGTTCGTCGGTGTGGCGCTGCTGCCGCAGGGCTGGCGTGTGTTCCCGGCATAGTTGTACGGCGGATGCGCGGGCAGGGGCGGAGTTTGCACATATTTTACACGGTTGTAATGATCTGAGGCGTTCTGCTGCTCTATTGTGAGATACAGACAAGTGGTCAATTTCTGGTCACGAGAATAAGCTGAGGACTATCAACAATGGTTGTGCATTATCCCCCCGGCCCCCAAAACATGCTCAGCACACTGCGGAACTTCCGCGGCGAACGCCTCGCATTTCTGATGAACAATCGGGCGCAGTATGGCGACATCGTTCATTTTCGGCTCGGCCCGCGTCACATCTATCAACTGAACGACCCGGATATGATTCAATATGTGCTGGTCAAACATCCGGAGAAGTTCCACAAAAGCCCGGCTTTGAAGCGCACGACGCGCAAAGTTATCGGCCAGGGTGTCCTGACCAGCGACGGCGAGCTGCATCAGCGCCAGCGCCGCCTGGTGCAGCCAGCTTTTCACTACAAGCGCATTGCCGCCTATGGCGATGTCATGGTGGATTACACAACGCAGATGCTCGACGGCTGGCGAGATGGCGATGAACGCGACATCGCGCACGAGATGATGCAGCTCACAATGCGTATCATCGGCAAGACTCTATTCGACGCCGACATTTCCAACGAGGCGGAGGCGCTTGGCGCAGCGATCACACTCGGTATCGAGACGGCCGCACAGCGCATCACGCAGCCCATCTATCTCCCCGACTGGCTGCCTACACCCGCGAATCTCGAACGCCGACGGGCGTTTAACCTGCTGGAACAGACCATCATGAGCATCATCGAGGCGCGACGGGCATCCGGCGAGGACAAGGGTGATTTGCTCTCGATGTTGTTGATGGCTGTTGATGAAGCTGATGGCGGCAAGATGAGCAATCAGCAGGTGCGCGACGAGGCCATGACTCTGTTCATCGCCGGGCACGAAACGACCGCCAACGCCCTGGCCTGGACGCTGCTGCTCCTTGCACAGCATTCGCAGGTAGAGGCTAAGCTGCGCGCTGAGATCGATCAGGTGCTGGGCGACAGACAGCCTACATTCCAGGATTTGCCGCAGTTACCGTATACCGACATGGTGATCAAGGAATCCATGCGGCTGTATCCGCCTGCCTGGACGACGACTCGTGAGGTGATGGAAACCATTGAGCTGGGTGGATATACCATCTCCAAAGGCAGCATCGTGCTGATGAGCATGTACGTCATGCAGCATGATGCCCGTTATTGGCGCGAGCCGGATGCTTTTATCCCGGAGCGTTTTGCGCCAGGGTGGGAAGCTTGCGTGCCGAAGTACGCCTATTTTCCGTTTGGCGGTGGGCCGCGCGTGTGCATCGGCAACCAGTTCGCCATGATGGAAGCCGCGCTCGTGCTGGCGACCATCATGCAGCGCGTCGAATTCTTGCTTGTGCCGGGGCAGACAATTGTTCCCGACCCGCTGATCACGCTGCGTCCGCGCGGTGGTGTGCAGATGCGCCTGTTTGAACGTGAACGCGGGATTGAGTATTTCCACAATTCTTAAGCATTCCGCAAGGTATCTCGTATTACGCTAATCTCAAGCGTGTACCGATCTGAAGGGGGTGATCTCATCTATGAATACCGAGACTCTGGCGCGGCCATTGGGCGGTGAGCTGTATCTGGAAATCCAGGATCGACGCGGCAACCCAATCGTCCTATCGTACAATGATCTGTGGATGCTGATCGTCTGCCGAACATCGCTGGATGGCGACTGGGTGCGCACCCGGCAAGCCTGTACGATGGTGATGGATGCGGCAGGCAAACAAGCGGTAGCAGATCGTTTGTGGGAGCTGGAACAGCTCGTAGGTGGTCTGCCGGAGATTCCGCCTGTTGTGCAGACGCTCCATATGCAGCGTGCACATCAGTGGTTTAAGGCGCGCCCTGTTGTCCATGAAAAACGCTGGTGATGTTCGCTTTTCACCAGTAGTGATTAGTGCCCAATATACAAGTTCTGCCATTTGTGGATGAGCAGTCCCTTTCCCCTCAAGCGTAGGGAAGGGGGTATCCGCAATGTTAGATTTTCTGCTGTGCCTCAATTTGGCTACTATTGACAAGTCCCCCGGCATGAAAACCATGCTTGCTGGGGGACTTGTGCGTCATGTACAGTTGACAGTTGTTTACCTTTGCGTAACGAGGCTGTCAAACTGTAGTAAATGCCCAATTCTCCTGCGTAGCCCGCAATTATGGCTAATGTTGCCAAAACATCTGTCGAAAGTTCATTACGAATGAACCTGAAGCGTTACGCCCTGGCTGAGTAAACTGCTGCTCATCAACTCTGAGAACCACGAAGGAGTACATGATGAACAGACACAAGCGGATGTGGCGACGCATCATTGTTCTGGCGATAGTGACCATGGTGCTGGCGATGTTCGGCACACGTCTGACGCTGGCACAGGAAGCAGCCATCACTCCAACGATGGATGACATTACCGCTATCAAGATGTCGATTGACACCAGTTGGGTGCTGTTGACCGGTTTTCTGGTCTTTTTCATGCAGTGTGGTTTCGCGCTGCTGGAAACAGGTCTCGTACGTGCGACAGGCGCCGTGAATGCCCTGCTTGAAAACTTCATCGACGCGGGATTGACAGCGCTGGTTTGGTGGGCCGTCGGTTTCGGCATCGCCTTCGGAGCGGACAATGGCAGCGGCCTGTTTGGTACATCGTACTTCTTCCCTGGCATGGCGCAGATGAGCGAGCTTTATCCGGCGCTGAACATCAATGTGTTGACGATGTTCTTCTTCCAGTTTGCCTTCGCCGCCACCGCCAGCACGATTACAACAGGTGCGATGGCTGAGCGTACCGATTTTGTTGGTGACCTGATCTACAGCGCATTGATTGCGATCTTCATTTATCCGGTTATTGCGCACTGGGTATGGGGCAGCGGCTGGCTGTTCACGCAGGGCTTCCATGACTTCGCGGGCAGCACCGTCGTTCATACGGTCGGTGGTGTGATCGCCATCATCGGTGCCTGGATGCTTGGTCCACGCCCGAATCGTGAGTGGGGCAACATGCCTAAGCCGCACAACCTGGCTTATGCCACCCTGGGAACGATGATCCTGTGGTTTGGCTGGTACGGCTTCAATCCCGGTTCGACGTTGGGTGCCGGCAACCCCGGTTTGATCGGTCTGGTCACGCTGAACACCACACTGGGCGCTGCGGCAGGCTCGATGTCAACCTTGTTCTTTGTCTATGCCCGCTCGGGTAAATGGGATCTGAGCGCGACCATGAACGGTACGCTGGCAGGTCTGGTGGCCGTCACTGCGCCCTGTGCCTTCATCGAACCCTGGGCGGCGGTTATCATTGGCCTCGTCGCTGGCGTGCTGGTTATCGTCGCTGCGGAAGCGGTTGAGAAAGCCAAGATTGACGATGCCGTCGGCGCGTTCGCGGTACATGGCGCGTGTGGCATCTGGGGGACGCTCTCGATTGGTCTGTTTGCGCTGCCGAGCCTGACGTTCGCTGGTGCGATGGCGGGTAAGGGTGGCCTGTTTGCGGGCGGTGGGTTGGAACTGCTGGGTGTGCAGGCGCTCGGTTCGGCCTCCACAATCATCTATGTGGGCATCACGTCGGTGTTGATGTTCGGCCTACTGAAGGCGATCAACCGCTTGCGCGTTGCCAAGAAGGGTGACGAGATCGGCATCGATGCTTACGAGCACGGCGCTTCGATCTGGCCGGATGTGCTGCCTCTCGTCGACGACTCACCTGTCGTGAAAAGCCCGGTTTCTGCCAAGGCTCCGGCAGGGGACTAAAAGAACGGTGCCTTCGACGGCATCCTGAAACAGACAATGCGAAGGGCGGCTCACTGCGGGTCGCCCTTTTGATTTACTCGGCGGGAAGTTTGCTGGTGATGATACTCGCTTGCGGGTGCAGGCTGACCAGCCAGTTTCCCAGGATGCTGACAGCATGATGTACGCCTGCTGTTGTGCGTGGATAACCCAGCGTACCGAGCTTGAGGGTATATTCGTCATCATGGTCGCGTTTGGTGAGCAGGAAGGCGATGTGCTGGTCGATGGTTGGTTCTTTGATGAAGACTTCAAACAGCAGGTTATTTCTGCCGCGATAGCCATAGAGCAGGCTGACGACCGTATCACCCACGCGATGTTCAGCAGATTCGAAGCGTGCCAGCATCTCATCCAATGACAGCGGGCTGCGAAAGACCATATGCGACATCGGGTGCTCCTCGATGATGGGAATAGCAGGTGCGGGCACGGTATTGCGCCGATAAGCGAAGTAATGACACGGGCGGCCTTCGCGCTGCGCTCTGCCCTCGTATTTGGTGACCACGCGCCCCGGCAGTGTATTTACCCAGGATGTGGAGAGTGTATTGTCTAGACCTGGGGTGGAAGCCAATAGCTCTGCACTCATCTCGGCATATTCGATGATGTCTGTTGCCAGAAAGAGCAGGCCGCCAGGCTGCAAGCGGTTGACGAGCGCATCGAGCGTGTCGCGCTGCATCAAACGACGGTGACTGTGGCGCTTCTTGAACCAGGGATCGGGGAAGTTGATATGCACTTCCGCGAGGCTGGCGGGCGTAAATAGGTGATGCAGCGTTGTCTCTGCGGTTGCATGGATCGGGCGGACGTTGGTGAGGCGCTGGCGTTCGATGGCGCGCTCAACATGGCTGAGGCACTGCCCGGCAATTTCAACGCCAATCACATTGGCATCGGGATTCTGGCGGGCGAGGTGCAGCAGGAATGCACCATAGCCGAAGCCGATTTCCAGAATGAGGCGCCGATCTGCCCCGAATACGGCCTGCCAGTCGGTGGGCCAGGGAAGGCGCAGGCTGCTGAGTTTTTGCATGGTGTTGAACTCGTCGGAACCAGATGCTAAGTATACGAACAGTATTTGGCGCAATCAATCGCGGCTTACAGGCAGGTTGAGCCTGATACACTGACTCGCTTAACAAAACAACAGCAGCCATGTCAGACATTTGTCGAATGACACCAATATGGGCTACCTGCGCTCACCAGCCGCCAGAATCAAAACGACGGCAACTTGTGTTTACCGTCGTTTCTGACTAGAGCGGGCGACGAGATTCGAACTCGTGACATTCTGCATGGCAAGCAGACATTCTACCGCTGAACTACGCCCGCATTGAATTGTTAAAGTGATTATATGGAGCAGTCTACCCTTTGGCAAGGGTGAATTGCCGTCCATTCACGATTTCTCTGGCAGCCCTGTCACCAATGTCTCGATCTGCTGGCACACTTGCACCGCACTGATCTCGTCCAATGACCCAACCGCCAGATGTGCGCCGTCATTATGCTCGCCACCTACACCGACCACCCAAAACCCGCCTGCTAGCGCCGCTTGCAGCCCGGCGTCCGAGTCCTCGAAAATCACTGTTTCTGCGGGTGATACGCCCAACTGAGCGGCCACCCATAGGAAGATGTCCGGCGCGGGCTTGTTGCGCGTGACCGTGTTGCCGTCCGCCATTACATCAAACTGCGGCGTTAGCCCCAGCTTGTCGATCACCCGCAGCGCATTCTGGCTCGATGAACCGAGGCCTACCTTGAGTCCGGCAGCGCGCGCCTGGGCAATCAACGTTGCTGCACCTGGCTTGCAGTGCCCTGGCGTGAACTGGTCGAGCAGTTCACGAAAATAACGGTTCTTGCGATCCATCCACGCCTGCGCGGTCGGCTCATCAAGCTGCAAGCCGTTCAGGAAGATGTCCAGGCTTTCCCTGCGCGCCAGCCCCTGCATCCGCTTGTACTGCTCAGCAGTGAATGTCAGCCCTTCTTCGGCGGCCAAGCGCTGCCAGGAGAGATCATGAGCGGTCAGCGTATCGGCAATGACGCCGTCCAGGTCGAAGATGAAGGCGCGAATGGTGAAAGTCATGGGTGTTCCTTCGGCTGTTCGTGGCTATAATAGCGTGCTATGTTGCAACGAAAATCATTGAAATTCCACACTCTGTTTGTCCTCCTGCTGCTGTTGACGGCATGTGATCCGTTGGCGTTCCAGGCGCCCACTGCCCAGGTGGTGATCATCACCGCCGTGCCCAGCGCCACGCCGCCGCCAACGGCTACACCGGTCGCGTCGCGCACACCTATCCCGACGCCAACCATCGCGATTACGCCGTCGGCCACGCCCTTTCCCTGTGATGAGGAACGCGGCCAGGTTTTCAAGTTTGATACGTTCCGCAGCGAAATCGCGGTCGAGACGCTGCGCTACCGGGTGTATATCCCGCCATGTTACCAGCAGACCCTGAAGCGCTATCCGTATGCTGTGCTGCTGCATGGGGCGGGGCAGAACGAGTCGGAGTGGGAACTCATTGGTGTGATTCAGGCGCTCGACCAGGGATTCCGCCTTGGCGTTCTGCCGCCGATGATCGTCGTGCTGCCGTATACGGGATCAATTGGCAACGATAACACCTTCCCGCCCGACCCTTCCTACGAGACGGTTGTGCTGGAAGAACTGCTGCCTGCCGTCGAGCGCGACTTCTGTACCTGGAATACCCGTGAACATCGTGCCATCGGCGGCATCTCGCGTGGCGGCTTTTGGGCATACAGCATCGCACTGCGCCACCCGGATGTATTCGGCATCATTGGCGGTCACAGCGCGTTTTTCCCGGACGATCTCAACGAAGTGCCTGCTGCCTTCAACCCGTTGGAACTGGCGCGCAACTCCTCGTTCCTGCCGGAAGCGCGGTTGCGAATGTACCTGGATAACGGCGCAAATGACTTCGCGGGTATCAGCCAGGAGGAATTCTCCAGCCGCCTGAGCGCGCGTGGTATTGCCCATACCTATGTTATCAACCCGGTTGGTGATCATAACGAGGAATACTGGTCAGCGCATGTCTCGGAGTATCTGGCATTCTATGGTCGCGACTGGCCGAAAGATGTTGCCCAACTGCCGAGCTGTCTTGACCCCAGCCCATAGGCAGTGTGTAAAGGGCGACTGGCTCATGTCTAGCCAGGGTGACTAGATGCGATGTTTCGCGCGTCATAGGGGCGCGCGTGGTGTGAACAAGACCCAAGAGATCAAGTCTCCGGCGTCGCTTCCGGCGTCACCTCGACTTCCAGGCCGGGGACATTCGCGCGGCACTCGCGCAGGTTTTCCTGAATCGCTGTGATGGCATCCGTATCGTCGCTCTGCTGTGCCAGGTCGTAACCCGTCTGCAGGATCGGGATGGCGCTGCCGCAGTTTCCCTGGGCGATCAGCGCCCGCCCCAGCCACAGATAGTGACGCGGCCAGGGTGTGTTCAGGTCAATGGCTTGCTGAAGGATTTCACTGGCCGCAAGGTTGTCGCCCAATGCCATCCGTACCCGACCGAGCAGGCCAAGACACAACACGCCGTTGGGATTTGCGTCTGTGCAGCGCGAAAGAAATTCGGCCGCCTGCGCAAAGTTGCCCTCGCCGTTGTAGTACATATACCCAAGCCAATATAGCGCCAGAGCGTTCTGAGGATTAACCTCGACGATCTCGCTGAGCAGCGCAATCGCTTCTGTGGCGTTCTGGTCACCAAAATAGGTGATGCGCGCCAGGTCAACGGCCATCGTCGGCAGGTTGGGGGCTAAGGCATAGGCCTGCTGGTAGTAGTCTTTCGCAAGCGCGGTGTCGAACTCGACCTCTTGCGCCACCCGCCCACGCACGCGCAGCGCCTCGAAGCTGGTGTCGTCCAACGACAGCGCACGGTCAGCCGTGCTGCGCGCCAAATCGTATTGCTCGCTGTCGAGGTAGGCTTCCGCCATATAGGCCATCGCCCGGGCATTGTCCGGGTTCAGGTCGAGCGCTCGCAGCGCGCTGGCTATGGCTTCACCGCTGCGCCCGTTTTCGTTCAGCGCCAATGCCCGGATTGCCCAGGCGTCGGATGAATACGGGTCTGCCGTCACCGTCTGTTCCGCTGCCTGTACGGCTTCTTCGACATTGCCCTCCATGATCATCCCTAACGTCACACGGTAGTGCGTCTGCACATCATTCGGCACAGCATCGAGTACCGCGAGGTAGCTGTCCAGCGCCGCCTCTATACGTCCTTCGCGCCAGTCTGCTTCAGCGCGCGTCAGCCGTTCAGTGGGGTTTTGCGTCGGTAGGGGGGTAGGGGCCATCGCGGTTGCCAGCCCGCTCTGCGCGTTGCTGACCAATCCGTAGATGGCGTTGTGCAGAGGCGGCGCAATTGTCGCGCGGTTGTTGTAAATCTGTACCCCTCCCCATATCACGAGGGGCGTCAGAATCCACAGCCACAGCCAGCGCAGCGAAATCGGGCTGCGCCGCTGTCCCCGGAGGTAGCGTTTCGGCGTTCGGAGATACATGTTACGCTCCGAATCCCAGTGGGGTAGGTGGTATCGCTGTCGGCGGAATCGCTGTTGGCAGCGCTTGTGTGCTATAGGCTGCGCACGACACCGTGACCAACCGCAGCCCTTCCTGCGTCGAACTCAGCACCGGTTCTTTGATCGGCAGTTCTTCGATGCGCCGCAGGGCGTCCGTCAGCACCGTCCAGGCTTCGTCACATTCACCCAGATAATAGTGCGCCAAGCCGCGCAGATAAAAGCACTCGATGTCGGTCGTCTCGCTGCTAGGCGTGGTGCGTTCGCAGCTTTGGAAATTCTCAATCGCGCCTTCGTAGTTGCGGCGGCGATAGTTGACCATGCCCAGCGCGCGATAAGCATCGCTGTAATCCGGGTCAATCGTCAGCGCGTCGTCACAGTAGCCCTGTGCCTGCTCATCCTGGCCGATACGCGAATAGGTTTCGCACAGTCGCAGCAGCGCCTTGGCGTTACGCGGTTCCAGCGTCAGTACGCGCTCATAGGTCGCGACGGCTTCTTCATACAGGTTTGACGCTACGTACTGAATTGCGAGCTCAAAATAGGGGCCCGTCAGGTTCGGGTTGATGTTGATCGCGTCTTCCAGTTCGCGGATGGCGGCATCGCGTTCGCCCACCAGGATCAGCGCCAGCGCGTAGCTGCGGTGGGCATCGGTATTCATGGGATCGGCCTCGACGGCGCGCTGACCATAATCCAAGCCCTGCTGATAGCGCCCAATATTCGTATAGCCACGCGCCAGCACGGCCAGCAGCGGCGCATAGCCAGGGTCGAGTTCAAAGCCGCGCAGCGCGATGGGAATGGCTGATTCCGAATCACCCTGCCAGATTAGTGCCTTCGCCTTGAGCGCAAAGCTGCGTACGTCGTTCGGGGCAACTTCGATGGCATGGTCGCCAATCTGCGACGCCAGGTCGGCATCGCTGATGGGGCGTGTACTGCTCGAAGGACGGTCCATCTCGATCAGAATGCGGCCATATTCGTACAGGTAGTTGATGTTATCGGGCTGTTGTTCGACGGCTTTCTCAAACGCCTGAGCGGCTTCGACCAGCTTGCCTTGCAGGTACAGATCGTAGCCTTGCTGCGCCCAGGTGCTGGCGAAGGGCGTGGGAGTCGGAGCCATGCCCACCACATCCAGCGCCATCAGTTGCAGGCGGCTGAACTGCGTGAACACGAACACCAGGAACGCGCCCATGAACAGCCCGTAGAAGAACAGCAAGCGCCCGGTATTGCGTCGTCTGCGGCGCGTGCTGAAGAAGGGCTGCGAATAATCCCGGCGAATCTGCATACGTATTGCTTCCTATAAACCATCACTCGCGCCAGTACGATAGCCCAAACGTGCGAGCCTTGTCAACCTGTGCCTGCCCGCCGCACTATGGCACATCGAGCACGAATGTATCGACGGCGCTCCACAACCCTGTCAGCCCATTCCCGTTAATCGCCCGTACGCGCCAGTAGTACAGCCCGTCAGCCAGCGCGGAGGTCATCACCTGAAGCTGGGTCGATGGAATAGCGGCGTTGGCATACTCCGGGCTGCTGAAGTCCTCATTGTCATCGACCTGGATTTCGTACAGCGCCGCGAAGCGCACTGCCGTCCATGTGAGCGTAGGGGTACTGGTTGTGAACAGGTTGCGTACAGGGGTGTCGGGTTCAAATGAATCGGGCAATCTCTTTAGAAACAGATCATAGCACGGCAAAATGGGGCCACCGGTAATTGAATCATAGTAACACAACACATCGTCATCCCCTGGAACGAGGTTGCTGGCATAGGAAATGAATGCGAGATACTGCCCGTCTTCGGAGAAGGAAAAGGTATCTGAATATCCATTCGGCCATTCACCACTTGGGCTATTGGATATCCACAACAGTGTTCCTGTGATCATGTCGCGAATGAAGACCTCTGACTGATACAACGGCTTTCCGGGCAACAATGCTTCTGATGACGAAGAAAACGCGATATAGCGTCCGTCCTCTGAGATTTCGGCTATGCTACCGCCTACTGGTGTCCCCTCAGAATCGACTGAAACAGCGATGGTTTGCCCTGTCTCCCGGTCGTGGAGAAATACATCTGATGTTAAGTGCTTGTCACCAGGAACAAGATTGGATGCTGAAGACGAGAATGCTACGTAGCGGCCATTTGCGGAAATACTCGCATCGTAGGCAGTGTCGTTTCCCTGAGTGTTATTTGACCCTATCGAAACACGGGTGACTTCTGCTGTCTGTTGGTTATAGACAAAGATGTCTTCTCTGTTATTGGTATCATCCGGCACGATATTGTCTGAATGCGAGGCGAAGACAACAAAGCGTCCGTCTGGTGTTATGTCGAGAGGAGAAATATCACGTTCATCTGGCGCAGCGAGGAGTAATTCACGGGTATTGGTTTGCCGGTCATAGCGCATGAGGTCATAATCAGATATATAGACGACATAGCGGCCACCACCTGCCATAATGGCCTGAAACGAATCCACGCTGAGCTGCTGCCCGTTCAATGATAGACTGATGCGTGTGATGGTGCCTAACTGTAAGTCTTTTAGGAAAACATCGGCTTTCCCGTTTGTGTCATTATTCACGAGATCGGTTTGTGAGGTCGAAAACACAACGTAGCGGCCATCATGGGAGATAGATGGCCCTGATCGAGGGTAGTACGAATCAAGCGGAATCTCGACGAGAGTTGTGAGTGTACAAGTGTCCCGCTCGTAAACATAGAAGTAAACTGTGCTTTGTTCGCCAAAAAAAGTCTCAAAGGCCACGACACGCCCATCACTTGAAACAGTGTTTGCGGCTTGATAATATGAATAATTGACATACTCCCCACGCGGCGCACCCGCATCTGCAATCGACGCCTGAATCAGCGGCGCGTCCGGGTCACAGGTCGCCTGTGCGGATGCCGTGCCCGGCATAATCGCCAGCGCCAATATCAACAGTACCCACCGCAGCAGCACCCATAGCATCTGTTTCAACGCCACAGATCGTCACCTCAAAACTTAACCAACTAACATCATTATAAACCCAGTCATAACTCCAGGGCAGGGCAATACACTATCCTTTACTCGCTGCCGCGTTCTGAGTCACAATAGCGGCATCGAGATGAGGATGTCGCCCATGTCCAAACCCACCCGCAGCGATGGCGCACTTGCTGGCCTGCTCATCGTCCTGCCGCTGGCGGCACTTTTTGCCGCTGCCCATGCGCTGTTTCAATTTCCCTTCCTGCCGTTCGACCTGTTCGACTGGCTGGCGCGCACCTTGCCCGGTGGCATCGTCACCTTCGGCATTGACGTGATCGTCGCGCTCATTGCTGCTTTCAACCTGGAAAACACTTCTAGCACGGCCAAGACCGCCGAGCAGATTCTGGCGCTGATCCTATTTGTGGCGTTGGGTTACGGCTGCGGCGTGCTGTTCTTCGCCTGGGCGCGGCGCGGGCAGGAGCGGGATACGCTCACCAGGGGCACGCAGATTGGCCTGGCGTTCGGCATTCTCATGGCGCTCATCAGCCTCTCCGTCAGCGAGGCATCGGGTTTCACCCTGATGCTGCACCTCGCCTGGATTGTCGCGCTCTGTGGCGGCGCGGGTCTGCTGCTTGGCTGGTTGCATCAACGTTTTGCCGCCTTACCCAGTGAAGCACTGGTCGCGCAGCCGGAACGCCGTCAGTTTCTTGTGCGCGTGGGTGGCAGTGCGGCTGTTCTGACCGTCTTTGGCGCTGGTGTCAGCGTGGCTCTCAATCGTGGGGAAGGGCAGGCCAGCGCGCAGCCCTGGTCAGCCACCAACCCCCTGCCTAATGCCGACGCGGTTTTGCAGCCTGCTCCCGGCACGCGAGCCGAATTCACCCCGGTACGCGACCACTACCGCATTGACATCAATTCGCTGCCGCCTGTCGTGCGTGAAGCTGATTGGAAGCTGCAAGTTACAGGACTCGTTGAGAAACCGCTTGCACTTCCCCTCGAAGACCTTCGCACGCAGTTCGACTCCCTTGACCACTTCGTCACGCTCTCGTGCATCTCCAATCCGGTTGGCGGCGACCTGATCGGCACACAGCGCTGG
>JAEUQX010000355.1 GCA_016788625.1 Anaerolineae bacterium
CTCTGTGCGGGCGACCGCCCAGACGTGGGTGAACATCGCCACAGTGAACTCGACTTCAGAACGGCCTTATCACCGCACCATCAGCGTGGTCAGCAGGTTGTTCAACCCCGTTTGCGCCTCCCACACCTCCGCGTTCGCCAGCCGGATGGCGTAGGCCGGGTCATCCGTCACGCTCGGCAGCGGGTCTGCGAGGTGCAGCAGCAGCGCGTACTCGCCCGGCGGCAGGTCGGCGGGCAGCGCGGCGTCGAGCAGCACATCGATCTCGCCCGCGTCCGGCAGCCAGAAGCGCGGGTCGGGCATCTGCGCCAGCGTCAATGGATACAGCGTGCCGTCAGCCGCGCGCAGCCGCAGCACCACATCGCGCGGATTGTAGGGTGCGGCGAAGCCCTCGTTCAGCAGCCGCAGCCGCACGGTAATACGCTCGCCTGCCTGCGCCTGACCGGGAAACTCGCCTTCGATCAGGCGCAGACGGTAGCCCAGCCGCTGCTCGATTTCCGCGAAGCAGCCTTCCTCGCGCCAGCCGTCCAATACATCCGGGTGATAATCGATGTTCAGGCTCGACCAGCGCAGGCGTTCCAGGTCGGCCAGTGCGTTCTCGCAACCGATATAAGGTTGGGCGTCTTCTGCCGTGTTGCAGGTTTCGCCGCTCTGCACGACATAACGGTTGTCGGCGCTCAGGTAGTCCTTGAAGAACTCGATCTGCGCCTCACCCTCCGCGTCGATGTACGTGCCCCAGTTGGTATCCGACGCCAGGAAACAATCATCGTGCGCGCCGATGCGGGCACGCATGATCTGCGTATGTGCCGTGTCTTCCGTCAGCGGTTGGGCATCACCGACCAGTTCCTGCTTGAGGAGCGGATAACGCAGAGCAATCATGCGCTCTGGCGGCAGCGCGTCCAGCAGGCGTTCGACGATGGCGTGGGAAGCGTCGTTCGGGCGGCCATCCGCGCCGACAAGCTGGTTACTGGAGGAGTGCCATTCGCCCCACGCGCCGACGAAGCCCGTATCCATGAAGGCGATCACATCGGCGTTGGCGCGCAGCAGCGGCTCAAGCTGCTCGATGTGCCGCAGCACCCAGTCCAGCGGGGCATCGCGCGACTGTTCATAGTCGTCGTTGGTCGGGAAGTTGTAGCTGAATCGCGGGATCATCTTGAAGCCGTGCGCCCGCAGCGTGGCGAAATCTTCTTCCAGCGCATCCAGCACGCCCTGCCCCAGCGGCTGCTCACGGTAATCCTCGAACAGGTAGTACGCGCGTATCAGGCTGATGCCCTGCTCACGCGCACTTTGCAGTTCATCCGTTGTGATCGGACTCCGTTCGCCGTCCAGCCACAGTGGGGCGCGCTGGATGTAGAAGCCGCGTTCCGGGTTCGCGAAGTTCTCCGCGCTGGGCTGATAGCTGACGACGTGCGCGGCATCCTGGGCATGTACTGGCGCAGCGAGCAGGGCGATCAACACCCCGCTCAGCAGCAGCCAGCGGTGCAGGCGTCTGTTCATCATTCATCACCTTCCTCCTTCACTATGCAGATTAGCGTAGCGAAGGGTTATGCCGATAGTATGCCGCAACCGTGACGATTCGGTCACAATTCAACGCAGCGTCGTCAGGTCGCCTTGCACCTCCAGCCCGGCGTGCTGCCCCGTGCCGCTGAAGCGCTCGCGCCCGTTCAGGTCGGTCAGGCGTACCTGCACGCTGGCCTTGAGCGTCTCCATCACGCGCTTGTGCATCTCTGTGCGGCTGGGGCCGTGCAGCAGCCCACCCTCGCCGCGCGTCGCGCGCATCTCCAGGCGGTGCTGGCGGTCACTCACCACCCAATGCACGCTCTCGTCGGTGATCTCCAGGTGGTCAGTGTGTGCGCCGGTGTAGGTGGCAAAGCGGTAGAGGTGCTGCTCGTGCCACAGGCCGATGATGAAACCGGGGAACGAGCGCCCGACGAACGGAATCACGGCAATCGATGCGGTCAGGCAGGTGCCCGGCTGCGCGAAGTGGTTGGTCTGCATCCAGACCCAGGCCGACGGGAACGACTTGCCCCAATCCTTCTCGATGTAGCCGCGTCCGCCCGTGAAGTCCATCGCCTGCCCGCCCAAGTTTAGCGCGCCTTCGATACGGTGGTCGAAGCTAACGACACCGTGATAACACTCCATAAAGCTCAGCCAGCCGTACCAGCCCATGATGCCCGGCGCGAGCCACGTCACGGGCCAGGGCGTACCCCCCTGAAAGCGCAGCTCACCGCTCAGCGGCAGCTCGCCGCCCGTCAGGTTGAGCGTGATGCCGTCCGCGCGGAAATGATTCGGCCCCACCCGCACATCGAAGTCGCCCGGCGCGGCGTTGAACTGTTCCGCCGGGAAGGTGTAATAGGCCGAGCCGCCCGTCTGGCCGTCCAGCACCTGCACGAAAGCGTGCTGCCTGGCCGGGTCGTCGCTCAGGAAGATGCCGGGGATGACGGCGTATTTGTGCTGTTCGCTGGCGTCGATCAGTTTGAAGTACCAACCCTCGAAGAAAGGCGGGCGTTTGTTTTGTCCATGATAACGTTCCGGGTGCATTACGGTATCGATATAGCTTGCCATGTCGTGCCCCTTGTTTTCTATCGCGTTCTGTGTTGACAGCACCAAGTCTAACCTACATTGGGCAATCAAACGTTAGGTACAGATCAGCAGCGTATCAATGCTCCACAAATACCATGTGTTGCGAAATCAAAAACACACTACAATAAGGCAAAGGGATGGCAAGAAGGATGTTGGTATGCCCACCGCGCCGCTGAAAACACACACGTCTTCTGTCAATGTGCTGCGTCAACAGAATTGGACCGAGGAAGACCTGCGCGAGAAGGGCTTTCATTATTTTGAGCCGATCAAGCGCCGCGTGATGGCCCGTCTGATCACCGAGGAGACCAAGATCGAGGTCACGCTTGAGGTGCTGACGGCGGGCGTGGGCGACATCGTGATCTACATGCCCGGCGATGAGTATCACGAAGATGTCGAAGAATACGAGCACTGGCCTGTGCAGCGCGACCTCTTCAGACGCACCTACAAGCCCTGGAATGAGAAATTCACCCCCAGCAAGATTGATCAGCAGCTCATCATTCACGGCTGCCGCCCGTACTACAAACACGTCGGCATCTGGGCGCTCAAGCTGCCTTTCGGCATCTACATGCAGTCGCTGGAAAGCCCGGAGCCGGTGCTGGTCACGGCAGGGCGCTGGCTGTGCATCGGTTCAGAGGGCGAGCCATACCATATGAGCGATGACAATCTGCGCGCGCGTTACATCGTCCCCAGCCAGGTCTGAGAAGTCGTTAGCCAATAGTCATTAGCGGGATTGCTGACAACGCACTGCGCTGTCCCTACACCTGTGCGTGTTTCTGCGCTCGGCACTTGTTGGATGCAGCACGAAGGACTATCGACTACCACACAGTTTTTTGTTAACAATTGACCCCAGATTGGCTATTGCGTACCACGCAATTGTTCGCAATAATCTCGCCCATCCCAATGTGGATAACCAAGTAACCATACAATCATTTGCATGGATCGGAGTCCCGACTTAATATTTGCCTGTTTGGGATTCCACATTCGTTCGGGGAGATGTGCGATGGCTTCAGTGCCTCGTCTTCGGACGAGAGAAAAAACTAAAGGTGTCTTTCTAGCGCTGCCCGCCATCCTATGGCTGGGTATTTTTTTCCTGTTACCCGTCATCCTGGTTCTCTTCGTCAGTTTTCTAACGCGCGGTCGCGGCGGCGTCGGCACGATGCCCCTGACGCTGGCGAATTATGAGCGCGTCTTCGAGATCTTCAGCGGCGTACTGACCGACTCGGTGTGGATCGCTTTCCAGACGACGGTGATCTGCCTGCTGATCGGCTACCCGCTGGCTTTCTTCATCAGCACGCGCAAACAGGCCTGGGTACGCAACCTGGCGCTGTTCATGATCATCCTGCCGTTCTGGACGAACTTCCTGGTGCGCACCTATGCGCTCCAGACGATTATGGGGCGTGAAGGCACGATCAACTCGCTGCTGGGCACGCTCGGCCTGATCACCGAACCGCTTCAACTGCTCAACACATCTGGCGCCGTGCTGGTCGGCCTGGTCTACGGCTATCTACCCTTCATGGTGCTGCCAATCTACGCGTCGGTCGAGCGCTTCGACTTCCGCTATGTCGAAGCGGCGCACGACCTGGGCGCGAATGACTTGTCGGCGTTCCTGCGCGTCGTCCTGCCGATGACGCTGCCCGGCGTGATCGCGGGATTCATCCTGGTGTTCATCCCGACCATTGGCGCGTTCGTCACCCCCGACCTGCTCGGCGGCACGGAAGGCATCATGATCGGCAACCTGATCAACACGCAGTTCAAAGGCCAGGGCAACCAACCGCTCGGTTCGGCGCTCTCGGTCGTGATGATGGCGATGGTCATGATCGCACTGCTGATTTACGTCCGCTTTGGTGACCGCAGGGGGATATGATGGCTGACAGCGCGCTGCATTCACCTCCCCTGCACACCGGGCAAGAGATCGAGTTCGACCGGGCGAAAATCCGCCGCGACATGATCATCCGGCGCATCGGCAAAGTCGGCATGGCTTTCAACCCGATCTTCGCCTATTTCTTCCTGTGGGCACCGATCATCATCCTGGTGGTCTTCTCGTTCAACAATGCCGAAACCGTCTCGGTCTGGCGCGGCTTCACGACGCAGTGGTACCAGAATATCTTCACCAATGCTCTCAGCGCGGGCACAGAGAGCGCGCGTTTCTCGACCGAGATCATGCTCACCTCAGTTGGCAACAGCCTGTTCGTCGCCCTCGTCACCACCATCATCTCGACGGTGATCGGCACAATGGTTGCAATGAGCCTAGTGCGCGGGAACTTCCCCGGCAAGTCGGTCATGGATGCCGTGCTGTATCTGCCCGTCGTCATCCCGGAAATCACGCAGGCGATCTCCCTGGCTGTGTTTTTCCGCATCGTCTTTGACTTCGTCAACAACGCAAACGATGGTCTGCGCGCCGCCCCCGGCTTCGGCACAATCATCATTGGTCACGTCGCCTTCTGCATCTCCTATGTGACGATTGTCGTGCGCGCCCGCTTCGCCGACATGAACCCGCGCCTGGAAGAAGCCGCCCGCGATCTGGGCGCGAATGAGTGGCGCACCTTCTGGCGCGTCACCTTCCCGCTGATCCTGCCAGGCGTAATCGCGGGAGGGCTGCTGGCCTTCACCATCTCGTTGGACGATTTCATCGTCACCTTCTTCGTTTCCGGCATTGGCACGACCACGCTGCCGATCTTCGTCTACGGTCTGCTGAAGACGCGCGTGCCGCCGGAAATCAATGCCATCTCGACGCTGATGCTGGTTGCCTCGACCGTGCTGGTCGGCGTATCGCTGATCATGCAGGGGCGCAACGCCGGCAAGAACTAAGCGTATTCGTTCTGGTTCTACTACTCTAAGGAGGACATATGCGTAAGTTGGTTCTACTGGTAGTACTGCTCGTAAGTCTGATGGGGACAAGCGTTCTGGCGCAGGATGTAACGCCTGAGCCGGGTTTCGTCCCAACCGAGTTTGAATGGACGTGCCCCGAAAACGTGAAGGGCGGTACGCTCAGCATCTATAACTGGTCAACTTATGTCGCGCCAGACACGATCTCGAACTTCGAGGCGGCCTGCGAGGCAACGATCACCTACGACATCTACGGCAGCGGCGACGAACTGCTATCGCGCCTGCGCCAGGGCAACCCCGGTTATGACATCGTGGTGCCGCCCGACCAGAGCATCGAGGTTATGATCGTCGAAGGACTGCTCGAACCGCTCGATCTGAGCAAGATCCCGAACTTTGCCAACCTGAAAGCAGATCTGATTGATCGTCCCTTCGATCCGGGCAATCAGTACTCGATCCCTTATCAGTGGGGCACGATCGGCGTCGGCTATGACGTCAACAAGGTCGGCAAGGAAATCACTTCCTGGAATGATGTCTGGGATTATGCTGGCCCTGTCGCCTGGCTGGAAGACAAGCGTCCGATGTTCGGTGTCGCGCTGGCGATGCTGGGCTACGACCCGAACTCGACCGATGAAGCCCAGGTGGAAGAAGCCAAGAATTACCTGATCGAAAAGGGTGCGAACGTCGTCTCGATTGCGGCGGATGACGGCCAGGAACAGCTCATTCGCGGCGATGCAGACATCGTGGTTGAGTTCATGGGCGACGTGTTCCAGGTGATCGCGCAGTGCGCCGAAGACCCCACCTGCGATAAGGACATCCGCTATGTCCTGCCGGAAGAAGGCGGCAACATCTGGATCGACAACATGACCATCCCGGTTGGCGCGCAGAACATCGAACTGGCCCACGCCTTCATCGACTACATCCTCGACCCGAACGTGGGCGCGAGCATCAGCAACTACACCGCCTACGCCACGCCCAATCAGGCTTCGGTGGACGCCGGTCTGATCGATGAGAGCCTGCTCAGCAGCCAGGCGATTTACCCGCCGGACGAAGCGCTGACCAATCTGTTCTTCATCGCGCCGAATCTGGATTTCGAATTCCTCTACAGCGACGCCTGGGATGAGGTGAAGATTCGCCTGGGTGGCTAACGCACAGCCCGGCAACAACGCACGATAGGAAAAATCCTGGCAGTGGGTCAACAGCCCACTGTCAGATTTTTTTGGCAGCAGGACGTGGGAGTACCCCGTACATCTGGGCCGCAACAAACTTCGGTTGGCTTGTGCATATTGTAAAGGATGCAATCATGCGTAAATTGACCCTCGTTTTGCTGGTTGGCCTGCTCGTGCTGGGTATCCCAGCGGCAGCACAGGACACAGACCCCTGGGTATGCCCGGATGGCTACCAAGGGCAGACCTTGAATATCTTCAACTGGAGCACCTATATCGCCGAGGATACCATCCCCAATTTTGAGGAGGCCTGTGGCGTAACGGTGAACTACGATGTTTATGACAGCGACGACTCGCTGATCAACCGCCTGCGCGAAGGCAACCCGGGCTACGACATCATCGTGCCGAGCAACCTCGGCCTGCCCACGCTGATCCGGGAAGAGCTGGTCATCCCCCTCGATTACGACCTGATCCCCAATGCCGCCAACATCGCCGATGTGTACCGCGATACGATGATCGACCCCGGCGATGTTTACAGCGTGTTCTACCTGGCGGGCACAATCGGGCTGGGCTACGACAAAACCGTGATCACAGACAACGTGACGAGCTGGGGGCAGTTCTTCGAGCATGATGGCCCGATCGCCTGGATTGACGATTCACGCTTCATGTTCGCGTTGGGGATGCTCATGACCGGGCGTGACCCGAACAGCTTTGATGCCGAAGACCTGCAGGCTGCGAAAGACTTCCTGATCGCCAACAGCGACAACGTGATCACCATCGCCACCGACGATGGGCAGGAACTGCTGGCGCGCGGCGAGGTCGAGATGGTCATCGAATACAGCGGCGACATCCTGCAACTGAATCTGGACTGCGAGTGCGAGGATTTCGTCTACGTCGTGCCGGATGAAGGCACAGCGGCATCGACGGGGCATATCGCCATCCCGGCAGGCGCACAGAACCCTGCGCTGGCTAACGTGTTCATCGACTATCTGCTCGATCCGCAGATTTCGGCGGACATCGCCAACTATACCGCGTACCCGACGCCCAATCAGCGCTCGATTGATCTGGGGCTGATCGACGAGGCGCTCATCAACAACCCAGGCATCTACCCTGATGCGGATACGCTGGCGCGCGTCTTCTTTCAGATGCCTAACCCGGATGCCGACGACATGATCAACAACGCCTGGGATGAGGTCAAAATCGCGCTCAGTCGGTAGAATGATGATACTGATCGCATATCGCCCGAACGGTTCTGAAGTCATTAGCCTTTAGTCGTTAGTCTATAGCTTTGGACTTAGAAATCTCACTTCCAAGCCCGCATTCCAGATGGCGAGCTAATGACTAAAGGCTATCGACTGTCGACTTAGAAAAGGACTCTAGCTATGCGGAAACTGCTGTTTTGCCTGATGCTCATCACCCTGGTCGTGGGCGCGCCCGCCCTGGCGCAGGATGCCACGCCGGAAGCCTATGCACCCTGGACGTGCCCGGAAGGGTTCGCCGGGCAGTCGCTCAATGTCTACAACTGGACGATCTACATCGCCGAGGACACCATCCCCAACTTCGAGGCGCTGTGCGATGTGGACGTGACCTATGACAACTACTTCACCAACGAGGAACTGCTCGCCAAGCTGCAGCAGGGCAACCCCGGCTACGACGTAATCGTGCCCAGCGACTACATGATCGCCATCATGATTGAGCAGGAACTGCTCGAACCGATCACGCACGAGAACATCCCCAACATGGCGAACATCAGCCCCGATATGCTCGACCCCTGGTATGACCCCGGCAATGTCTACACCGTGCCGTACCAGTGGGGTACGACCGGGATGGCCTATAACAAGACCGCCGTCGGGCGCGAACTGACCTCGTGGAATGACTTCTTTGGCTACGAGGGCAATGTCGCCTGGTTGGAAGACCTGCGCGGTATGATGGGTATCGCGCTGGTCATGCTCGGTTTTGACCCCAACAGCGATGTTGCGGAAGAAATCGAAGCCGCCCAGCAGTACCTGCTGGAAAACTCCGGCAACGTCGCCGCGATTGTGGCGGGCAATTCCAAGCAGCTTCTCTCGCAGGGCGAAGTCGATATCGCGGTCGATTACAACGGCAACGTCTTCGGCCTGATTGCCGAGTGTGCCGCTGACCCGAACTGCACGACTGAATATGCCTACGTGATTCCCGAAGAGGGCACAAGCCGCTGGACGGATAACCTGGCGATTCCGGTTGGCGCACAGAACAAGGCGCTGGCCGAGGTGTTCCTGGATTACATCCTCGACCCACAGGTTGGCGCGGACATCAGCAACTTCGTGACATACGGTTCGCCCAACGGCAAGGCACTGGAACTCGGCCTGATTCTGCCGGAACTGCTGAATAACCCGGCGCTCTACCCACCGGACGAGATTCGCGCTAATCTATGGCAGATTTCGCCCGTCAACACCGACGCCGAGACGCTCTACAACAACGCCTGGGACGAACTCAAAATCGCCATCGGTAATTAGCAACAGGATTGCTCACTGCAAGCAGGAAAAGAACCATGACCCAGCAGCCGTATGACGTTGAACTGATCAACGTAATCAAAGAGTTTGCCTCACCGCGCAAGGATGGACTGGTGCGCGCTGTCGATGACGTCTCGCTCCAGATCAGCGATGGCGAGTTCTTCGCGCTGCTGGGACCGAGCGGCTGCGGCAAGACCACCACGCTTCGCATGATCGCCGGTTTCGAGGACACCTCGTCCGGCCAGATTCTCATTCGTGGCAACGCGGTACAGGACGTGCCGCCGTTCCACCGCCCGGTGAACACCGTCTTTCAGGATTACGCGCTCTTCCCACACATGACCGCACTGCAAAATGTCATGTTCGGTCTGGAGATGGAAGGCGTCTCCCGCAGCGAGGCCAAGCAGCGCGCGACCGAAGCGCTGGAACTGGTGCAGCTCCCGCAGGCCGCCGACCGCAAGCCGCGCCAGCTTTCCGGCGGTATGCAGCAGCGTGTTGCCCTGGCGCGCGCGCTGGTCAAGCGCCCCGCCGTGCTGCTGCTCGATGAGCCGCTCTCCGCGCTCGACCTCAAACTGCGCGAAGACATGCGCTACGAACTGAAAGCGATGCAGAAGACGCTTGGCATCACCTTCATCTTCGTCACGCATGACCAGGAAGAAGCCATGACGATGGCCGACCGCATCGCCGTCATGGATCGCGGCAAGGTGCTGCAAGTTGGCACGCCGGAGGAAATCTACGAGACGCCCGCCACGATGTTCGTCGCGGACTTTATCGGCGAGACCAACTTCCTGCGCGGCAAGCTCGTCGGGCAGGAAGGTCAGTATGGCGTGATCGAACTGGACAGCGCCACGACGATGCGCGCGATGTGCGGCGAGAACCCGCCCGCGAAGGGTGTGGAGACGACCGTCGCCATCCGCCCGGAGAAGCTGACGCTGTTCCCCGTCAACGGTCAGGTCAAGTATCCCGATGGCAGCTTCGACACTGCCGAGGCTTACCGCACGGCCATCCTCAAGGACCCCGACATCGAGGTGCGCGAGGGCACGATCCGCCAGGCCGTCTACATCGGCACGGACACGCGCTATGTGGTGGGCATCGGCAAAGACCGCAACATGGAACTGACCGTGCGCCTGCAGAACTATGGTCTGCGCTCAGACGCCTTCTTCGAGAAGGGGCAGGCGGTCTATGTCTTCTGGGACAGCGAGAACGCCCGCGTACTGACGAGCTAGGTTGTGTTGAAATTTGACCTCATGTCGAATTTTTCGTCAGGCGGACGGCATGTATGCCGTCCCTACACGTTCATGTACCATTCGTAGGGACGCGATACATCGCGTCCGCTGACCTGTAAACGCAAAACGTCAACAGAACCTAGCTGCCTTCTTGAACGTTCTACTCTGCAAGTCCCCTCTCCACTCGGGGAGGGGATTTAAGGGTGAGGCTCTAAGCGGCATATACCCGCTTCTTCTCTGCCCTCATCACCCATTCCTCATCGCTCATCACTTTTCCCCTACACCGCCAGGCGGTCGTAGAGCAGTTCCTGCGTCAGATCGGGCACGACCGTCTCGTAACTTTGCAGCGTGAGCGAGGCCGCCGTCACGCCCAGACGCATCGCTTCGTCCAGCGGCACGCCGTTGAGCAGCCCGAAGATCACCGCCCCGCTGAGCGCGTCGCCCGCCCCGGTTGAATCGACCACCTGTGTATGCACCGCCCGGATGAATCCCGCGCTGCCACCATCAGCATAGGCCAATCCCTGCTCGCCCATCGTCACCACCGCGCAGTAGGCCCCCAGCGTCACCAGCTCGCGGGCCGCTCGAATGGCGCTCTCGCGGTCGTGCGCCGGTTCGCTCAGCCCACACAGCGCCATCGTCTCCAGCGCGTTGGGCACCACCAGATGCAGTTTGTCGATGTAGGGACAGAGCTTGCTCGCCAACCTGGGCGTGGTCGGGTCGGCGCAGACGCGCACATAATTGCGCTCGGTGATCTCGAACAGCGCCGCCAGCGCCTCTTCGGAAAGTGTCATGTCGATCACGGCCATATCCGCGCCCGCGATCAGGTCTTCGTGGTCACGCAGGAAGTCGGCATCGATGGCCTGCATGATCTCGAAGTCGCCAATCGCGGCCATCAGTTCGCCATCGGGCTTGAGCAGCGCCAGATACGTGCCTGTGCGCCCATCCTCGACTGTCAGCACATGCGAGCAGTCGATGCCGTTGGATTCCGCGTGTTCCAGCACGCGCCAGCCTTCCTCATCATCGCCCAGCGCGGTGAGCAGGATAGTAGGGACCTCCAGGCGCGCGAGGTTTTCCGCGATATTACGCGCCACCCCGCCCACGCTGTTGCGCACCTCGCCCAGGTTGGACATGCCCAATTGGACTGGCATGGCAGGTCGCCCTTTTACGTCAATACCTGCTGAACCGATCACGACCACATAGCTCTCGTCCATCGTTCACCTCCGCTTTTACGGCCTGGAATCCAAAGCGAACCAACTTCAGAGTTTATGTCCAGGAGTCAGGCAGTCAGGAAACTATTCCTTGACCGATTCTGGTACTACAGCCACGCTTTGCCTCGCACGGCCACTCTCGCCTCATGGAGAAAGGGCTGGAGGTAAGGTTTCCTAGCGCAGCGGCTGCATTTCAGGCGGCAGGACGGCGCGCAGGCGCTGCTCTAACTCGCTGAGCATCACCGCCGTCGCACCCCAGACCTTGTGCCCCTGGACAGCATAAAACGGAATCGGCACGCGCACGCCATGGAAGTCCCAATCTTCCTGCATCTTGATGCGCGCATCTAACAAATGGTCGAGCGGTAGGCTGAAGACCTCGGCGACTTCCTCCGGATTCGGCGTCATCAAAGGCCGCGCCGGAAGCGTCGCGACGGTCGGAAATACCTCGTAGTTGCTGGGGGGAATATACAGAGGGGTCAGCGCGCCGATCACCTGCACCGGCTCATCGCAGATGCCCAGTTCTTCGCAGGTTTCGCGCAGCGCGGTGGCCGTCAGCGAGGCGTCATGGGGATCACGACGCCCGCCGGGGAAACTGATCTGGCCGCTGTGTTTACCCAGGTGTTCAGTGCGCCGCGTCAGGATGACGTGCAGACCATCAGCCTCGGCGTAGATCAGCACCAACACCCCCGCCTGTCGCGCGCTGCCGTCTGCCGGGCGCATACCCCTGCCGGGCGGCGACATGCGCAGCTGCGCGGCAATCGGGTCGAATTCCGGCAGGTGTAGGGAGCGGGTGAGGTGGTCAAGCGTAATCATCACAGATCAAGCCAGACATGTACATCGTGGTAGAGACGTGAGTATACCGCATAATTGGGCTGTGGGGTGAGGGCGCTGTTGAGCGTCTTGGGCATCAGCCGCAGCCGCAGCCGCGACACATCCGGACGGCCAGCCTGATCCCAGGCGAGCAGCGTATCGTTCAGCGCCATAAAAGCATCCGCGCTGGCGAAGCTCAGGGTTTGGCCGCTGGCGTCGTACGGCACGAAGCAGGCGCTGCCACGCGCAATCAGCGCGAAGCCGCTGCCGCTCAGCCCATACGCCTGTGTACCCTCGGACACCGTATAAAGGGCGAAGACACAGCCTTCGGGGATATTCAGCGTCAGGTATGGCAGGAAGCCCTGCCAGAACTCGGTCAGCGTCAGGGACGGGCTGAGCAGCGTCTCTTCCGGCTGGTCAGAAAGCAGCAGATGCACGGCAGCCGAGTCGAGATGTTTGACGCCATAAGCCGCCAGGTTGAGCGTGGAACTGCTCACGCGGCGCATCACATTCGGCCCGGCAGCGATGCCACGCAGCGGGACGAAGCCGCACGGCAGATTGGTATCGCTGTACAGCCGCCCGTCATCGTCCAGCCGGAACGCCGCGCTGACCTGCATACTCTCCAGCCAGACCGGCGCGACCAGCACGCCATCCGGCTTGAGCTGGCGTTCCCAGCCAGGCGGTATATCCCACATGGCGACGGTGGCGATGATGCGGTCATACGACGCGCGCGGCGCATAACCGAGCGCGCCATCAGCATTGACGACGCTGACGACCGCGCCCAGCCGCACGCGCTGCAAGTTCATCGCTGCCTGCTGTGCGATCTCTTTGTCGAGTTCGATGGTGGTGACGTTGCCGCGCTCCCCAACGACATGCTGCATCAGCGCGGCGTTATAGCCAGTGCCCGCGCCAATCTCCAGCACGTTGTCGCCTTCACGCAGGTCAAGCTGGCGCAGCATCAGCGCGATCATGCTCGGCTGGCTGCACGAACTAAGCACGCTGCCGTCGGAGTCGCGCTTGATCGGGATGGCCTTATCTTCATAAGCTTCCTGCATCCCGGCATCAGGCAGGAAGGAATGCCGCGGCACTTCGCGGTAGGCAGCCTCCAGCGCCGGGGTGAGCAGATCGGGATGTTCGCGCCGGATGACTTCCAGCAGGGCGTCACTGTACTGCGTGGGTTTACGCTGTACCATACCATGCCCGTCGTTTACGCAGCGAAACACCCGCTTCGGCGTCGCTGCGGCGAGCTGTGCGAACACGACCGCGCGCATCAATATGCACCTGTCCAGCGCGCTGCAAGCGAGCGAATTCCTCCGGCGTGATGGCCGGCGCTGGTTCACCGCCCAGCCGTTCAAGCCGTTCTTCCATCCGCAGGGGATCTTCTGGCGGGGTGGAAGGCGCGGCGGGTGATTGTTCCATCATGTTCGGCGCTTCGGGCGCATCGCTGGTGTTGTCGGGTATGTTGTCGTCCGGTCGGTTATTCGGCGTTTCCATGAACTGATGACCTCTCTTCCGCGTCTTCTTCCAGGGCAATGCCTGTGGTCTTCATCAGCGAGTCGAGTGACACTTCTTCGGCAGTGTCGCTCGCAAGGTTATTCCGCAGCGCGTCGCCACATACCAGGCAGTGCGGGTCGCGCTGGATGTTGACCCAGACTGCCGTGTAGGGCTGGCTGATCTGTCCGGTCATGATCTCCAGCGCGGTGTTGGCGATGATGACCGTGTTGGCGGGCATCTGCCGGTGAACATTCGTGCCCGCCAGCAGCTCGTTCAGCGTCATATCCGCTTGGGTCGCGGCGATGCGCGTGACGTGCAGCCACAAGCCCGGCTCGGCTTCGAGCGTGCCCTCTGGTCCAATCATACCATAGTCGAGTTCTTCGTTTGTGTCTATGTCAGAAAGCGCCAAGCCTTCGCGCAGTTCTGCTGCCCAACAGGCATAACATGGCCCGCCTGTGTTGGGGCGGATGATCACCACGTCGCCACCTTCGCCGCGTTCGTACACCCCGGCGTAGATCGCCGTCAGTCCGCGTTCCAGGCAGGCCTGATTCAGCACATACTTCGGCCCTTCGCCGTCCAGCCCGGAAACCACGATGTCCAGGCCATCCAGCGCGTCGAGGTTAGTTTCCAGGCGGCCAATGCGCGTCTCGACCTGCACATTAGGATTGCGCTGCCGCAGCAGATCGGCCACCGCCTCGGCCTTCGGGCGGCCAACATCGCGCTGGTCAGCCACATGGCGCACCACGTTGCCCGCTTCCAGCAGGTCATCATCCATCAGCACGAACTTGCCCACGCCGCTCATCGCCAGGCTGAGCGCGACGAAACCGCCGCCCGATCCCAGGCCGATGATACCGACGCGCTTCTGGCGCAGCTTGCCCAAATTGTCCGAACCAATCAGGCGTTCAACACGATCCCAGGCTGTCATGCGGTTTCCTCCGGCTTGTCATCCGGCTTTGATTCGTCAGACTCCGGCGCTGTATCCGTCTTGACCGCGTCAGTCGATGCTTCCGCTGCGGGCGGGTCTTCTCCGTCGGTACTGCCGCCCCCGCCTGCTGCCAGCGCTTCCGGCGGCGGGGCGACTTTCAGACCGAGCGCCTCTTCCAGCGCGTAGATGTAATCGATCAGGTAGCGACCTTCTGACCATTTCCAGTCCGGCGGGTCGCTCACGGGTTCGGATACCTGCCACAGCCCCGCGAAGACTTCGTACAGGTCATCATCCGCGCCGAAGGCCTGATAGGGCGCAAGCCGGGCACGCGGCGGGGCGGCAGGATAATTCCAGGGCGTGATCAGCAGCAGCACCTTCTCCGCGCCCACCCGCGCCGTCAGGAAGCAGATGTCCAGCGGCGGCGCATGACCCGCGTCCCACAGCACCAGCGTCGTGAACAGGCCGTCCTTCTCCATCAGATCATACTCGGCGTTGAAGCGCGTCCCATTGACCAGATGCCAGGGGTAATCCGGCAGTTCGGGGAGCTGCTCGTTGGGATAGACCGAAGGGCAGATCGGCAGGAAGTCGCGGTAGTGGCGGTCGATGTACCAGAAATCCGCGCGCAGGTTGGTATCGTCACCCTGCGAGAAGCTGACGAAGTTCGCGCCCGCCTGTTCGCCGCTGCTCAGCGCCGGATGCCCCAGCGTGACGATGGGCGCGAGCAGGAAATCCATGCCATTCTCTTCGTCGGCGATCCAGTTGCGCGCCGTCATCAGGTCGCCCGTACTGGGCTGAATCATGAAGCCGGGCTGCTTATGCCAGTCGCCCAGATAGCGCAGCGGCACATCCCATTTGCTGGCGAGCGGCTGTCCACGTTTGTCGCGGCGTTTCTCGCGGTAGATGCGCCAGTTCTCTTGCAGCCACCAGATCAGCTCGTCCTGGCGTTCGTCGCCCTGCTGAAAGGTGTGGAACTGCCGCACGGCGCTCTCGTCCGGCGCAATCGTATCCAGCACATAGAGCGTCGGGACGCCGTTGGTGTGCGCGCCGGGCACCAGCAGCCCGACCATCGCTTCGCCGGTTTCGTCTTCTATAAAGTGCGCCGCAGCGCTGGTCATTTTGTCGATGACGCGCTGGGCGACCACCAGATTCGGCACAGTACGCCGCAGCGGGTTGAGCCGGCTCACAAATTCCATGATCCCCCCTCAGCGACGGCGCGGCGGCAGCGGTGTATTGGGGTCAACCCGTTCTTCCACGCCCGGCCAATTGCCCGTCGCGCGCCAGGTGTAGTAAGCGTAGAGCCACTGCACAGCCCAGGCCGCCACTGTGACCGCCGTAGACTTGCTGGGGTTCCAGCCGTACTGGGTGCCATCTTTGGGGTTGAACAGACATAGCTGGCCGTCTTCATACTGATGCTTCTCGCTGTAGATACGCGGCCTCAGGACATAGGCTTCTGCTGGGCGGTTCGGGTACTCGTTCGGGTAGACGATCTTGAGCTTATGGAACGGGTCTTGCAGCGTCGCCAGATTGAGTTCAATCTCGCCTTCCCAGGTCAGCAGCCCGAACTGAGGTACAACCAGCTTGAAGGTGTTGCCAAAGGTCGCCCGCATCGCCTCTACTTCCAGGCGCAGTCGCGGCGATACATTGTTGCGTGTTCCCCACCACGTCATCGCAGGGATTCTCCTCAGAATTCATCCGTTATGCCGCCCTACATTGTACCACCAGGGTGGTTAAATCGGGTGCGCTGGGCGGGCTAACCCCCGATAAATGGGTGGTCACGCTGCTGCTCTATACGGCTTGAACGGGCAGGAAGTTGCGGCGAGTTTCCTGGACAAACCCACGTTTGCTCTACGCCAGAACTGCTATAATCAGCAGCATGGAAACGATCACTGGCGTCATCGAACGCATCACCTTCCAAAACGAGGAGACGGGTTACACCGTCGCCAAAGTCGCCCCGGATGAAGATTTCCCCGACGCCCAGGCGCGCGACGGCACTATCGCGGTTGTCGGCATCATGCCGCAGATTGGGCTGGGCGAGAACGTCGAATTCACGGGAAGCTGGTACAAAGACCCGCGTTACGGCTTACAGTTCCGCGCGGAGATCGCACTGCCCATCCCGCCCACCAGCATTCCCGGCATCATCGCCTATCTGAGCAATGGTACGATCAAGGGCATTGGGCCGCGCACGGCGGAGCGCATCGTCGCACACTTTGGCGAGAACACCTTAACCATTCTGGACGAAGACCCCCAGCGCATCCGTGACGTGCCGGGTCTTAAGCTCAAGCTGATTGAGAACATCATCGAAAACTGGTCAGAGAGTACGCTAGAACGCTCCATGCTGGTCTGGCTGGCTGGCAAGGGCGTCAGCACCAAGATGGCGAAGCGCATCTTCAAGGAGTATGGCGGGGAAACGCGCCAGATTGTCGTGAATAACCCCTACCAGCTCTACAAGGATGTCGAAGGCATTGGCTTCGTCCGCGCCGACGCGATTGCGCGCGGCTTTGAGATTGGTGTGGAAGACCCCCGGCGACTGTTGGCCGGGCTGTACTTCACGCTCGAACAGTTGGCAATGGAAGGTCACACCTATGCCACGCGCCAGTTTCTGCTCGATAAGGCCGTCGGCATCCTCAAGTTCGACCACGTCCTGCAGCTTGAGATCGTGCTGGACCAGGAACTGCGGCGCGTCGCGCTGGGCAGCGGCTACGAAGGGCTGATTGTCGAAAGCTTTGACCAGGGCGACGATCTGCCGCCGATTGAGCATGTTTACCTGCCACAGTACCACAAGGCCGAAACGCGCGCCGCCGAGTATCTTAAGCGGATGGTGTCGTTCCCTTCGGTATTGGCGAAGACCTGGAAGAAAGTCGATTGGGAAGCGTATCTCAAACGGCTCGCCGAGAAGAACAACGTCGCGCTGACCGAGCAGCAGCAGAGCGCCGTGCGCGCGGCGCTGACCACGAAAGTCTCGATCCTGACAGGCGGCCCAGGCACGGGCAAGACCACCACGTTACAGATGGTGATCAACGCGCTGATCGCGGAGAAACGTAGCTTCAAGCTGGCCTCCCCCACCGGGCGTGCCGCTAAACGCCTGAGCGAGGCGACCGGGCAGCCCGCCAGCACCATCCACCGAATGCTCGGCTATGTGCAGGGCGAGGGTGCGACCCACGACGAAGACAACCCGCTCAATGCCGACATGATCATCATCGACGAAACCTCGATGCTCGATCTGCAACTGTTCAGCCAGTTGGTACGCGCCATCCGCCCGGACAGCCACCTGCTGCTGGTCGGCGATGTGGATCAGCTTCCCAGCGTGGGCGCGGGCAACGTGCTGCGCGACATCATCGACAGCGAGATCGCCTACGTCACGCGGCTGAAGACCATTTTTCGCCAGAGCGAAGACAGCCTGATCATCGTGAACGCGCACCGCGTCAACCAGGGCGAAATGCCGCTGCTGGACAACCGCAGCACCGATTTCTTCTTCTTTGGCGAGGAAGATCCGCAGGCGGCAGCAGAACTGGTGGTCGATATTGTGAACAGCCGCCTGCCGCGCAAGTTCGGCGTTCACCCGGTCGATGATGTGCAGGTGATCGCGCCGATGTACCGCACGCCGATTGGCGTGGACGCGCTGAACACTGCCTTGCAGCAGGCGCTCAACGGCAGCGACAGCGTGATGAGCAGGCG
>JAEUQX010000358.1 GCA_016788625.1 Anaerolineae bacterium
GGGATGGTGCTGAACACCATGTCGAACACCCAGCACTCGTTCAGGATGCCGGCTGCTACGCACAGATCACTGCCCGGCAGGTCGAAGTCGCCACCCGGAGCGGCGAAGTCGATGCGGTTCGCGCCGTAGTTGGTGTACGAGGCGGGGATACGCAGGTAAGCGGCATTCGGGTCAATCGCCCAGCCTTCCGGCGCGGTGGCCGAGACCGAGATGATGCCCACCGCATCCGACGGCAGGTGGATGTAGTCGGGATTTGAGCCGAAGTCGAAGGCGTCGTTGCCCGCCGAAGCGACCACCGTTGTGCCCTTCGAGTTGGCATACAGCGCTGCCAGCGAGGCTGCCAGGAACAGATCCTGCACATCCGGGTCACTCGCGGGGATCGGGCCAGAGCCGAGGCTCATGTTGATCACGTCCGCGCCGTGATCGGCAGCGTGAATCATGCCCGCCAGCACCCAGTCCCACTCGCCATAGCCCAGCGCTTCCGAGAGGACTTTGACAGCCATGATCTGCGCCTGTGGAGCAACACCGATCACACCGAAGGCGTTATCGGCAGCGGCAATCGTGCCGGCCACATGCGTGCCATGATTGTAGAAGAACCCAGGAGCCGGGTCCCAGTCTTCGCCGGGGACGAACGAGGCCGAGAGGTCATCGCGCACCTGCGAGGCCAGATCGGGGTGGTCGTCATCGACACCTTCATCCAACACGGCGACAATCGCGCCCGCGCCCTTACGGCCCATGGCCCAGGCACGCACGGCGTCGATTGAGGTGTGACCCCATTCCAGATCGAAGAAGAAGTCATCATCATTGGTGTTCGGTGGGCTGACGATATGGCTGAAATCCGGGCCAACCACTGTGCGGGGTTCGATGAGCCGTACCTGCAGGTTCGGCGCGACGGCGCGCGCAGCAGGCAGCAGGCTGTCGAAACGCGGGTTGGACGAGGATACGACGATCATACCGGCGCGGGACAGGTTCTGGATGACGACACCGCCCGCCTGACGAATCTGGTTCAGCAGAACCGAGGGAACACCGAAGCGGCTTTGGGAGACAACAATGTACTCCTTAGCCGGACCCTGTGCGCCGACCACCGAGGCCGAGAAGGCCAGCAGCAGGAGGCTGATGAGGGCGAACAACAGAACGAGACGTTTCATGTGAACTTCCCCCTTCACACTGTAGGTCTTTTTCAGGTTGTTAACCTGTTACAGTATCAATTATAGATGTAATTAATCATTGCACAAATACGTTTGGGTATGAATCTGCCGTAATCTTGCGCCGAGTTCCTTCATAAATACGGTGCGGCGGCCAGCGCGGCGTGTGCTACCCGGTAGGTTGCCTCGGACTCGCTGTGTAGTGCCTGATGCAGTTCAGCGGCGTGCCCCAGCCGCAGCAGCGCCAGCGCCGCGTCATAGCGGATGTCCGGCGACTCGCCGTCCCCGGCATGGATGATCTCGACCAGCGCGGGGATGGCCTGCGCGCTACCGATCTGCCCCAGCCCCCAGACGCAGTTGATCTTCAGTTCATAAGCCGCGCCATGCCCGGCAGCCACCAGCGCGGGAATGCCCGCCGGGTCGCCCAGGTAGCCAATCGTCGCGGCGGCACGCCAGCGGACTTCTTCCTGCGCGTTCGACAGGGCACTGACCAATTCTGGCAGGGCGGCGCTGCCCTGCGCGCGGAAGGCGGCAGCGGCTTCGATGCGCGTCTGGAGTTCCGGGTGGTTGAGATCGTCAGCCGTGTAGGGCATGGGATGTAAACCTCGTCAGGTGAGCATCAGGTCAGGTGGCAGAGAGCAACCATGCTCCCTGCCAGCCAGGACTCTACCATCAAACGCCGTCAACGCCCAACTTTCGCAGCGCCTCGCGCGCGGCCTCCCGCACGCGGAAGTTCGGCCCCTCAAAGATGATCTTCAGCGGGGCGATGGCGCTCACGTCACCGATGTCGCCCAGCGCCTCAACCGCCGCATACGGCAGCCACTCGTCCTCAGTTTCGATCAGGCCAACCAGCGGTTCGACGGCGCGTGAGTCGCGCAGCCAACCGAGCGCG
>JAEUQX010000470.1 GCA_016788625.1 Anaerolineae bacterium
GCGCTGATGGGCACGCAGAGCGCCGCTGATGTGTGGCGCGCGAAAGGCTATGCGCGTCCGCTGGCTGTCGTGCCGCAGTTCGGCGTAGACCCGCAGTTGTTTCAGCCCGGCACACCCGACGCCCGCCCCTTCACTATTGGCTATATCGGGCGGCTGGTGGTGGAGAAGGGCGTTGACCTGCTGCTCGATGCGGCTGCGCGGCTGCGCGGCGAGTGGCGGCTGCGGCTGGTCGGCAGCGGGCCACAGGAGGATGCACTGCGGGCACAGGCCGAACGGCTGGGCATCGCGGAACGCATCACCTGGATCCCCTGGGCGGCCTCGACCGAGATGCCCGCGCAGTACCACGAACTGGATGCTCTAGCGCTGCCTTCCCTCACCCGTCCGAACTGGAAAGAGCAGTTTGGGCGCGTGCTGATCGAAGCGATGGCGAGCGGCGTGCCCGTGATCGGCTCAGACAGCGGCGCGATACCCGGCATCATTGGTGACGCGGGCATCGTCGTCCCTGAAGGCGACGCGGAGGCGCTGGCCGGGGCGTTGTGCAAGCTGCGCGACGATGCGGCCTGTCGCGAACGACTGGCGGCGTCGGGGCGGGCGCACGTCTTGGCGCACTTCACGCACGAGCAGGTCGCAGCGGATACCGTCGCTGCCTACCGGGCGATGCTGGAAGGGCGTCATTCGAGCAAACGCGCATCCAATGGTGAATAGCAGTACAATTGCTTGCAACAGGTAGAAGACAGGCTGAGTGATGAGCGATCAAATCGTCCTGACCGTTCCTGAAGACATCTCCGCGCGCGTTCGCCAGATTGCTGAGGCGATTGAGCAGCCCGTTGAGCAGGTATTGATCGAACACCTCAGGACACTAACCTCGCCGCTTCCTGTACTCCTGCCGGAAGAACAGGCTGAACTCGACGCGCTGCATCACCTCTCCGATGATGCCTTGTGGACGATTGCCCGCGAGCAAATGCCCGATGCAGTCAATGCTCGTGCCCATGAGCTGATGGACAAGAATACTCGCGATACCATCACGAATGCCGAACGCGAAGAGTTAGATGGGTTGGTGCTGCGCGCGGACCGTTTGATGCTGCGAAAAGCGGAGGCCGCTGCGATTCTGCGAGAACGCGGACACGACTTCAGGCAAGAAGACTTCAAACCTGCCGATAAGTGAACTTACCTGGGATGAAATCCGGCAGTTGGTGTATGAGCGTGCCAATGGCTGCTGCGAGTATTGCCAAACGTGCGAAGTCAACAGCGGTCAGACCATGCAGATCGATCACATCATTCCGCACGGCGGCGACAATCCGGATAATCTTTGTCTGTCCTGTTGGAATTGCAACAACGCTAAACGCGCTGCCCTCAACGCCATTGACCCTCGTACCAACCAAAACGTACCGCTATACAATCCCCGTAGCCAAATCTGGCAGGATCATTTCAGATGGATCGACGGTGGCACATTGATCGAAGGCATTACTCCCGAAGGCCGAGCGACAATCATTCGTCTGAAAATGAATCGCCCAGCCATTGTCATTGCGCGACATCGCTGGGTGCAGGGTGGTTATCACCCGCCGGCTAACAGATCAGAATGAGCGATTGAGTGCCCTAAAAGCTCACTGGCGGCTAAAAGTGTCATGTCGTAGACTGACCGTCATCCAGACACGGGATGATGGGTGCACAATGAAAAGGGTGAGATTATCTCTGGTGAGGTGCACCGATGCCGCCGACATTCAAATCAGTCGCGACTCTGCTTACCATCCTGCTCGGTCTACTGGCTATCGTCCCCGCGCACGGGCAGAGCAGACCGGATGCAATCCTGTTCCTCACGCCTGACGCCAACAATGCAGGACACGACATACACATTATCACTGTCCCGGATGGCGTGGTGACGACTATCGGGCACCTTAACGGCTTTGGCAGCGATGCGGCCTGGTCGCCGGATGGTCGCTTCGTCCACATCATCAGTTTTGACGAGGACGAACGCCGCACCCTGGAGTTGGTTGATCCCGACGAGGGAACCCGCCAACGGTTGAGCAATCAACTCCCTGATGAGCGCTGTAGTTGGCCGGTTCATTGGTCGCGGGACAGCCGCTGGATGAGCTTTGCGACACAGGATGAAGATATGCTCGTCCTGAATGCGCTCAACACAGTGGACGGTCGCGTGATTACGCTGTCAACGCCTATCGAACCCTATGGCTATGGATCGTACTGGTCGCCGGATGGTCGCTATCTGATACACGACATCGTCCACGAGCGCGGCTCTGATAATGCCGTCATCTGGGATCTGCACGAAAACCGTATCGTCAAGACCCTTAGCCTCAACTTTGATCAGTTACCGCCCTGGTCACCGAACGGTCCTCAGGTCGCTTACTTTAGCGATGAACGGGTTATCACCATTCTTGATCTGGCCAATGGAACCAGCCGGGAATATGCAGGCAATTGGATTGGTGGCTGGTCGCCGGATGGCCGCTATTTGCTCACCGCTCAACGCGACGTTGCCGGGTTATGGGATCTGTATGTAGTCGATGTATCTCAGGCGACAGAGACACGAGTCATGACGGCATATCCAAGCAATGAGATTCAAGCGTTGTGGTCACCGCAGGGGCGTTATCTAGTGATCCAGACCAGTGATCCACTGGATGTCAATCAACGTACACTGCATTTGATCGATACTCTCGACAACCATATTAGACCTCTGATACGGCTGCGCGGATCGGTTTGGAACATGCTTTGGTCTCCGGATGGGCAGCGCCTGGCATTCCTTTACCGACCGCCTTATGAACCCGGCCTTGGGTATCTTTCGTCACAAGCCGCCCTCCGCCCCGCCAGCAGCAACAATCCAACCAGCAGCGTCTACGTCATTGACATTGCAGGCGCTAAGATGAAATTTCCGCTCGACGTCGCGGATCTGTTCTACGATCGCCCTTTACGCTGGGCGTGGGATGGGCGCTATCTGTTGGCCTGGAATGGTCAGAGTATGAGTCTCTACATGCCTGCTACGGGGGATGTTCGTCCAGTGACAAGCGACCTGGAACACATGTTGTCGCCGCGTCTCTCGCCTGACGGACGCTATGTCAGCTTCTATTCATATGTCACAAGGAATGCGGACATTTATCTCTTGGATACAGTGGATTTGCAGGTACGCAACTTCACCGATACATCAAGACAAAGTGAGATCTTCATCGGCTGGCGTGGCACAGGCGAGAATATCAGCCAGATTTACTGTGGTGAAGGCTGAATACTCGGAAGACGAAAAACAAAACGAGGGACTGGTGTGCAGCCCCTCGTCTCGAATTCATGTGGTTGCAACAGCGGCGCTAGCCACCCGTTGCCCAGTAGAGAAAACCAATCACCACCACATCTTCGTCGGTCGCCGCAATCGAATTTTCTTCCTTGGGCGCGAAGATCACCACCGAGCCAGGGCCGACGCGCTGTTCCTCGCCGTTTTCGCTCTTGAATACGCCTGTCCCCTTCAACACCACGAAATAGCGCGGCATGAATGGCGCGTGTGTCTCATCCAGTTCCTGACCGGGCTTGAGCGTGTAGCGCACGATTTTGCCAAGCTGGTCGCTATTTAACTGCTGGGCATAGGGACCCTGTTCACCAAAGACCAGATCGTCCATCAGAGAAATTGTCTTCATCGTGGGTCGTCCTCGCCTTAGCCGAAGCGGCCAGAAATGTAGTCGGCGGTTTCCTGCTTGTTGGGCTGCTCGAACAGGCGCTGCGTTGGCCCGTACTCGACCAGTTCGCCCCAGCGCCGTTCCATGCCGCCGCTTTCCTCTTCCTTGCGGATGCTGTAGAAGGCGGTGTAGTCGGAGACGCGCGTGGCCTGCTGCATATTGTGCGTCACGATCACGATGGTGTACTGCGCCACCAGTTCGCGCATCAGTTCTTCGATGCGCTGCGTGGCAATCGGGTCGAGCGCCGAACACGGTTCGTCCATCAGGATGATTTCCGGCTCGACGGCAATCGCGCGGGCGATGCACAGGCGCTGCTGCTGGCCGCCAGAGAGCGCCAGGCCGGACTTCTTCAGGTCAGTCTTGACCTCATCCCACAAGGCAGCCTGCTTCAGGCTCATCTCAACGATCTGGTCAAGAGCAGTTTTGTCCGTCACGCCGAGCAGGCGCGGGCCATAGGCTACGTTATCGTAGATGCTCTTGGGGAAGGGGTTCGGCTTCTGGAAGACCATGCCGATGCGGCGGCGGATTTCCACCGGGTCGACACCATCGGCATACAGGTTTTTGCCATGAAACAGCAGTTCGCCCGTGACGCGCGCGCCGGGGATCAGATCGTTCATGCGGTTGATGGCGCGCAGCACCGTGCTTTTGCCGCAGCCGGATGGGCCGATGAAGGCCGTGATCTTGCGCTCGTCAATCGGAATGCTGACTTCCTTGACGGCAAGCTTTGAGCCATAGTAGACGCTCATGTTGCGGATTTCGACGGCAGTGCTGCCGTTACCGTTGGTCACCATACTTACTGGAGTCTCCTGCTAAAGCGCTGGCGGACGATGATAGCCGTCGCGTTCAAGGTGAGCAGCAGCAGCAGCAGCACGATGATGGCCGCTGAAGCCGCATTCTGGAATTGTGCCTGGGGCTGCGAGGCCCAGTTGTAAATCGTGATCGGCAGGGTGGTGAAAGATGCGAACGGGCTGTTCGGATCTTTCGAGAGGAAGACCGCCGCGCCGATGACGATCAGCGGGGCCGTCTCGCCAATCGCGCGCGAGAGCGAGAGGATGATGCCCGTCATGATGCCTGGCACTGCGGCGGGGATCACCTGACGCGAAACCGTCTGCCACTTGGTCGCGCCCAGACCATAGCTGGCTTCGCGAATGGACGACGGCACAGCGCGGATGGCTTCCTGCGCGTTGATGATGATCACGGGTAGGATCAGCACGCCCAGAGTCAGGCCAGCCGAGAGGATGGTACGCCCGTTGGGGCCGCCGGCATCCCCCAGGAACAATTGTCCGCTGGTGATGGGTTCCAGCAGACGCGCGAAGATCGCCAGACCGAGCAGCCCGTAGATGATCGAGGGCACACCCGCCAGATTACGGATGTTGGTCTCGATGAACTGGTTGAACCATCTGACGACTGCGTTCTGCCCCAGCTTGCTGTCTTTGGCATACTCCTCCAGGTAGAGCGCAGCGCCCACGCCGACCGGAGCAGAGAAGGCCATCGCGATGACCAGGATCATCACCGAGCCAATCAGCCCCTGGCGAATGCCTGCCTCCGACGGGATTTCCGAAGTCGCGCGCGTCACCAGGTTACGGTTCAGCCACGAGAAGAATTGCAGCTCCGAAGCCGCATAATCGGCCATGACTTCATCACGCTGTGATGTCGAGAGGGTTGGCGAGAGGCCGATACCCTCGGCGCGTTCAGCAACTTCCTGCTCAATCGCGGCGCGGTTGAACAGGCTGGTGATCAGCGGCCAGCTTTGCAGGTATTCAATGCCGACGACTTTCTCATACACATCATCCAGCAGTTGCTCGGTGGAGAGATTGGAAGCCAGGAGCGCGGCGATCTCATCGACCGACAGTTCAGCAAACAACTTGTCGCCCACCAGCACACTTGTATCGATGTTCGCCGGGACAAGCTGTTGAATCGGCGTATCGGCCAATCGTGAGCGATCGACATCTGTGCCGAGGATGTTTTCCAGCAGTACCGCCTGCATCCGCCCTTTGGTCAGGTTGTTCTGGAGGATGATCGCCAGGTCAGGCGCGGCCAGTTCTTCCAGCGGTCGGTTGGCGAGCTGTTCCGGCGGAATGGCCTGTTTGACCGCCACATAACCGAATGTCTGGTTGATGATGCTGAAGAGCAGGATGACCAGCATCAGCAGGCCAAGCATAATGGCCGAGAAGAACAGCGACTGCCACAGGCGCCCACGCCCATTGCGCTGGGCGAGGTGCTTGCGGAAATCGGTCTCGTTGGGCATCCGTGAGGTGATGCTGCTCATT
>JAEUQX010000663.1 GCA_016788625.1 Anaerolineae bacterium
CAGGAAGCGCTCGAACAGGCGTCGGCAGAACTGCAGCAGGCCGCGCAGAACATGCAGAACCAGCAGGCCAGCGCCCAACAGTTGAATGAATCCGCGCAGCAGGTGCAGCAAGCCGCCTCGCAGGTGGGCGAACAGTCCGAAGCGCAGCAGGGCCAGCCGCAGCAAAACCAGCAGCCCGGTCAGCAGGGCGAACCGGGGCAGCAGGGTGAAGAAGGCGAACGGGGTGAGGGTGCGCAGCAGGGACAGGGCGAGCAGAATCAACCCGGTCAGCAAAGCCAGGGCGACCAGCAAGGACAAGGCGGTCAGCAAAGCGAGCAAGGTCAGGGTGATAACGCTGGCGAAGGTCAGGGTGAAGGGCAGCAGGGCAACCAGCAGTCTCCGAATTCCCAGGGTGGCGGCCAGGGTCAGCAGGGACAGCAGGGTGATAACCAGGCAGGCACTGATGGCGCGGGCACGGGTTCTGGCGACTCGCAGGGCGGCGCCGGCACGGAGAACGGTGGACAGGAACAGAGCGGCCCGGTCGAGCAGGACAACAATCCTGACGGCCAGGGTGAAGGCCAATTCGACCCGGTATATGCCCCGCAGCGCATCGGCGGCGAGGGCGGCCCGGAAATCGAGCTTGACCCGAACTCGTCCGACGCCCCCGTCTCCGAAGGCAACTTTGCCCAGAACCCAACCGGCAGCGCGACCGTGCCCTATAACCAGGTCTTCAGCGACTACAGCGATGCGGCCAACCGCGCCCTCGAATCGGACTACATCCCGCTTGGCCTGCGCGATGTCGTGCGCGACTACTTCTCCTCGCTCGAACCGGGGCAGGAGCGCTAAACGCATTCATGCAAAAGGACTATTCATGACAGACGCACCGGTACAGGAAATCAATCTCGAACAATTCAGCCGCCTCGCCCAGGCCATTGAAGCCGAGGTCGGGCGCGTGATCGTCGGCCAGAAAGAGGTAGTGCGCGGCGTGCTGATCTGCGTGCTGGCGGGGCGTCACGCATTGCTGGAAGGCGTGCCCGGCCTGGGTAAGACCATGCTGATTCGCTCACTGGCCGATGCGCTTGACCTCAAGTTCGCGCGCATCCAGTTCACGCCCGATCTGATGCCTGCCGACATCACAGGCACAGACATCCTGGAGGACGACGAGAGCGGGCGCAAGGTCAAGTTGTTCCAGCCTGGCCCGGTCTTCGCCAACCTGATTCTGGCGGATGAAATCAACCGCGCCACGCCTAAAACGCAGTCTGCGCTGTTGGAAGCAATGCAGGAGCAGACCGTCACGGTTGCCAACCGCAGCTACCATCTGGAAGCGCCCTTCTTCGTGCTGGCGACGCAGAACCCACTCGAGATGGAAGGCACGTACCCGCTGCCAGAAGCACAGCTCGACCGCTTCATGTTCAAGGTGAACGTCAGCTACCCCTCCGTCAGCGATCTGGTCACGGTGCTGGAACGCACGACGGGCGTCGCCACCCCGCGCGCGAGCAAGGTTGCCGATGGCCGCCAGATCATCGAGATGGGCAAGCTGGCGCTGAACACACCTGTCGCCACACACGTCAACGAGTACGTCGCCCGTCTGATCGTCGCCAGCCACCCGGAGGACGCCACCGCGCCGGAGAAGGTGCGCGGCTTCGTGCGCTACGGCGCCAGCCCACGCGGCGCACAGGCGCTGATCATCGGCGCGAAGATCAACGCGCTGCTGGAAGGACGCTTCAACGTCTCGTTCGCGGATGTCGAAGCCGTCGCGCCGTTCGCGCTGCGGCACCGCCTGCTGCTCAACTTCGAAGGGCTGGCGGAGGGCATCAATCCCGACGACATCATCGCAGACATGCTGAGGTCTGTGCCGAAGTGAGGGATGCGGCAGGGTGTATTTCAAATCCGGGGCGAGATAATCCGCGCATGGGCGGATACACGGCGCAAGCGCCTAATCCGCCCCTACGAAAATCTATCTTGTGTAGGGGAGGATTAGCCCGTCAGGGCGTATATCCTCCCGCCGACCTTAGGGTGTTACATGGCCGACGACAGACTGTTTGACGAAAAGACACGCCGCAAACTGGAACAGCTCATGCTGGTCGCCACCCGCGTGCGTGCTGGCGCGCTCAAGGGTGAACGCCGTTCGATACGGCGCGGCACGAGCATCGAGTTCGCCGACTACCGCGACTATACGCGCGGCGACGACCTGCGGCGGCTCGACTGGAACATCTATGCCCGCCTGGATCGCCCCTTCATCAAGCTGCTGGAAGATGAGGAAGATCTGGCCGTGCACCTGCTGCTCGATACCTCGGCCAGTATGCAGTGGCCGCCGGAGGGCGAGCGTGACCACAACAAGTTCCTCTATGGGCAGCGCTTGCTGGCGGGCTTATCCTATATTTCGCTGGCGACCAATGACCGACTGATGCTCGCCGCGCTCAGCGACAGCGCCCCGCCGCCCTTCGGCCCGGTGCGCGGGCGCGGCTATGGCCTTGCCTTGCTCAACTACGTCAGCGGCCTCAAGCCAGCAGGCATCGCAGACCTGAACACCGCGCTCAGGAATTATGCGACGCGCGCGGGCAGGCCGGGGTTGTGCTTCATCATCAGCGACCTGTTCTCGCCATCGGGCTATCAGGATGGCCTCAAGCTGCTGCTCAGCAAAGGCCACGAGGTCGGCATCATCCACGTCGTCGCCCGTGACGAGGTAGACCCGCCGCTGGGTGGCGATCTGCGCCTGATCGACGTGGAGACCGGGCAGCCCCAGGAAGTGACGATTGACGGCGGAATGCGCGACCTTTACATGAAACGCTTCGCCGCCTGGCGCGACGACATCCGCACGGACTGCCTGCGGCGCGGCGTACACTACGTCGCCGTCGAGACCGACACACCCTGGGAAAAAGTGATCCTCAGCAACTTGCGCCGCCTGGGCGCGGTGAAGTGAGCGAGGTAAAGTCATCAATGTCAATAGCTATAAGCTTTCAACACACTGCCGATGAGTTCCCCGAACAGTTGTCTATCGATCAGAAAATCGAAATTTTTAGGTCCCAGGTCTTGGGATGGCAGTTAAAACCTGCTCAGGATATGGCAGATAACATTCTTCATTCGGGATTTGCTGTACTCCATATCATTATGAGCTACTTTGAGGCTATGTCGAAGTTTCGTCATGGATATGCCAAGAAAGGAGATTCTGAAAAGTTTTGGGTACTCGGATTTCAAGAAGTGTTTCCAGAACTACAAACGCAGATTCCGAATCAAAGTGAGCGTGGCGAAGTGCTTGCCAACATCTATGAACAAGTAAGATGTGGTTTGTATCATGCTGGAATTACTGGGCCCAGTATTTTGCTCACAGCGAACACCGACAAAGTAATTGATGTTGATACGTCATTTGATCCTACAAGGATTGTAATTAACCCGCATACAATTGTCCCACGTCTTGCTCATCACTTCATGGACTATATTCGCGATCTCCGTGATCCCCAAAATGATTCTCTACGGAGAAACTTTGAGGCGCGTTTTGACTTTCTAGGTACAACCTAATAGGCTAGGAATGCCTAACTGATGTCATTTTTGACTCCACTTGCCCTACTTGGTGCGCTGCTCGCCATCCCGATCATCCTGCTGTATATGCTGCGCCTGCGCCGCCGCGAGGTGGTCGTCAGCAGCACGTTCCTTTGGCAGCAGATCGTGCGCGACAACGAAGCCAATACGCCCTGGCAGCGCCTGCGCCGCAACCTGCTCCTGCTGCTGCAACTGATCATCCTGGCGCTGCTGGTGCTGGCGCTCGCCCGCCCGTTCATCACCGTGCCTGCCGTC
>JAEUQX010000619.1 GCA_016788625.1 Anaerolineae bacterium
CGCTAGACCCAAAGCCTGCTTTATCGCCCGTTCTGCGGTATGATGTGGATAATCTACACCGCGCTGTCAGGTTGAGAGCAAACCATGAAACGAGTCAACAACGCCGATTTTGACAAGCTGGTCGATGAGATCACCCGCGAGGTCGTCGCCCGCATGAACACCAGCAGCGGTACACCAGCCGCTGCCCCGGCCAAAGCCAGCGCGGGCGGCTGTGGCCCAGGGTGCTGCGAATGTGCTGATGGGCGCTGCGTGCGCGAGTGCGCTGACCGCGTGAAGGCCGTCGTCACAACGGGTGCAGGGCGCATCACGTCCGGCCTGGGCTACATTCCGCGCGACCTGAGCATCGCCCGCACGATTGATCATACCCTGCTCAAGCCGGACGGCAGCGCTGCCGAAATCGCGCAGCTCTGCCGAGAGGCGCGTGAGTATCACTTCGCGTCGGTGTGCGTCAACAGCGCCTATGTGCCCCTGTGCGCCGACCTGCTGAAGGGCAGCGACGTGGCGGTGTGTACCGTCGTTGGGTTCCCGCTCGGCGCGTCGCCCGCCGAGGTCAAGGCCTACGAAGCGCAGCTTGCCATCCAGAACGGCGCGAGCGAGATCGATATGGTGATGAACATCGGCGCGATCAAGAGCCACGATGTGAAGGGGCTGCACCACGACATTTCAACGGTGGTCAAGACCTGCCACGCCCATAGCGTGATCTGCAAAGTCATCCTGGAAACCTCCAAGCTGAGCGACGAGGAGAAGGTCATCGCCTGCCAGGTCGCGAAGGTGGCCGGCGCGGATTTCGTCAAGACCAGCACGGGCTTCGGCGGCGGCGGCGCGACGGTCGGTGACATCGCGCTGATGCGGAAGGTGGTTGGCCCGGATATTGGCGTGAAGGCATCCGGCGGCGTGCGGACGTACCAGGACGCGCAGGCGCTGGTGCAGGCCGGGGCGACGCGCATCGGTGCCAGCGCGGGCGTCGCCATCGTCAAGGCGGAACGCGGCGAGCAGGTCGGCAGCGCGGGCAAAGGGTACTAGTGCCTGCCGGGCTGCGCGGGAGCTTCCGACCCGCGAGGTAGAAGACACCCTGAAACCCTTGCTCGTTCCGGCTCATCACGACCTTTTTGAGGCAAATTGTTTGGAGGCTTTATGACCCTCAAGCACACGCAGTTTGCGACGACCACACGCGGCCTGCAGCGCGATACCCCACCGATGAAGCTCTTCGAGAAGGCCAAGCGCTACGGCATCTGGAATCCCAGCGACATCGATTTTACGCAGGACAAAGCCGACTGGCATAAGCTCACCGCTGACGAGCAGGATGCCATCCTGCGGCTGACAGCCGTGTTCCAGTCCGGCGAGGAGGCCGTAACACTCGACCTGCTTCCGCTGATCATGACCGTCGCCAAGGAAGGGCGCATCGAAGAAGAGATGTTCCTGACGACCTTCCTGTGGGAGGAAGCCAAGCATACCGATTTCTTCAACCGCTGGCTGTTGGAAGTCGTCGGCGAAGCGCGTGATCTGAGCCACTATCATACCGAGAGCTACCACGCCATCTTCTACGACGCGCTCCCGGCAGCGCTCAACCGCCTTCAGGCAGACGACTCGCCCGCCGCGCAGGTGCAGGCCGCCGTCACCTATAACATGATCGTCGAGGGTGTGCTGGCAGAGACGGGCTACCACAGCTACTATTCCGCCTTGCGCGATAACAACCTGATGCCGGGCACAACCCGCGCGGTCGATCTGCTCAAGCAGGATGAGTCACGTCATATCGCCTATGGCATCTTCCTGATCTCGCGCCTGATCGCGGCGGACGACTCGCTGTGGGACATCGCACAGATGACCATGAACACGCTGCTCATGCCCGCGCTCGGCGTCGTTACCGAAGCGTTCGCCGCCTACAACCCGATGCCCTTCGGCCTCAAGGTCGAGGACTTCAGCAATTACGCGATGATGCAGTACCAGAAACGCTTCGCCCGGCTGGAGAAAGCGCGCGGCGCGACGTTGGACGACATCTA
>JAEUQX010000669.1 GCA_016788625.1 Anaerolineae bacterium
TGAGCTGGTGCGCGATGGACGCTTACAGCACATCAGCGACCTGCGCGACGAATCCGACCGCAACGGGATGCGCCTGGTGGTCGAACTGAAGTACGGCGCAGCGCCACGCACGGTGCTGAACCAGCTTTACAAATATACAGCACTGCAAAGCACCTACAGCATTCAAATGCTGGCGCTCGTACATGGCGAACCGCGCACGCTGGGGCTGAAGCGCGCGCTGCAAATCTACATCGAGCATCGCTACGAAGTTATCGTGCGTCGTTCAGAGTTCGAGCTCGGCAAAATGCGGGCGCGGGCACATATACTGGAAGGTCTGCTCAAGGCGCTCTCCAGCCTGGACGCTATCATCCAGACGATTCGTTCGTCCGAGGATACCGACGACGCGCGCACCAAGCTGATGACGCGCTTTGACCTGAGCGAGGCACAGTCCAACGCTATCCTGGAAATGCAGCTTCGCCGCCTGGCCGCGCTGGAACGTCAGAAAATCCAGGACGAGTTTAGCGAAGTCATGACGCGCATCGCTTACCTGGAAGACCTGCTGGCATCCCCTGCCAAAATTCTAGCGCTCATTCGCGAAGACATTAACGACATGGCTGAGCAGTATGGCGACGAGCGCAAGACCGAGATCCTCTTCGGCGTGACCACCGACTTCAACGAGGCCGATCTGGTACGCGAAGAAGAAGTGGTCATCTCCCTCACCAGCCGTGGCTATATCAAGCGCGTGCCGGGCAGCGCGTATCGGGCACAGCGACGCGGCGGCAAGGGCGTGACGGGAATGACCATGAAGGAAGAGGATGCGCTGGTCGATATTTTCGCCTGCAACAGCCTCGACTATATCCTGTTCTTCAGCGACAGAGGCAAGGTTTATTCCGAACGAGCCTTCCGCATCCCGGAGACTGGACGTGCCAATAAGGGCGTGCTGATCCATACCGTACTGAACCTGGAACCGGATGAGAAGGTGACAGCGGTGCTGCCCGTCAGTTCGTTCGAGATGGACGGGCACTTTACGCTGGCGACCAGGAAGGGACGTATCAAACGCGTGGCGCTGGACGAATTCGCGGCGGTACGTCCTAGCGGTCTGATCGCGATGGGTCTGGAGCCGGACGACTATCTGGGCTGGGTGAAGTACTCCGACGGCGACCAGGATGTGATCGTAGTGACCGAGCAAGGCCAGAGCATTCGCTTCCACGAGTCGCGGGTGCGCGTAATGGGGCGACCTGCGGGCGGCGTGATGGCGATCAAGCTCGACGGTGATTACCTCGCAGGCATGGATGTTGTGGATGAGAGCCACCACACGCATATGCTCGTCGTCACGCGCAACGGTTTCGGCAAGCGCACGCTGCTGCAAGATTATCGCCAGCAAGGGCGTTACGGCAGCGGGGTTCGCACGCTGGCGCGTAACGAGAAAACCGGACCCATCGTGGCGGTGCGCTGCATCAGCGAGGGCGATGACATCATGCTGATCACCAAGCTCGGCGTGGTGCTGCGGACACGACTGCACGAAATCCGCGAGACCGGACGCAGCACACAGGGTGTGACGCTGATGAACCTGCAGGATGATGACGAGGTGGTCGGCATCGCCGTCATGTCTGGCACGGAAGAAGAGATCGATATTGAAGATGCCGAAACGAGCGAGACTGAATAAGCCCATCAGCAGAGAGCATGTGAATAAAAACGGGGCGCACCGCAGTGGTCGCCCCGTAATTGTTTACGCTGAAGCTGGATGCTAGTCCAGTTCTTCTTCGTCGGCCTTGCCCTTCTTGATGATCTCGACTTCGGCAGGCGTAGCCGCAGCCTCCAGCTCTTCGGCCTCTTCCGAGCGCGCCGCAGACGACTGGCTGATACGAGCGATCATCTCGTCCGGATCGTTGAGGATGACCATATCTGCATCAATTTTCAGATCACGGACGTGGATCGAATCGCCGACTTCTTTTAGAGTGGCGAGATCAATCTCCAGTTTTTCCGGAATATGAGTCGGCAGCGTTTCGACAGACAGCATGGTTGGACCGGTGAGCAGCACGCCCTTCTTGGAGGCGACGGCGGGTGATTCGTTGATGAACTGGAGCGGCACATCGATGGCAATCTTGGCCTTCAGGTCAACCGCGAAGAAATCGACATGGGTGATGTCACCGCGCATGATATCGCGCTGGACTTCACGCGCCAGGACAGTGTGCTTCTTCTTGCCGATCTGCAGGTCAATCAGGTGCGTACCACCAGCCTTGAGTAGCGCGAGTTGCAGCGGACGATACGGAATCTGCACCGCAACGGGTTCACTCTTCGGCCCATAAATAATCGCGGGCACCAGACCAGCGCGGCGCAGGCGGCTGACCTTTTTGCCAACCAACTCGCGGGGCTGCGCCTCTAAAACAAGATTTTCGGCCACAGTCAGTTACTCCTTGAGACAAGCTATCTGCGCCGGGTGAGTGGGCAGCCTGAAATTCGCTTGCATAAAACGTTCGGTAAGTGGAAGCATTCTAGCGGCAAAAGCGCCGATTCGTCAATGCTCATGCGTGCGCGAATCCGGCATTATGGCAGCAGCACGACGAACGAGTCGGTCGCGCTCCAACCACCCGGCGTGCCATTCACGTTCATCGCCCGCACCCGCCAGTAGTACACACCGTGCGTCAGATTCTGCTCGATCTGCTTGGAGACCTGGCTGCCAGGCACAGCATACGTCACCGCGTTGGTGAACGCCGCATTGTTGGCGAACTGCACCTCGTAACTGGCTGCCCACGACACGCGCGTCCACGTGAGTGTCGGTTTGGCGACCGTGTAGAGCACCCGCAGCGGCGCGACATTATCCACTGAAGTCACGGTGTAAGCCCAGACCGCGCTCCAGGGTGACGGCGTGCCCCCTGTCCCAATCGTGCGAACGCGCCAGCGGTAAGTCGCGCCCGCAGGCAGCGGTAACGGCGTATAAGAGGTACCCGTGATGCTGACGACGGTGTAAACAGGCGGATTGCCCGTCCCCACCTGAAGCTCGTAGGTCACTGCGCCTGTGACCGCTTGCCAGGTGAAAGCTGGCGCGGCATTACTACTCTGCGAATTGTTGCCCGGCGAGACCAGTGTCGGCGCGAGCGGTGTGCCGCCAACTTCAGTCACGGACAAGTCCAGGTCGCCGCTTTTGACCACGGCCGTACCCGCGACCATGATGTAGTAGCTCGTGCCCGCCGTCGTGATGACATCCACCTGAGTCGTGCCGCCGAAACCATCAGCACACGCTCGCTCTACCCAACCCGGTTGGCGCGTCCACACCGAAATCAATGTGCTGTAATTTGACCCTGCCGTCGAAAGACGCAGCGTCTTGGCGCTGGTCGCGTTGTAGCGATACCATACGGTCTGATCGATGCCCAGGCCGAAGCCGAGGTCACAGCTCGCGTCTGGGTCGGACTCATTCAAACGTGCGTTCTCGGTGTTCATGCTGGTTGACCAGGGCAGCGCACCCACGACCACCGCGCCAGTGTATTCATCGTTGGCGGGCGGCGGTGGCGCGTAGCTGAGGTTCAACACCAGGTCGCCGCTGTCGGTGAAAATACCACCGCTGATCATGATGTAGTAGGTTGTCCCAGCAGTCGGCACAAAATCCAGGCGCGAGGTGTAGTCGTCGTAAAAATCGTCGTTACAGGCAACCTGCGTATAGACGCCGCTGTTGAGCGTCCAGACCGTGATCAGCGTATCGAAGTTCGAACCTTGCGTATCCAGCCGCACCGGAGTCGTGTTCGGCGCAGTGTAGCGGTACCAGACCGACTTGGTGTTGCTGGCACACGAGAAGATGTCCAGTGGGCCGTCATCGGTTGCCAGCAGCGTGCTTTGGGTAAAGGCAGCCGGAATTTGCGGCACATTGACCGCACCTGCTGCACCGTCGTTGCCCGGCACGTTAACGACCTGCGCCTGCAAACGCAGGAAACCGCTCTCGTTGATGAAACCACCCACAACCTGAATGCTGTAGACCGTCCCTGCTGTGAGTGGGATGGAAAGCTGCGAGCTGTGCGCCGATTGGCCGTTGTCATCGTCACAGGCCACGACTGAGGGACTAGCCGTGCCAATGTCTGTCCAGATGATGATCAGCGTGTCGTAGTCCGAGCCAACTGTCCTGAACTGCACCACCTGATCGGCGCTGGGAGTGTAGGTGAACCACATTGAGCGCGTGTTGGCGCGGCATTCTTCGGGAACAAGTGCGAGCGCCGGGTCATTCGTGCTGGTCGCCAACGTCGTGTTCTGCGTGAAATCGAAGGGCAGCGCGGCGATGCTCTGCGGGCTGGCGGGCAAATCGTTGGCGGGCGCGGCGACGATGTTCACCGTGCCAGGGGTCGCAGTCTG
>JAEUQX010000671.1 GCA_016788625.1 Anaerolineae bacterium
TCCAGACAGCGATTTCCGCATCACGCCAGCAGATCAGGCGGATAATTCCGCCGATAAGATTGTCCGCGATCCCGGTGCATAGTACACCCGGTAACGGCGGCCAGGCGCAAAAGCAGCACGGGTGCGGCGGCTGACGGTAAAACGCACATTATCAACCGAAAGCTGATAAGCCATTGCAAAAGGAAGGCGCATTTGCGGCATGATGTTCAAGTAACCGTCTGCCGTAGAGACGCGGCTCTTGAGGTCTTCGCGCCAGCGCAGCCAGATGGATACCATAACTGAGACGACGGTAGCGCCGCTGAAGACAAGGATCATCCAGCGGACGTGCAGCAGCACGCCGGCAGGAATAAGCGCGACCAAAGCCAGCAACCAGCGCCGTATCGTCCAGACGAAGCGGTGCTTGAGCTGATTCCGTTGTTGACGGCTGAGCTGTCCGCGACGGTTGAGTTCCAGTTCTTCGGTGGAGAATTTGAGCGCGTCCAGCAGTAGAAGATATGGATTTTCGCGCATCATGACAGGGTAAAACCTCAACTTACTCCGCATCTCATTCGTACATCATTGTAGGAGGCAGGTTGAGGTTGTATCCCCCCAGAAACTGGGGGAGACGCATTCAGCCAATGAGCGAAATGAGCAGCATAACGCCTACGAACACTGCCGCGCTGTAGACTAGTCCCAACAGCACTCGCAGCGTGCGCGCAGCCATTTCCCGACCAGTGGGCATGGCGTAGGTTTGGATTACCCAACCAAGGGCGATGCCAACCCAGAACAGACCAATGATCACCATCACAGCGATCATGAAAATCAGATCATCCAACCCATTGTTCGAGGAATTGCCGGTGCCGGTAGCGCCAGAAAAGATGTCGAAGGGGTTAAAGAACTCAACCTCGACCTCTTCACCCTTCTTGCGACCACCGTGCCGCAGCGTATGCCAACCGACCGCCGCCACCGTGACGGCACAGGCAGTCAGCACCAACGCGGCGATCAGGAAGACAAAGTCAAGGACGTCCTTGGGGACTGGCCGCAGCAGCACCAGCGGTACAATCACGCCAAGCAGCATTCCGCCAAAACGCAGCACACCGGAGCGGCAGCCTTTCTTGGTCGCAGGCCAGGCGATCAGCAGACCACCAAGCAGAACCACGCTGTAGGCCAACAGCACGATCAGATTCGCCATAGTGATGTACTCCGAATGAAAACGGGGCACAATGGCCCCGTTGGTCGACAAATGCGCAGCGGCTATCCTGCCAGCGCCGAATGTTCCTTACCGCACTTTTCCAGCAGGCGCTGTGCTTCGCGCACGTTGATCTTAGGCGCGACATCAGCGTAGAAACGCGCGGCCACTTGTTCGACGGCGCGCTGCCCGGCCTCGGAACGGTCATCGAGGTTCATGGCATAGTTTGCAGCGTCCAGGCCGTCAATCGCTTCCAGCGTGATCTCCAGCACGTTCTCACGGCGAGAACGTTCCAGCTTGCCCCGGCGTTTTTCGGCGTCGGCGGCGCGGCTGCTGCCCTGGTAATAAGCGGCCAGGCGAGCTTCCAGTTCGATGGCGTAAGTCAGAATAGCGCCAAAGGTATTCAGTGAAGTCATGGTTAAATCCAGCGTTCGATGACGATCTTCTTCTCGGTGTAGAAGTCAATCGAGTCCATGCCCTGACCATGCAGATCACCGAAGAACGACTCTTTCTGCCCACCGAAGGGGAAGGACGCCGACGGCGCGGCCACGCCAATGTTGATGCCGATGTTGCCCGCATTGACGCTGTACTTGAACTCGCGCGCATACTTGCCGTTGTTGGTGAAGATGCTGGCGGCGTTGCCGTAGCGGCTGCTGTTGATGATCTCGACCGCTTCTTCAAAGCTGTCCGCCTTCATGAGCGACAGCACCGGCCCGAAGATTTCTTCGCGGGCGACAATGTTGTCGGGCGTGACGTTTTCCAGGATGGTCGGGCCAACGAAATTGCCCTGTTCAAAGCCATTAACCGAAGCGCTGCGGCCATCAAGCGCGACCTGCGCACCTTCCTGCACACCCTGGGCGATCATGCGCTCGATGCGTTCCTTGGCTGCTGCCGAGATGACCGTACCCATCTGTGTGGTCTCTTCCAGACCGTAACCAACACGCAGAGCGCTGGCCTGTTTGACCAGTTCGTCGCGCATTTTGTCGTAAGCATCGCCCACACCGACGACGACCGCCGCCGCGAGGCAGCGCTGCCCGGCACAGCCATAGGCCGCGCCCATGATGTTCTTGACCGAAGCGGTCATGTCGGCATCTGGCAGCACGGCGATGTAGTTCTTCGCGCCGCCCTGCGCCTGGACGCGCTTGCCGTTGCGGGTGCAGGTTTCATAGACCAGCTTGGCGACCGGGGTCGAGCCGACGAAGGAAACGCCGCGCACGCCGGGGTGTTCCATGATCGCCATCGAGGCTTCTTTGCCACCCTGAACGAGGTTGACGACACCTTCCGGCAGGTCGAGGTCTTCCATGATTTCGAAGAGGATGTCCATGCTGATCGGCGTTTGCGGCGAAGGCTTCAGGATGAAGGTGTTGCCGCAGGTGATGGCCGTCGGCAGGAACCACAGCGGCACCATCGCCGGGAAGTTGAAGGGGGTAATGGCCGCGAAGACGCCGGCAGGCTGGCGCACGGTGTCTTCATCAATGCCTGACGCCAGGTCTTCCAGCCCGTCGTTACGCATCAGCACCGGGACGCTGACGGCAAAGTCAACACTTTCGATGCCGCGCCGCACTTCGCCGCGCGCTTCGTCGCGGGTCTTGCCGTTTTCCTTGACGACCATCTCGGAAAGGTCTTCAAAACGATCTTCGAGCAATGTCTTGAGGCGGTACATGTACTGGGCGCGGTTCATTACAGGCGTCGCGCGCCACTCCGGGAAGGCTTCCTGCGCCGCGCGCACGGCCATGTCCACATCTTCACGCGTAGAGTCCGGGCACTCGCCCAGCGTTTCGCAGGTCGCCGGGTTAATTACCGGGGTATAGACGGAAGCGCGGGATTCGACCCATTCGCCACCGATGTAGTTTTTTAATCGCTTAGCCATTAGCTGCTCCTGCCCTTGTCTTTTATCGTACATATTGAGGTAAGGAATATTACCGCCCCGCGCGGATGAAAAGCAAGTGCCGCCGGAACCCAGGAGCATTCAGCGCAGAGTCTCTATGAGTGGAGATGTATATCCTGTGAGAGGATGGTGGTCAGGGGCGTTCGAGACACACTGTTCACGGTGATTGGTCAAACACATCACGAACGACGATTAGGGATATGTTATGCCTGGTGAACAGCTGGGTTCAACAGGAAGCGGGTCAAGGAAGTGTCTAAAGTAAGTTTGCCTTGATAATGACTCTGTTTCCCGTGCAGGACAACAATTAGTCGTTGGGCAGCGCCTTGAAGTGCTGCCTGACCTGCATGAACGCGCGCAGAATATCGGAACGGGTGACGATACCAACCAGGGTCTCGTCGCGCATCACTGGCAGACAGCTTATACCGTTCTCCAGCATCATCTTCGCAGCGTCTTCGGCAGGGGCATCTGGCGCGATCACAATGGGTGCGGGCGTCATAATCGAACGTGCCTGTAAGCGGTTGACGAGTTCTTCGTCCTGCCAGCGTTCGCGCAGGATGTGCGGGGAGTTCAGCGCTGTGCGGCAGTCGCGGTCACTGACGATGCCGATGAGGTGATTGTCGCTCCCCAGGACTGGAAGATGATGGCACTTCGACTTGTCCATCAGCTCCAGCGCCTCGCGCAGTGTACTATGAAGGCGAATCGTCACCGGTTTTCGCGTCATCATGTCGGATACATTCATTCGGACGCTCCATAAGAACACCCCTCGATGCCGAGGGGTTAGGGTTCAGGAATTCAGAAAACCGGCTCGCGAATATTCGGTACTGGGCTGCTACAAACAGTCCGGCGGAAGTTAACCAGCAGCTTTCTCGACGCTGCGTGACTTGACCAACATGCGGAAAATGTCCGATTCGGTCAACATGCCCAGCACATGGCCGTGTTCGTCCACAACAGGCAAACCACTGATTTTGCGATCAAGCATGATTTCCGCCGCATCCAGAATCGGGCTGTCCGGCGTGATGGTCGCCACATGCCTCGTCATCACTTTTTCAACCGTAAGCTGCGCCCACAGGTAGTTCAGTTCCCAAATGCTCAGAGTCGTGGCGTCCGAGGGGCTGGCTTCGCGCACATCGCCGATGGTGATGATGCCGACTAGCTTCTCATTCTCCATCACGACGAGGCGGCGAATGCCATGCTCTTTCATGACCTGATGCGCATTGCTGATCGATGTTTGCGGCGACACGCTGATCACGCGGTTGGTCATCCAATCGCGTACCTTCACGTTTTCGAGCATGAGACACCTCTTTGGTCTGGCAGAGACACCATGTAGATGGACGGATTTGTCCTTACTATACGGCGTGCCACCTGCGAGGTGCTACTGTAAAAAATAACACGTTTCTCGTGATAGATGTGATGCAGCGGTAGGTTCTACAAGATACGTACCGGAATGATGATGGTCAACTGGGTTCCGCGCCCAGGCGATGAGGTGATTTCCACACTTCCACCGTGCAGTGCTGCACGCTGCTGGATGTTGCGCAGGCCCAACCCAGAGTGATTGACTACCTGATTGACATCGAATCCCTGCCCGTCATCGGCAATGGTGATACGGAACAGATTATTCTCCTGCCGTGTGATGACGGTGATGTTCTCTGCCTTGGAATGCCGCACAGCGTTGCTGATGGCCTCGTTCGCCATCTGGCAGATCGCCTCGAAAGTTGCTGGCGTGAACAAAGGCTTATCGTGAGGGGCGTCCAGGTGAATGGTCAGGTCTTGAGGCCTGAAGACGCGCGCCAGCATGTCTTCCAGCCGCTCATAGATCGTGCGTTGATAATGATCGCCTCTGTGCAGGTTCAGGATATAGCGGCGGATGTCTTCGATGACGTTGTTCAGACTCTGCATGACCTGCCCTAAGTTATCGCTTGTTGCCTGACCACCCAAGCGCATCAGGTCGAGATGCATCCCGATGGCATAAAGCGACTGAATCACACCGTCATGCAGTTCCATACCGATGCGTTCTCGTTCTTCCAACAATTGCAGACGGCTTTGCTGCTCGCTCAACTGCGACCCGGCGATTGCCAGCGCTGCATAGCCTGCCATTGTTTCAACCAGCCACTGATCCTCTTGAGTAAATGGCTGGCCGTCTTCACGGTCGCACAGGTACAGAGTGCCGAACAACTGCTGGCCGATCTGAATCGGTACGCCGAGCAGGCTATCCATATGCGGGTGATGCGCACAAAAGCCAACCGAACGCGCATCATCTGCCATGTGTTCCAACCGCAGCGGCTGACGCTCCTCCATGATCGCGCCGATCAGCCCGTGACCGCGCGGCAGATGGTCCAATCTGGACACTTCCTCCTCGGTCATCCCAGTAGTCTTGAAGAACTTCAGACCACCTTCGCCATCCGGCACGCCCAGCGCGGCATAGCGCGCCTTCACCAGATTGCGGGAAACCTCGGCGATGCGTTCGAGTACCTGTTCGACATTTCCTGCCTCTGCTGCGTACATCACTGCTGAAGCGATTTCGTTTAGCTGGTGCACGGTGAGCAGCGTTGGCTCTTTTCGATTATAATTGTCATTAGTCATGTTACTGGTTCATCTGGAAATACTAAAACTTACACCTATTTTACCCATTGATTGGGGACTACGCGAGCAAAGTGGGATGCTATGACCAATCAGGTTCGTATTCTCATCGCAGATGATCATTCTGTCGTTCGGGCGGGGCTGCGTGCGCTCTTGGAACGTCAGGGGCGTTTCAAGGTCATTGCCGAGGCTGGAACGGGCGAGGAAGCGATTGCTAAAGCCCAGGAAGTCAAGCCCGATATCGCTGTACTCGATGTCCGAATGCCAGGTGTATCGGGAATTGAAGCCTGTCGCAAGATCGTTGAGACCGTTCCCGGTTGTCGAGTCATCATGTTGACTTCATACGCCGAGGACGAACTGCTCTTTGCGGCTATCCAGGCTGGAGCATCCGGGTACGTGCTCAAGCGCATTGGGGATAATGAACTGGTACTGGCGGTTGAGCGGGTCAGCCGAGGCGAAGGGATGCTCGACCCCGCCATGACGGCGACTGTATTCAGCGAAATGCGGAAAGCACACGAGGCGCAGCACGCCGCTGCATTTGCCAACCTGACATCTCAGGAGCTTGCGGTGCTGGCATTAGTGGCCGATGGTCTGACCAATCGCCAGATCGCGCTTAAGCTTTACCTCGGCGAGGGTACAGTGCGCAACTACGTCAGCAGTGTGCTGGCGAAGATCGGCGCAGCGAATCGTGCCGAGGCCGCCGCTTATGCGGTCAAAAACAATATCCGTGAGTTAGTGCCCCCCACTTCAACGGATTCCCCAAAGCCTGAGCAATAGCCCCGCAAAACCATCGACCTCAATGCCCTGGCCAAGCGAGCTTTGAGGTCGATGTGATCAGGCAGAATCGTTATGCAGACTCAGGCTTGTCGCTGCCACCACTGGGGATGACATAGACCGGGCACGGTTTGGCGCTCAGCACCTTCTGTGTGACGCTGCCAAACAGCCAGCGACCCAGCCCTGAACGTCCGTGCGTGGACATCACAATGGCATCGACATGGAATTTCACGGCCACTTCCGTGATAACGTGCGCGGGTTCACCGATCTGCGCTTCCAGGACAACCTGAACATCGTCTTTGCCCAGATGTTTGGCGATGTTTTCCAGATAGGTCTTGGCTTGTGGCAGGAGTTCCTCTTTCGCAGCTTCGTAGTCCGGCACAGTAGTGGGCGGATAGTAGCCGTACATCGGCACTTCGGGCACATCAACTGCCGAGAGCAGGATGATCTTGCCCCCTGGTGCCAGGATGTTTAGCGCGTGTTGCAGGGCTTCTTCTGCGAGTTTTGAGCCGTCCAACGGCACAAGAACCTGGTTTAGCATGATGTGCCACCCTTTCTGAGTTCACTAAGCCAGTCTGCTTTCATTCTAGGCGTGCGAGCGGGGCGCTCCGTAGTATCAAACATCCGGTTCAGGTGGGATATTCATCACTATTGCCGTTTGGCGCTTTGTTCTAAACTCGTATCGATCAATCTTCGCATATTTGCAGAGGTCATCGGCAACATGGATTGGCATCAACGTCGAATCAGCGCAGAAGCAGCCGCAAGCAAAGTGCTTTCGGGGCAGCGCATATTTTTGACTGGTAACTGTTCTACGCCTCAGCGCTTCCTGAAAGCCTTGTGCGATCGCTACCAAGAGCTGCGCGCTGTCGAAATTGTTCAGGTCCTCGATCTCGGCGCGGGTGACTACATTACCCCGGAGATGAGCGAACATATCCGCGTCAACAGCCTGTTCATCAGCAGCAAGGTTCGTAAATCGGTCAACGACGGCATGGCCGATTTTACGCCAGTCTTCCTGCACGAAATTCCCTTGTTGTTCAGAACGGGTCGTCTGGTACTCGACGTGGCTGTTATCCATGTAAGCCCACCCGATGAACATGGATACTGCTCATATGGTGTCGAGGTTGGTGTCACCAAGGGCGCTGCCGAAAGCGCTGGGCTGGTCATCGCGGAAGTTAATCCCAATATGCCTCGTACACTGGGTGACAGCTTCATTCATGTGAGTCAGATCGATTATTTCATCGAAGTTGATTACCCGCTTCCGGAGGTCAGCCCGGAGCCAGCGTCGCCGATTCAGGATCAGATTGCCACCTACATTGCGGAACTGGTGCCCGATGCGGCAACCCTGCAGATGGGAATCGGCGGTATTCCTGATGCGGTACTGCGCCGCCTGACGAACCACAAGAACCTGGGCATTCACACCGAATTGTTCTCCAATGGTGTGATGGAGATGATCGAATATGGGGTCATCACCAACGCAGCAAAGAACTTGCATCCGGGCAAAGTGGTTGCCGGGTTTGCGTTGGGCACTCGCAGTCTCTACAAGTTCATCAATGACAACCCGGTCTTCGAATTTCGCCCGACCGAGTATGTCAATGATCCATTCATTATTGCTCAGAATGATCGTATGGTGTCGATCAACTCCGCGTTGGAAGTCGATCTGACCGGCCAGGTCTGTGCCGACAGCATCGGAACGAAGTTCTATTCCGGTGTTGGCGGGCAGGTGGACTTTGTTCGCGGGGCTTCGCGCAGCAAGGGCGGTAAGTCCTTCATCGCGCTGCCCAGCACGGCTAAACAGGACACCATCAGCCGCATTGTGCCGCAGTTGAAGCCGGGTTCGGGTGTGACGACCAGCCGCAATGATGTGCGCTTCGTGGCGACCGAGTATGGTGTTGCTGATCTGTTCGGGCGCTCGATCTCCGAACGGGTGCAGGCCTTGATCAATATCTCCCATCCCAAGTTCCGCGATGAGCTGATGGAATACGCTCGCGAACAACATTATGTAGGCAGAGTCTACGCTTTCGGCGACTGATCGCTGCTGGTTCACGACTATCAAGCGGCATCCGCAATAGCGTAGGGTGCCGCTTTTGTGTCTCTCACGGGCAGCCAGGTTGCAACTGACCGTGTGGTCATTCCATCCTCATTCCTGATCTATGCGACCCTTCAGGCTGTCCATAGCAGACTTCAAGCCGCTTGTTACCCCCTCAAGCTCAGATATCTTGACGACACGGTGGATGATGAGTCCAGTGATGGTGTTGAACACCTGCACGTTGGCGTTGAACTCGGTGACAAAGCCGAGGACAATGGGGACTGGTATGGATGACTTGTTGAGGCCAGCGCCGGGCGCAGTTGGCTGATGGTCGGGCCTGTGTTGGGATAATTAAAGGTCATGAATGTGTGGCATCTCTAGGAATATCACCGTTTAGCTTTATCTATATGGATAATGCTCCTTAACCTTATTGATAGCTTCTTTTAGACTCGAAAATTTGAACGATTGAATAGGTAAGTTGACATGGTATGCTTTGACTATGAAATCACTTTCTTCTATTTGTATAGTTATATATGAGTCGTCAGCTAGTAATTTTGCGATGTTGATAATAAAGTCAGCTTTATCTTCATTGTAACGTTGCTGTGTGTTCTGTGATAACACTTCTATCCTATGTCGTACCCCAATGTAAGCGTACAATCCGTAATGATGCAATTCTAATAGGGCATCGAGAATCCCCATAGAGTTGTCTGGTAGTGCTTTATTCATTTCAAAAAGATTGCAGACCGAATGCACAACATCTGCCAAATCAGGAGATGATTTGATATCTATCAATGCTTGACCAAGTACAAATTGCCCAAACCATAGACCCATGTTTGGTCTAATTCTAAAGAAGTCTTTTGCAGCTACTATTTCATCAAAGTCGTTTCCTTCGATTCTTAATGTCGTCCCCCCTGTTATCACACGCATATCATCAGATACCAATATGCTAAGACCATATAATCTTAAAGTTTGTGCTGCGGTTTCTATAGTCATATGACCTCCCTGAAGATATATATGTCATTACGGCATTGGCAATAATGAGACCAGTCACCGTGTTGAACACCTGCACGTTGGCGTTGAACTCGGTGACGAATCCGAGGACAATGCCGAGCGGGGCGACGGGTGCGGGTGACTGATTGAGGCCAGCGCCTGGGGCGGTTGGTTGGTTGATGGTCGGGCCGGTGTTGGGGCTGTTGAAGGTCATGAGATTACCTCTCTTTTAACAAATTGTCAGCTTTATTTTGCTATGTGTTATATGTCGAGTGATATAAAGGGTATGTCGGTGTTGTAAAGGTCTGGTGTCAACATTATCGTATTCACTTCTCCCTTCATCCCTTCTATAACTACAACATGATGCTCTCTGTAAAAATAATACCCACCTTCATACATTTGTATTAATGGTTCGTAGGGATTAGGAAGAGCGTAAGAATTCACAATTGGCGTGTTTTCAATAAGCGCCCACATTAAATAACTCATACAAGTCGTGCGAATGAAGGGGGTAGGATATAATATTTTCTTGAATTGGTCCTCTATGGTTGGATCGATCTGAACAGATGGATCAATGTATTTTGCAAGAATGGTAAAAGGCCATCCTCTAACTGCTAAAGCCTGTGACCAAAGAAGCATACGTCGCAAATATTCTTTGAAAAGCAACAAGCTCTGCATTAAATCATGGTTACGGGATGGTTTGTTGAAGTCCAAACTTGAAATTCGAGCAATCGATCTCTCAATTTCTTTCATTATCCTGTCACCTTTTCTAGAATTGTTTGAATTAGCTCATCTAGATTCTGAAAATTGAATCGCCATGTTTTGTTTCCTGATATATCCATAACTGGTATCATCCACTGACTGAAGGTTTGTTCGACTTGTTTGATATCCATACCAAAAGCTGTAAAGTGACTATATGGATGTCTTGGACTTGGAAATTGAGCAACTGACAAATAATGGGCACTTTCTGATATTGGAACGTTCGTTGTTAAATTGTATTTATAGCCTAATTCCATCAGGCGTGCTTCGATGTACTCATGTGCCAGTAGTTGATTAAAATTACTGTCACCTAATGATAATATATCTTTGTGTGTTTCATTAACTATGTATTGATCTAGTCCTCGTGCTGAAGTGCCAGTAGCTACGTCATCCATAAATTTTCGTGCGATGTCCTCACTTCCTATAGCCCGTAACCACAAAAACCCAATCATTGGGTCCGGTGAGAAATACCCTGTAAATTCACCTAAATCATTTATGATTGTATGCTTCTCGTCAAATACATGTTTATATACAGTTCGAATGACTTGCTCTGGAATTTCAGGGTAGCGTGCTTGAATATTTGACACCATCTCGTTAATAGAACGATCTGTAATGTTACTGTAAAGCGGGTAGCCCAAGGCATAATATTCGTCACCAGTTGGATCGAGTCTAAAATCTTGGGGTGTCCTGAGGCCTGTTGCTGGAACAAAATATTTATAATTCCCTGCTCTCCACGCTTCGCCAAACTCATCCAATCTCCCGTCAACTTCACGGGCGATGTCGTCAATTTTCAGACCCGTAGCGGCATCGAAAATATGGCGCAAACTGCCTGGGATGAGCGGCAGGAAGCCGATGAGGGCGGTGAGATCGCCTTGCAGCAGGTCACGAGCGGTGAACAGCCAGTCGAGTGGCTCGAAGAGGATGCCCAGCACAATTTCATTGACCCACCAAAGTGACTGCCGTTCGTCATCCTGGCGTTCGAGCATCTCCAATTCAATTCTATCTGCCTCAGCCTTCAACCTCATGCGCCAGTCGTGTGCCTGCTTGGATGTGAGATAGAAGGCGCGTAGACCATCTTGCACGAAGCCGATATCCACGCCCAGAATGTTGCGGACGACCTGACCGATGGCGGTGTCGAGTGCAGTCAACAACCGTTCTTCTTCTGCTGGATTCCAGGTGGGGTCGTAAACAATCTTACGGAGGTTATCCAGCGTCATAGAC
>JAEUQX010000682.1 GCA_016788625.1 Anaerolineae bacterium
TAAATCGAGCGCCCCTCCTCAACCGCGCTGACAATCGTGGTGAAGTTGTCGTCCAGGATGACCATATCGGAGGCTTCTTTGGAGACAGCGGTACCGGTGATGCCCATCGCCACGCCGATGTTGGCACGCTTCAGGGCCGGAGCGTCGTTGACGCCATCGCCAGTCATCGCCGAGATGTGCCCCTTGGTTTGCAGCGCCTGCACGATGTTGAGCTTGTTCTCTGGCGAGACGCGCGCATACACCGAAACTTTTTCGACGACAGCTTCTAATTCCTGCTGCGACATCTTCGTCAGATCATGCCCGGTCAGCACGCGGTCGCCATCCTGAGCGATACCCAGTTCCTTGGCAATCGCGTAGGCCGTTAACGGATGATCGCCTGTGATCATGACGGGGCGGATGCCAGCGGTCTTGCACGTCGCAACCGCATCCTTAACTTCCTTACGAGGCGGGTCGATGATGCCAACCATGCCCAGGAAGACCAAGCCCTTTTCAACAGCTTCCGGCGTCCACTCGGTCGGTAATTCTTCCCAGCGGTGGAAGGCCATGCCCAGGACACGCAGGCCGTCCTGCGCCAGCTTATTGTTCATGTTGGTGATGCGCTCGCGCCATTGAGCATCGAGCGGCACGATTTCGTCGGTATCCAGGTAGACGCGGTCACAAACATCCAGCAATCCGTCTACAGCGCCCTTCGTGACAGCAATGTAGTGGCGGTTAAGCTGTGCCAGCAGATCGACGAAATACTGCGCGTCGCGTTCGGGTTTCCCATCCTGACTGAAGCGATGGACGGTCGTCATGCGCTTGCGGTCAGAGTCAAACGGCACTTCACCCACGCGCGGGAAGGTGTGATCAAGGCTGTGTTTGAAGATGCCGAAGCGTGCGGCGGCAATGACCAACGCGCCTTCTGTGGGGTCGCCCACCGCGCGGTATTCGTTCTTCTTGTCGGGTTCAAATTCGAGGACGGCATCGTTACACAGGGTGCTGCCCGCCAGCAGCAGCGCCTGTGCGCGGTCGTGCGGTTCCCCATTGCCATTGGCCGAAATCAGGTTGGCAATACCCTTATCCACAACGGTTGATATCGGCTCAGTTCTGCTGGCGACATCAATGATCGTGACGGTCATACGGTTTTCCGTCAGCGTTCCTGTTTTGTCAGAGCAGATCGTCGTCACGGAACCAAGGGTTTCGACAGCCGCGAGTTTACGGATGAGTGCCTTACGCCGCAGCATTCGCTGCGCGCCCAGCGCCAACGCAATCGTCACAACTGCGGGCAGACCTTCCGGCACGACGGCCACCGCGATAGCGACGGCATTGAGCAGCACCGATTCACGTTCCGGGTTGGCCGCGTCCGGCAGGAACGGGTCACCACTGATTAAGCCAACGATGGCGGCGATAACCATGACGACGATGGCCGCCGTGAACAGCACCTTGCCCAGTTCGTCCAGGCGGCGCTGGAGCGGCGTTTTCTCGCTCTCCACACCCTGGATCAATTCAGCAATGCGCCCAAGCTGCGTCCGCATTCCCGTCTCAACCACGACGGCTACGCCACGCCCATACGTCACCGAAGTGCCCATGAACAGCATGTTGTGGCGATCACCGAGCGGCATATCCGCTTCTTTGAGCGTCTTCACCGATTTTTCGACGGGCTGCGACTCGCCAGTCAGCGAGGCTTCCTGCACCTGCAGGTTGGCAGACTCGACCAGACGCGAGTCAGCGGGGATGATGCTGCCCGCCTCGACCAGGATCAGGTCACCGGGTACGATCTCGCGCGAGGCGACATCGAGCACCTTGCCCGCGCGGCGCACGCGCACCAGCGGCGCGGCCATGCGCTTGAGCGCTGCCATCGCCTGTTCCGCGCGGTATTCCTGCACCACGCCGAGGATGGCGTTGATCACCACAATGGCCGAGATGGCGATGACGCTGTCCCACTTGCCGAGAATACCAGATACAACCGAGGCGCCAATGAGCAGCAGCACCAGCGGATTGGTGATCTGCTCCCACAGAATTGCCCAGGGACTCTTGATCGGCTTTTCTTGCAGCTCGTTCGGACCGTACGTCGTCAGGCGCTGTTGTGCTGCTGTGTCGTCGAGACCCTGTTCGGCTTTTACCTGCAACTGTTCCAGCACCTGTGCAGCATCCTGCGTGTGCCAGACAGAAGCACTCGCTTGCTTTTCAAGGACTTGTTCTGCTTGTTTGGTAAGCATCCTGATTCCTATCCTGCTCTCAACTAAAAAAACCGACATCAGCCTCCGACACATCTTGTTGGTGTCTTGCAAGAAGGCGATGCCGGCTTACAGTTTCAACCCGTTATTCAAACGCTTCAAAACGTCTGCCGTTACCCTAATTCAAGAGGCTTCTCAAGGAGTGAACCCCTCCTGGGAGCAGACTATAACATGTTATGGGAGGCGCCCTACACCCCTAATTATTGGGGGTAGTTGCAGCACCAGGGCGAGAATGGTGGCTGGACACAGCAGTGCCGTGCCCCACTGGCGCTGCAAGACGTGATATTCGATGCCCTCACCCCGGCACAGTGCCTCTTTCTGCGGAATGTTGCCATCCGCGTTGACGATGAATACGTCCGGTTTGATCTGCCGCAATTCCGCCGCGAAGTCCAACATCCCCGACCCGCTGGAGACGAACGCCACTTTCACGCCGCTGACGGCCTGCACCATATACAGGCGCTCGTCCTGGTTGTTGATCGGCAGGCGACCCTTGAGTCCGTAGACCGTCGCGTCCGAGCCGAGCGCGACGTACAGGTCGCCATAGGTGGCGGCCTCCTGCAAGAAGGCCACATGGCCGCTGTGCAGCAGATCGAAGCAGCCGCTGACGAACACTTTCCTGGGCATGTGCACAAGTTCCTCCCGCGTGACGATGCGCGCTGATTATGCAGCGGGACAGGGCGTGCTGCCAGTTGTGTTTATGCCTCAGCGCCGCGGATAAGGATAGTCTGAGGGTCGCCAGCCAATCAGCAGATTGCCGGACTCAACCGACTCAGGAATAGATAGATTGGTTGCCCTTATGGGCATGGAGAAAAGTTCTCTGAAAGGCTTAAATGGGTCAATGTACCCAATACTGATTGTGTAGATCGTTTCCCCTGACTCTGTTATGGCCGTAGAGACCCAGGCCCCCAGATAAGGGTCAGGTGAGATGAGCGTGTGATTCAATGGACTGTAGGACTCCTCAACAGGCATCACGATATCTTCGGGCGATACGACCTCTACATTCATCGCCGCTTCCAGTGTGAGAGTCCATTCCTGTTGGATAACCATTGTAAAAGCAATGTCGCCATTATCTGTCCAGCGAACATCTTGTTCTAATGCTGCTGGCGTGTAGGTGATGCGACTCTGCTCGCCTGTATCAGAGTTGACCAAGTAGACATCGCCCTGGTGATTCGAGTTGTATTCACGGTTCAGATATTCTTCTTTCAGGATGATTAGGAACCAGCGATCATTGGCTGACCAAATAGGATCGTAATTGGCAAATAGGGTATTGGGGGCAGCTACAGTAGTGTAATTCAAGCTTTCGATGTTGATGACATTGAGAACTGTGTGCGGGCCTGACAAAATTTGGGTCGCACTAATGAACGACAGATACTGATTAGCGGGAGACCAGCTCAGCTTAATGATCTCATCTGGATAGGTCGCGGTTCCGCCCGTTGTTTGAAACAGTTTTTGACTGGTTTTGTCCACAAGGCTGAACAACCAGAGGGTTTCATTGATGCGGTCACTGGTTGTATACGCAATATGTACTGTGTCAGAGGAGAAAAGTACATCCTCTATACTGCAAGCAATGGTTTCGCTGTAGAGCCAGGACTCTGCGTCTACATCGTACAGGTTGAGGCAGTACCCGCCATTTTCACCTTCACTGATTTGCGCCAGCAGATAGCGCCCGTCTGGTGACCATGTGAAACGATCTTGCGTCGCGACTTCGATGGATAGTTCTACAGTTTCACCTGTATTTCCGTTGACGAGAATTAAGCGATTTTCATTGCGATATAAGAACTGTGGGGCAGGTGGTGTGTTCTGGGCTGTGGTTAGTGCTGTTGACAATAGCAGAACAACGACGGTCAAAAGCACAGCGAGCAGATCATAAGGGGAAGGCAAGCGGGCAGGCATGATATCGACTCCATCTCGTTTTGATACGAGTATAATCCTGTCCAATGCTTCATGCTGGACGGTTGTCTGCTGCTGCCCGCTTTTTTGAACCTTCAGGCTGAATCTGCTTAATTTCTGGTGCTTTCCTCATCAATCGCTTCTGAGGGCATTACCCCCGGTTCAGCACCCAGGTGGCGGGTGGTGGCGCGGGGATGCGCGCGCGTTCTTCCGGCGTCCGCGCCCGCCGCCGCGCGATTTCCAGCTTCAGGCTTTCCTCGCCTTTGCGCATCGCCCAATGGTGGTTGGCCGAAAACACCGGCTTGAGCAGGAACGAGAGATTACGCAGCAGCGGCTTACCCGCCCGCACCTTCCAGTCGTAGGTGATGTTGACGAACGCGCCGTCCTGCTCGAATGTCCAGATGCCACGTCCCACGAAGTCGCCCCAGGCTTCCAGCGTGAAGCCATGCGGTTGGCACGTCTCGGTGACGCGGAACTGCCAGCGCAGCGTGTAGGGCAGCCAGCCTTTGGTGTAAAGGTCAATCACTTTGCCCACGCCGTCCGAGCCGCCCGCCTCAAGTTCCCTGACGGCCAGATAGACCGACGGCCACCAGCGCGACAAGTCGGTGGCGTCGCGCAGAATGGCGTTGACTTCCTGCAGGTCGCTTTCGACGCGCCAGTGGGTGATGAAATGGTAATCGTTGCTTGCCATCCTCGATGCTCCTCATAATTCCGGCAGCAGACCGATGCCGCGCAGCAAACCCGCTACATCCCAGATGATCGACCCGCGCCAGATTTTGCCGTCACGGTAGGTCAGCAATGAGACGCCGCGCACCGCGACTTTGCGCCCTGTCGCCGGGATATGCATCAGCACGCCCCGATGTGTGCCGCGCGCCTGCCAGAGCAGCGCCACGGTCTGACCATCGATCAGCACATCTTCGGGCGTCAGTTCAATATCCGGGAAGGCCAGCAGATAACGTTCCAGAGCGGTTCGCACCTCGCTCAGCCCTCGTACCACACCGGGCTGGCCTACGTCGTGACCTTCGTAGTCTGCCGCGTGCAGCGCGACCAACGCATCCAGGTCATGACCATTCCAGGCTGAGATCAGGTGCTTAATCTGGTAGTGTAGGTCTTCGATCACGGCCATCATGGACTACTGCCTCTGCCAATTCTGGAAGTCAATTGTCGATAGTCTTTAGTCGTTAGTCTGCCGCCTGTATGTGGGATTAGCTTGCGCTGGAGAGCGAAGTTTGTGCCTTGGATTTCTCCGACGTTAGACTAACGACTATCGACCAATACCTATTGACTTAGACGTAGTCTATGACGGGCTGCTGCTCACATTACAGCCCATTCGCTGCTCACTTTTTAGTCGAGTTCGAGGATGCCGATCTCCTGTGACCACAGGATTTCCGTCACGCGCGTGATACCGGATTTGAGGTGCCGCCGGAAGCTGCTGAATGGCAGGTCGAGTAGCTCTGCAGCCTGCTCCTGCGTCGGCGCAGGTTGCAGATAGGTGTGATATAGCGGGCGGTAAAACTTCGTGTCACGCGGAGACTGTTGTAACGAGTCCGCTACATCGCGCACCAGCGTCCGCAGAGTATTGATGCGTTCGGCCTCGTTCGCGCCACTACCCACTTTCTCCAGCACCAACCGGGAGTGCAGCAGCGGATTCCCGCGCAGCAGGTCTGGCCGGGCGTAATCGCGCAGGGCAGCCTGTACGGCCTGGGCGAATTCAGCCGCGCTCAGCACAATGACCTGCTCGACGGCAGGCGGCGCAGTCGCCTCACCCTTCAGCCCAATCTCGCGCTCACCGAGCAAATCCAACCAGCGAGACGGGGGAACAGCACGCCAATCGTGACCATAGACTCCGTAGCGCTGGTCACCCAGGGTGAAATCGGCCTGCGGCAGCCGTGCCAGATCGGCATAGGCAAACCCGGCCTGCCAGAATTCTGGATCGGCACAGGGCAGCAGCGTATAGGCCAGGCCCGGCGCGGTTAAATAATGACGCACGATGTTGACGAAAATCAGGCTTTGGATCGGCGATACGCCCTGGTAAGTGTCGCGCCCCATCCAAAAGCGGAACAGCGTAGCGGTCTCGCCCTGACGCAGCGGCGCCTGGTTGTGCAGGAAAGCCATAGCAGCCCGCACTGCCGGGTCAACCTCACTGTCTTCACGGGTCGTGCGGTGCAGCGCCAGCATCAGCACAAAGCCGACTACCTGACGCTTGTCGTCGCGCAGCACCAGCACGCCATCCGGCTGCCGCGACAACCAGTATGATGCCAGCCGCGCCGCCTCGTCACCTTCCCATCTCGCGACGATCTCGACAATGGCGCGCAGATCACCTGGCTGCAAACTGTCTACGCTCAACTGCCCACCTATCTGCCACTCGAAGAGCGGGCGCACCATCACATTGTCGCGGTGCAGGAAGATCAGATCAAAGAGCAGGCGCTGCTGCGTTTGCCCCGCGCTGCCTTGCAGACGGGCGATATAGTAGCGACGGGCGCGGCGGTGCAGCTCGGCGTACCATTCCGGATTGCGCCAGCGCAGATCCGTCAGCAGCGCTTCACGCGCAAGGTCATGCGGAAACAGTCCTTCCAGGCCGGTATCCATAAACGAGAGGCTGTGCAGCCAGTTGAATAACTCATGCGCGTCGTCAATCTGGAGCATCTCGGCCAGCAGCGACTCGGTCGTGATGCGGATCAGCGCGCAAACTTCCAGGGCCGCGCGGTGTGCCGGGCCAGGCACTTTCTGGACGAATTGCCCCAGCAGTGTCTTAACGACATCGGGTACCTGTTCCGGCTGAAAATGGACATCCTGGCGCTGCGCGAACACATCGGCGACCAGCGAGAGCGCCAGCGGATGCCCATAGGTGAAGCTCAGGACGGCCTGATGTTGATCGTGAGGGATCTGCCGCCGCGAGAGATACTGTCTGCTCTCTTCTGGTTCAAGATTACGCAGCGCAATGCTGCGAGTCAGGCTCTGCCAACCGGGATCGCTGCGCCACGCCGGGGTGAGTGGATCGCGCCCGGCCAGGACAACCAGCGTGTTGCCGGGCAAATCAGGCAGGAAGTTTTCGCGCAGCCAGTCATCCAGCCCCAGGAGCACCTCGAAGGTATCGATCAGAATCACATAACGCGGCTGTTCGGCGATGACATCGCTGATGCGATCCGACGACGATGCTTCGCCTATCATGCGGCTGAGCGCATCGCTGAAGGATTCCGGGGTAGCGTCGATGCTGCGCGCATCCAGGTAGACTGCTGGGACGTGCGCGAGTTCGCAGAGCATGGCGAATTCCTGCAGCAGCGTTGACTTGCCGATTCCGCCCGGCCCAAAGATATGCAGCACTGCGAAGGGCAGTTCCGGCGCAGCCAGAGCACGGCTGAATAATTCTTTTTCCTCACTCCGGCCAACAAAACGAGCGTGACGCGCAGCGCGCAGACGTTCCCCTAACATCCCCAGCCACCCCCACCTATCCACATTAATCTGGGAATCATGCAAACGTATTCAAGATTATAGACATTTACATTGATCGCCGAAAGCCGCCTGCGCGAATCAAAAAACGCCGTGCCAGACGACGTTTCCGATTATCACCCAT
>JAEUQX010000693.1 GCA_016788625.1 Anaerolineae bacterium
GGCAGGCGTTGGTAGCGTGGCATCTGGCTTGTTCCTCCTTTCTTCGGTAAATGGAAAACGCCTTACCTCTGCGAGTTAGATACGGCAGAAGCAAGGCGCGTGTTGTACAATGCGTCTTAGCCCTGCGTGGTGGTAACGTCACTCGCCGGGTCAGGCAGGTCGGAGTGGTGGTACACTTCGGCCTGTCGCAAAACATTCTCGGTTGACCTACTGCCAGTGTACTGTTTTTCGTGCAGTTGTGCAACGATATGCAGCAGGGTTTTTGAGATATTGACCAGGTTGATGCCGTCATCTTTGGGTTCTTCCAGTGGCTCAGGCGCTCGGCTCATGGCGGCTCCATTCATCCTGGCTGAAGTGCTGCACCGCCTGATTGAGAAAATGACGTGCTAGGGCCGGTATTCAGCCGCTTCGCCAGTGCGTGCAGGGCGGCTTTCTCCACCACTGACATCCGAATGCAAAAATAAGTGTCGCGCGGTGGTTCGACGGGTGGTAAGGTGAGTGGATATTGGGTTACGGGCTGCATACTCGATTTGCTGTCCTTCTGTGATACGTGTACAATATCAGGATAGCAAAGTGAGCAGCCTCAACCTCTGTAATTCTACAGTTTTGCCCCGTCAGTTTTGACAATCTGTATGTAAAATTTCAGGGCTTAGAAACAAGCGGCAGTTCAGCCCTAATAATACTCCGCGATATACCCATACGCCCGGTCAAAAAGGTCATTGTCTTTATGAAGCTGGTACTTTGCCAGCGTTTTGCGAAGCGCCATTTTGACTTCGCGTTCACCTTTGTTGGTGTTCTGCCAGCCAGGGAAGCGCACGATCCGCACGATTTCATCAATGTCCATGACGATGCGCTCAACCATTTTGGGTGTGTCGCCATTCTGAATTTCACGGAATAACTCGGAAAGTGCGGCTATACCCTGCTCTTCTGGTGCGACCTCTACGACTGGTTCGACCTCCTTTTCCGCTCGGACGACATCACGCGCCACTTTGAGCAGCATTTTCAGGAATTCAATGCTGGTGATAACCCCTTGTTCATGGCGGCGGCGTAGTTCTTCAAGCTGGATACCGAGTGCAACGAAGCGCACATTATTCTGGTGTTTACGGAGACGGGCGACCAGCTTGATTTCCAGTTCCTTGATGGCTTTCGGGTGCTGCTGTTCGAGCAGTTCTGCGAGGAATTCAGCATCCATGACCAGCGTATCCAGATCGTCGCGTACATCCAGCACACTGACATTCTCATGAATGAGGTCGAGCGTCTTTGCGCCAAGCGCGTGCCAGATCAACTTGCCGTGTCCGCTGGTAGGCTTGACTGACTCATAGACCTGCGACAGCCAGCGATAGTCGTGCTTGTGGCGCATCAGGGATGGATCAGGGGACAGCGCCTCCCACAACTGTGCCAGCACCAGATACTCAGCCGCAAAAGCATCGCGGGCATCGTTGTCGGGCAGGCACTCCTGCGCCGCCATCAGTCCTTCATAGCCAGCCACAGTACGATCTACACCAGGAAAATAAGCGAGGCACTTTGCCACCTGCGGCGCGAACTCGGCTTTGAGCGCTTCGATGTTCTCGACCACGCGCTGCATCTCACCTTCATCGAAGCGCAGCGATTTGGCAACATCATCGAATACACCAATGTAATCCACAATCAAGCCATGTGACTTATTCGCCTCATCTGTCGCGGTAGCGTAAACACGGTTGGTGCGGCAGATGGCTTGCAGCAGGTTGTGTTCCTTCATCGGCTTATCAAGATACATTGCCTGCAAAATGGGCGCATCGAAGCCAGTCAGCAGTTTGGCAGTCACAATCAAGAACTTGAGCGGGTGATCGGGATTGCGAAAGTTATCGAGAATGGCTTCTTCCTGGTCTTTGCTGCGGTCATAGGGGCGATAACCCGTTTCCATGCGGCTGTTGACCGTCATGATAATCTCGCTGGCTTCGGGCGGCAGCAGTCTATCCATAGCAGTTTTGTAAAGCAGACAGGCTTCACGGTCAAACGTAACCACCATTGCCTTGAACCCGTTCGGCTCTACCTTCGACTGATAGTGATGCACAATGTCCTGCACAATGCGCTCGACGCGGCTGGGGGACTTGACCAGCACTGCCATATTTGCAGCCATCTTTGCCAGATTCGCCTGATCTTCCTCAGACAGATGCCCGCTGATCTGCGCGTAGGCTTCGTCAATTGCCTGCTGATCGACGTGCAGTTCAACCAGGCGTGCCTCGAATTTCAGCGGCAGGGTCGCACCGTCCCGGATAGAATCCTCGAACGAATAACGATCCAGATAGCCGTGTTCATCTTCCTCTGCGCCGAAAGCATAGAACGTATTGCGGTCACGCTTATTGATGGGTGTACCCGTCAGCCCGAACAGGAACGCATTCGGCAGCGCCTCGCGCATCTGCCGCCCTAAGTCGCCTTCCTGCGTGCGGTGGGCTTCATCGACCATAACGATGATGTTGCTGCCGTCGTTCAGCACACCGTTCGCCTCAGCAAATTTGTGAATCGTGGTGATGATGATTTTCCGCACACCGCTTGCCAGTAAACGCTGTAATTCGTCGCGCTTATCCGTCGTGACGACGTTGGCGACTTCGGTTGCCATGAATGTGCCAGTGATTTGTGTATCCAGATCAATGCGATCCACCACAATCAGCACCGTCGGGTTTTTGAGCAGGGGATTGGCGCGGAGCTTCTGCGCGGCGAACACCATCAGCAGCGATTTGCCTGACCCCTGAAAATGCCAGATCAAGCCCTTGCGCGTTTTACCCAGCACGACGCGCTGGACGATTTTGTTGACGGTGTGATATTGCTGGTAGCGGGCGATGACCTTGATGGTCTTGCCGCTTTTCGCCGCGAAGGTGGTGAAGTCCTTGAGCATATCCAGCACCACCTGCGGCGACAGCATCGCCCGGACGGACTGACCGACGTGCTTCAACCCTTCATGGTTGCGTTCGTTATCGTCGTCCTCGCGCCAGGGACCCCACAGATCGAGCGGCATCTGCACCGCGCCGTAGCGGTACACCTTGCCCTCGGTGGCGAAGCTGAACACATTCGGCACAAAGAACGGCGCGACGGCTTCTTCATAACCCTGTACCTGAGATGCACCATCGAACCAGCTCCAGCGCGAATCAACGGGCGTTTTGGCTTCTCCGACCACAAGCGGAATCCCGTTGACATACAGCACATGATCGAAACGCTTCTCCACCCGCGCCGGTTTGAAGGTGACTTCCTCCGCGACGATGTAGGTGTTCTGGCTCAGATCGTCAAAGTCAATCAGCTTGATCGGGACATGCTGATGCTTCTCGCCGAAGGGCATGGTTTTGTCGTTGCGCAGCCAGTCCATCATGGCTTGATTGGCGCGGGCGAGTCCATCCGACCCAACCGCCAGTACAATCGCAGTCAGGCGATACAGCACCTCGTCGGCGCGTTCTGGCTGCGCGGCAATGGCGGGATTGAGGCGCAGCAGTGCGGCTCTGAGTTCGTCCAGCAGGAACACATCCCGAATCGAACGTTCAAGCGCCTGCCCCGCCACAGACCGCCAGCCCAATTCCCGCGAGAGGATGCCTGTGATGAACTGCTGAACCGTGTTGTTTTCGTTGAACATCGCCTACCCGGTTTTCTCCAACAAGCGCACCGATGGCACATATTCTGCCCGCAACGCTTCGACAGCCGACAGCGGCACGGTAAGCACATCAATCGATTCGCCCAGGACATTGAAGACTTCCAGGATCGCGCCCTGCTCGCCGCCGGAAGGATGCTCGATAAAATCGACCAGCACGGCAACATCCCCCCGATACAGGTGTTTTTCGGGAAGGTCGCGAGTGATGACAACCTGTTTGTAAAGTTCAAGAGTCATGATTCACTCCTTGTTCGGCTTCAGGGTGATGAAGCGGTACTGCTGCGTTTTGCTGCCGTGCATCCAGACCGTGATCACCGCCAGCGCTCCATCCGGGCCAACCAGCGCGCCCGCTACGCGATAGGAGCGGCCGTACTCGTCTTCGCGATCCTGGACGGCTTCGTTTTCTGCGAGGATCTGACGGATGGCCGCTTCGAGCGCATCGGGATTCGCCTGGGTGAAGCCTGCCTGAGCGAGAAACCTGGACTTATCGTTGCGTACCTGCGGCAGCAGCAAATAGTGCGTCAGCTTCTCACGCGGGATGATGGCTTCCTCAGCAGCTATCTTCATTATACGCACAACCCCAGTGCGGCTTTGAGTTCGCCCGGCAGAAACACATCCCGAATTGAACGTTCAAGCGCCTGACCCACGATGGGCTGCCAGCCCAACTCCCGCGAGAGGATGCCCGTAATGAACTGCTGGACGGAATTCGCTTCATTGAACAAGGTTTGCATAATTGTCCGCCAATAATTCCTGTAGCAACTTTTGTTTTAACAGAGCGAGCTTCTGAATATGTTCACGAATTTGCTGTGAAGAAGCCATCAGAGTGGTTAAGTTATTTACAAACAGGCTTTGTTCTTGCAGAGAAGGCAATTTGAACCTATAAACAAGTAAATCATTTCGGTTAATTTTAGGAATTGCGCTTCTCACAGAGCAGGCAACAGCATATTTGGTGAAATCTTTGGATAGCAGAAGGTAAAATAAGAATTCACGCAGAATATTGTCGCAGGGGTACATTGGATACATATCCGCGCTACACACACCCTCGAAATCTGGTAAAGCAACCTTCTCAAGATTAGGACGTATTTTGCTGTACAAAACAGCATTTTCTGTGAAATAGTATTTTCCACTTATAATTCCGTCTTCAGCGGCGGTTTTCATCTCTATGATGCGTCCAGTGCGACTCTCAATATCATCAGCAGCGATGTGTATCATGTTACGATAAGGCGCTGTGGTTGGGTCAACTTGTCCGTTTTGTATAGTACAGACATCCTTAAGTGTGACATCAAGCCAAGTGTCCGCATCAGGGTTCTTGTCAAACCAATCTCTGAAATACACATTCTGCGTTACTGCGATGTCTGCGCCACAAATGTTATATCCCTCAATCGCGTCCTCCACCGCCCACAGTATCTCGGCGATGTGGCGCTGTTCGTCCAGCGGCGGCAAAGGAAATTGGAAAGACGCAAGATCACGCCAGCGAATGTGAGGATTTGTTGAACCAATCATCATGCTTGTTGCGTGTTGTATCAAATCCTCCCGCTGAAAAATGAAAGGAAACAACTCTTCCGCCAATCCCTCTTTAGGTTCGAGAGTCAAAGTTTTTTCACCACAGATCCCATCAAAATCGGCATAAGCAGTGCGCCGCAGATGAGGGTTGCGAGTTGGATAAAGGATCTGTCCAGCTTTGAAGACTTTTCGAAACGTTGGTGGTAACGCTTCTTCTTCAACCAGCCCCCATCTACGAATTTTCAATGAATCAGCATCGAGGTGTTCTACTTTTATGAAACGCTCGTATTCGGATTCATTTGGGTTTTCCAGATTGTTTTCAACTTTTCTTACAACATCTCCTAACGTTACAAGATGCCATTCCAGCGGTAGGTTACTCATTACCAATATCCTTGAGTGCTGCAAATAGTTGGTTCATGCTTTGTCGGAGGCTTGTGCGGCTTTGATTCCAATCCTCAATGATCTGCTCAAGTGATTTTGTAGAAGTTTTCGTGGATGAGTTATTTGAGTCAACATACAATGGTATATGCAGGTCACCGTTGTTTTGCAGGATTTCTTCGATTTGCACAACAGAAGCATAACCATCTACATTGGCGAATTGATGATATGCGCTCAGAATTCGTGATGTATGAAAGGGTTCAAGATAGCTAAAACTCCGCTCATGGGTAACATCGTTCTCTGCATCGATGAAAAGTATTTTCCCTTGTCGCTCTGTTGGCTTATGGCTGCGACAAATCAATATGCAAGCCTTCATCGAAGAGTTGTAAAAAAGATTTTTACCCAGCCCCACAATACATTCGACGACATCGCTTTCAATCATTGCGCGACGTAGTTCCTTTTCATGGTCTCTAAATAGAATGCCATGTGGAAGCAAGATCGCTGATCTTCCAGTCTCTGGTTTCTGGCTGGCAATGATGTGCTGAATAAAGGCGTAATCGGCGCGTCCCTGCGGCGGTGTTCCATAGAGGTTGCGTCCGTAAGGATCGCTTTCAAAGGCAGCACGATTCCAACTGTTGATCGAGTATGGAGGATTGGCAAGAATCACCTCGAACTGCTGGAGTCGGCTGCCCTGACGAAAATACGGGTTGGCAAGCGTATCTCCGCGCACAATTTTGAAGTCTTCAAAACCATGCATAAAGAGGTTCATCCGGGCGATGGCGCTGGTCATCAGGTTGATTTCCTGCCCATACATTTTCAGCGTGCGCGTGTCCTGTCCGCGCCGCTTCAGTTTCTCGGCGGCACTCAAGAGCATTCCGCCGCTGCCGCAGGTGGGGTCATACACGCTCTCACCTTCGCGGGGTTCAAGCAGCGCAGTCATCAGGTGAACGACGGTGCGGTTGGTGTAGAATTCGGCGGCGGTATGTCCGCTGTCATCGGCAAATTTCTTGATGAGATACTCGTATGCCTGACCGAGCAGGTCTTCGTTCACGCGCTCACGGCTGAGGGTCTGTGTGGAGAAGTGTTCAATCAGGTTGATGAGTGTTGCGTCCGAAAGGCGATCTTTGTTCGTCCAGGGCGCGTCGCCAAAGATGCCATCCAGCGAGGGGTTGCGTTCTTCAATCGCCCGCATGGCCTTCTGGATTTCGATGCCCACGTTGCTGGTAAACACCCGAACATCCTCCCAGTGCGCGCCCCAGGGCAGCGAAAAGCGGTGGTATTCGGGGAAATCCTCTCCCAGTTCATTGACAGAGATCGTTCGCTCTTCGTCATAGACATCACATAGACGTTTCCAGAACAGCAGCGGAAAGATGAACTGCTTGTAATCGCCCGCGTCAATGTAACCGCGCAGCAGGGTCGCCGCGCCCCATAGATAGGATTCGAGTTCAGCTTGTGTGATGGGCTTCACAGTCATAGCACGCTCTGAATCGCTTTTTCGGCTTTGTCAGCAATTGCCCGCTCAAAGCGAAGCATTCTGTCGATTGCCCATGCCAGTAATTCGGTCAATTTGTCATCACTCTCGTCAATACTTGCATCGGTGTAAAGAGCAATACGGGATGCACGCCTGCTAACGAGTTTTTCCCACTCGAGCTTTTCCCCCATCAGGCTTTCAATGTTGCCCTGCTGATCATGCAACAAGTCGAAAATGCGTTTGTTTTTATCAACATCCCCCGTATCAATATACAGCTCAACGCGAAAGCGATTTCCTCGGGCAAATGAATATGTCAATGAGGCTGGACGTCTTTTGCCGGTTCGTGGCAATGTCGCCACATTTATCCAACTCACACCGATAGGATTGACATCTCGCAGCGTAAATGAACCTGTGTTTCTCAACCCATTGATTAACTCGCTAAAGAAGCGGATGTACATTTGGTTTCGTTCCTCTGAGCGAGCAAATGTCACCCTTCTTTCTGTCAAATTCACGCGGACAACTCTCCAGCCGGCATCAAGCCACTGCTGAGACTGGACATGGCTCACACTATCGTTTGCCCACCAACTGCGATGCTGCCACGCCGAGGCGGGTAAATCGCCTTCAAGAATTTTCTCAACTTCCTCGAAAGTAAATTCCGCTTTATGCTGTTTCATGGGCAGCTGTTGCAAATGCAAAGACAAGCGTGCATAGCGGCTTTCGCCAGGTGCTAATTCGTCCTCCGTGGGTTCGACATCCAGCAAAGGATCGTTGACTGTTTGCTCATCTATGGGTTTTGTTATCAGCATAAACTCAGGTACAGGATGACGCTCAAACAAGTCTCGGCAATACCTCAGCACACCCCGTTGATCTTCGTTAATTTCATCACGAAAGTGTGCCAACTGATTGCGTATGTCGCGGACTTCTATGAGGAGCTTACGGAGAAACTCGGCATCCAGACTAAAAGTTTGCCCGTAGGTGCTCCATCGTTCGCCTTGCAACAGCAGTTCGATGTACTGATTCAATGTAAGATCATCGAAAGCCTTATGCTGACGATTCTGATTAATGAGCTTGTCAAACGCATCCTGGATAATTTCGGGCTTAGGATTATGGTTGACCCCTGCTTTGGCAAGATACTTTTTGAGAGAACCCAAAATATCTTTGGCTGTCTGTTCGCTGTGATCTACCATGTTTGATATTGCCACGTCCAGGAGATCCTGTGACAACACGCCGCTATTTCTATCTGTGAACGATGCGAGGATATGTTCTTTAACAGCACTCTCAATATCCTCGATAAGCATCAGATCTTCCGCGCGACGCTGAAGGTGAGCAGCTGCATCCCAGGGTGTGATGATGCCCATCAGCATGTCATCGCTGTCTACAACAAGTACAGCGGGGTGTTTGTAAAACAACTCAAAAACGTCAAATATGTTGTCATCTGGCGCAGATTTTGCTGCGGACTTAGCCGCATGTTGTACTTTGAGCTTGTCCAGAGGTGCGCCCAGATTCTTTTGCGTTCGCAAAATGCTTTCGGCTGTCACAATCCCCTGTTGCTTTTTATCAACACTTACAATCGGCAGTTGACTATAGTCATGTCGATGCATAAGAGCTAAGGCATCTAGGATGCTTGCGTCCATACGGGTCGTGACAGGAAATGCTCTATCTTTAACAAGGTCAAACGCAGTTATGGGCATATCTCAGTCCTCACTCATTAAACCCGCTTGCATCAAAAGCTGTCGTAATCGCTGTTCGGATTCGTAAGCGGCTTCCAGCGATTGTTTCAAGTTGTTCAGTGCCTGTTCAACGCTGATGGTCTCTTCCTCAATAATCGGTTCCACGTAACGCGGTATGTTCAGGTTCCAGTCATTCTCGGCAATCTCGCCCAGTGTCACGACACGCACATGACCTTCAACATCAGCAAAGCCCAGATACCAACCGAGGATTCGTTCGACGTGTTCTGGCTCAAGCGTATTCTGGTTGCGTCCGCGCAAATAAAGCGTGGATGCGTCGATCATCAGCACTTTACGGTGTTTCTGCGGTGTTTTTCGCGCTTTGAAAACGAGAATACAGGCTGCTAATCCTGTCCCATAGAACAGATTCGGTCCTAACCCGATGACGGCTTCTAATACATCCATTTCCAGTATCTTCTGGCGAATTGCCCCCTCAGCACCCATGCGGAACAACACACCATGCGGCAGCACCACCGCCATTCTGCCAGTATCGGGTTTCATGGATGCCAGCATATGCTGAACCCAGGCGAAATCTCCGCTTTTATCTGAAGGTAAACCGGCAAATCCCCGTTTATAAGGGTCAGTCTCCCATACTTCCAAACCCCATTTTTCGAGCGAAAACGGGGGATTGGCGATTACAACATCGAACTGCTGAAGATGATCGTGTGTGTGGAAGGCTGGCTGCCGCAGGGTATCGCCTCTGACGATGTGAAAATCCTCCACACCATGCAGAAATAGGTTGATTCTGGCGATACTGGAAGTGGTCAGGTTCTTTTCCTGTCCGTAGAGCTTGCCCAACAGCATCTCGACACGTCCACCTGATCGCCGGACGTGGTTGAGAGCCTCCAGCAGCATACCGCCCGTCCCGCAGGCTGGATCGTAGACGGATTCGCCTTGCTTGGGGTCGAGAATGTCCATCATCAATTTGACGATGCTGCGCGGTGTATAAAATTCGCCCGCTTTCTTATTGGTTGCGTCGGCGAACTTCTTGATGAGATACTCGTAGGCTTGCCCCAGGATATCCGGCTCAACCGCGCTGTTTGATAACCGAAGCTGTGAGAAATGCTCAATCAGATTCAGAAGTAGCTCATCGGATAACCGTTCTTTGTTGCTCCACTGGGCATCCCCGAAGATATTGTAGAGCGTGGACTGATTCGCCTTTTCAATCTCACGAAAAGCATTTTGCAGCGCCAGCCCGACATTCTGCGTAACTGCGCGAATCTCGTTCCAATGACTTCCATAGGGGACCTGAAAGCGATGATTTTCAGGGAAATCGACCCCATATTCATCAACAGTCTCTTCTAACTCCTCATCATAGACATCCGAGAGGCGCTTGAAGAACAGCAGCGGAAAGATATAGCTTTTGAAATCTGAAGCATCCACCGGTCCTCGCAGAATATTGGCTGCTTCCCATAGATGTGCTTCAAGACGAGAAAGAGTGATTCTGTCGGGTTCCGTCATAGTCTTGTACTGTATTGAGTGATTTACTACTTTGAGCAAGGTGCTTATAGTGTACTGTGTTTCCTTCGTGAGCGACATTCAGAATTGCCCTCGCAAAAAAATAGTTGGCTGGCGATTGCTCACCAGCCGGGGAAACAAAAACGACTGCCCTCATGCGGTACAGCCGTAGACTTTGTTTAGTTCCTTATGCGCGTTTCGCCGCAGCATGTGGATCGTGTATTTCGGTAATCCCAGTCGGTCAACCAGGGTCTTGCTGCTTTCGTATGCCGCCATGCTCTGCACCGTCGCCGCCATGCGGAGATTGCCTTCCGCTTCGTAGCGTGCGACCAGGCGCAGCAGTGGCGCTTCCACTCCGGCAAGATGCCGATCCCGCCACGTTTGGTGACGCGGCTTGAACAGTTCCAGTTTCTCACACAACTCCTCGCGCATTGGCTTGACCACGCTCGTCAGCCACCAGCACTTCTTCGTGCCACTGCGTCCGGCGATGGCTGCCGCGTTGTCTGGTCCGACTTCGGTGGTGATGTAGTATAGTGCTACCAGGTGCGGCAAACTGTCCATGTACTTCTCCGCCATTTCGGTGATGACCTTTTCGATGTCAATGCGTAGTTCAATGGCTTCGGCATAGGTCGCATAACCGATGACATGCGAGTGGTCGTAACCGTCAACGACAAAGTCGTCAGGTTCACCGCTGCGGGTGGCAATGTCTTCCAGATACATTTCCCGACGGTAGAACTTACGATAAAGCTGCGGATTGGTGCGGTTCAGCAGCAGCTTGAGCGCTCCACCTTTGTCCGTCGTCGCCAGCATGGACGTATCGGCGCTGATGTCGATCCACAGGCGCATGAATGCGTGAGCAATCAAGTCGGGAATGTCCAACTCGTGGTTGCGATAGTAGCGTAGCAATCGGTTAAAGCTGGGGATCAAATCATCATAAATCTGCTCAAAGGTGCGCAGCCCTGCCCATCCCGTCGGATAGGTTGCAACACGCGGAAATGGGCGAATTTTGGAACGAATATCAAGGTTGGACATGACGAACACTCCCTGATCACACGCTGGAAATCGCCAGCACGCTGAGCACAACGCTCAACGAACTAGGGACAGCGCAGAGGAGGGCACCAGTCAAACAAAAAAGCCGACCTGATCGGTCAGCTTCTTGTGGAGGATGCTCTATTGTGGAGGCTTTTTAGGTGGTGGTTCGGCAGTCCCGCCGGAACGGTGGTACTGGCGTACCGCCGCTGGTGTTTGACTGGGAGGAAACCCGCGCTGTACTATCGTCGCGCCGACGTTGTGCGAGAGAGGTATGCAGGTCGTCAATTGAGGGGCGAGTAAACCGTTCTTGCGTTCTTCAGGAATGATATTTGGGCTATAATCCGTCCTATTAAGGCAGATGCAAATCACATGACCTTTTTGGAAATAATACCGTGGCACAATGCTCTGTAACGACATTGAGGACATTTGGTCGTGCGCAATACATCTGCGGTTTCTCGTATATCATTCCATTTATGGTCCAAAGAATTATCAAACCTCGGGTAGGTAGTTCGGTGTGAGTAGTATTCGTAGCATACAGTTAGATTTCCAGTAGGCTCTACATAAATAGAATCAAATGAAATTGGTGCTAGTTCGAGACAGAACCTAGACATCAAATCACAATCCGTAGGGCCTCTCACATTGATCCAAATATTGGAACTCTCTTTCATAGACGCTTGAAACAGAAAGACATTTTGCCATTCCTCAAACTCAAGCCCTAAGTTGCCCAAGTTTTTTGCTCGCCCTAGAGCAACCAAATCGAGAAGTGTCAAATCATCTATCTCGAAATCCTGTGCAATCAAGAAAAGGGCTTCTAATTCGTGGAAATTGCTTTTCGTCAATACTGTGTTGATGCCCTGTATCTTAACGCCATATCGAAGAAGTCTGGTTGCCGTATTTAGAGTACGATCAAAACTACCAGCTCCTCTCAATAAGTCATGTGATATCGGT
>JAEUQX010000710.1 GCA_016788625.1 Anaerolineae bacterium
CGCCTGCGCCGCACCGCGCATTCGCAGATCGAAGCATCAATGGATTTGGGCGCATCGACCTTCCAGACTTTTCGCTACATCATCCTGCCCAACATTGCTACCGCGCTGTTGGCAGGGGGGATGCTGGCGTTCGCGCTCTCGTTCGATGAGGTCATCGTGACGACCTTCACGGCGGGACAGCAGCAAACCCTGCCGATCTGGATTCTCAGTCAGCTAACCCGCCCGCGTGACCAACCGGTGACCAACGTGGCCGCCTTGCTGGTCATCGCGGCGACCTTCATTCCCATCCTCATCGCCTTCCGCCTGACCAACGACACGCGCGAAGGTTAATGATCCTGAAGCCCCTCTCCATGCGTGAATCGGAATGGGGAGGGGTCTCACGACCGTTTTTGCAGCAGGAAGGTCGGCACAACCGAGCCACCACCCGCCGTCACGTTCAACAGCGCTACCGACGAGAGCCGCGTCAGACAGCCGTGTACCGTGTGCCCGTCGAATACATACGGGTTGGCGTCCACAAAGCGTGAGCTGATGTTGAGCTTTCCGTCGATCAGTGCCGGGAAATCCTTATAGATGACGCTGACTTTTTCCTGCACCACATACGAGTCGGTCAGCGCCTGCTGAATAGTCTCGTTCCATTCTTCCGCGCTGGCTTCCCAGCCAATGACCACGCCTTTGCCGCCGTACTCATCGTTGGGTTTCAGCACCAGCCGGTCGCGGTGTTCAACAATGAACGGCAGCAAGTCCACCTCTTTGCCCTGGTAGGTTGTCTTGCGTTCCGAGACCTTGCGTGTCCAGGGAATGTGCGCGTGAATCGCTGCAAGCTGCTCCTCGTCGAAGAGATGCGCGTTGCGTTCATCGCTCAGCAGCGCCAGACTGGCCTTCTTCGCCAGCAGCTTGGCGCTGAACGAGTTGCTCATGAAAACGGCTTTATCTTTGATGGCGCGCACGATCGGGTTATCCATGCCCATCTGCCGGACGAGTTCAGTGCACAACACGCGCTTGTAGATCATGTCCACGCGGAAGCCGCCTGCCCACAGGTGTCCGTTGCGGTATTCCAGGTTGCGCGGGTCAACCAGCATCGCTTTCATGCCATGCCGCTCGAAGTATCGCCCGATGATTGCGTGTTCGTTCAGCGTGGGGACGTGGCTCCAATCGACAATCGCGATCTGCGGCAGCCCATGCCCGCCCCAGTCCTTATAGCCGCGCATCAGCACCGCCAGCAGCTTGCCCAGCATCGGCATACTCTGCACGGCGTAATACTGCTGAAACTGCTTCATCGGCTCCAGCGTCATGAACAGCTCGGACAGCACATCTTCGTAGCCCATGCCCGCTGGTGTCTCGGCGTTGTATTCCACGAAGTGAAGCTGCCGTTCCGCTGTCACATAGAACGAATCCAGCCGTGAAGTCGTCCAGGGCACGGCGCTGCCAATATCCAGGTTGAAGAAGGCTTCTTCGTAGGGTTCCAGGTCAAGCTGTGCACGCAGTTCCACTTGCTCGATGCAGGCCGCGTGCATCCGCGCGAACGCACCCAGCAGTACCTCGGTTTCGTGCTTGAGGTACTGCCAGTCTTCCAGCAGGTAAAAGTGTGGGCGAATTACCGTGCAGATTGGACGGTCGCCAAAGTACAGGCTGAGCGGCTTGAGTCGGTTGAAGAGGTCTGCGCTGGTGTCGGCGGCTACCTGGTCATTCAATAGACCGTGATAGCGCTCTATGGCTTCTCTGGGCATACCTCACTTTGCCCCGGACGTTTTTTTGGCGAGTTTGCCCCACTCGTAGCGGTCGCGCGTCGCTTCCTTGGATTTCGCCAGCCGGATGCACATATCGGCCATATGCGTCACCATCCAGTCGAAGTGTTTGCGACCCAGCGAATTCACGTCCATATCCGGTGCGGGATTCATGAAGTCAATCGCATAGGGGATGCCGTCTTTGATGGCGAACTCGACGGTGTTCATGTCGTAGCCAAAGGCCTGCACCAGTGTGCGCGCGTCCCGCACGATGCGCTCGTACAGTTCCGGCGAGAAGTCGTGTTCCTCGTGATACTTACGCTGCGAGGGGTCGTACTTCATCACGTAGATTTCGTCCTGCCCCAGGCACATGCAGCGTGCATAGTTGTCCCACTGGATGAATTCCTGCACGATCATGGTCAGCAGTCCGCTCTGGTTGTAGCGCCAGATCAGTTCCGAGACCGAATGCACAATGTAGACTTCTTTCCAGCCGCCGCCGTGCGCGTCCTTTAGCACACAAGGTGTGCCACCAACTGCCTCGACGATTTGATTCCAGTCCATTGGGTAGCTGAGGTTGCGCAGGCTCTCGCTGTGCACAATGCCGGGCACGTAGTCTTTATTCGGCAGTACGATGGTCTTGGGCGAAACCACACCCAACTTGGTCGCCAGCGACGCGCCGAAGAATTTGTCATCTGCCGTCCACATGAACGGATCGTTGATGACCTTCACGCCCTGCAGCGCGGCGTTCTTGAGGTATGAGCGATAGTAGGGGACTTCGTGCGAGATGCGGTCAACGATGACGCGATAGTCACACAGCTCATTCATCATCGTGCCGCCAACCTTGACATATTCGGCGATAACGCCTTCATCCCGGCGGTTGACTTCTTCGATGAAGGCAGGCGGCCACGACCACTCGCGACCGACGAACAAACCCACTTTCAACGGGGAATCAGTCTTCTTCGCTGGCATAAAACCACTCCTCAACAACCAAATAATTTTGCGATTATATCCGTTATCTTTTGTGGCGCGCTAATCGTGCCCGCCGATATACTGGCTGATCATCTTTTGCCAGTACGGCCAGTCGTGCGACCAGCCGTCCCATTCACGCAGCGCGTTGCCGATTCCCTTGCTCCACAGCAGTCCAGAGAACTCGCGGGCGGAATGTATCAACTGGTCATCGCGTCCGGTCGCCATGATGATGTCTACATGGCGAAGCTGTTCCAACCGGCCAGGATCATGCTCGCCGCCAATGAACTCCGCTGGGTTGTTCATGTAAACGTTGGCATCGGAATAGCCGCCCGTAAAGCGCCGTATGTCGTACAGCCCGCTCAACGCCAGCACCCGATCAACCTTGTCAGGGTGTTTCAACCCGAACGACATCGCATGGAACGCGCCAAAGCTCGCGCCGAGCGTGATAAGGAACGGGTTAGTGTTCTTGCTGTTCATCAGCGGCAGCACTTCGTTGTAGAGGTAGCCGTCGTACTGTGCGTGGCGGTAGGCCCTCGCACCCGGGTGAATGCCGTAGTTGTACCAGCTTTCCACATCCACGCTGTCCACGCAGTAGAATTGGAACCAACCGCGTTCGATCTGCTCACCCATATGCGCCATCATGCCGCGATCTTCCCACTCGTAGAACTTACCCTTCGAGGTCGGGAAGACCAGCACGCGCGCGCCAGCGTGGCCGAAAACCAGCAATTCCATGTGGCGGCTGAGGGAAGGACTCCACCAGCGGTGATATTCACGGTTCATGACCACGATCCAGTTGTGCTGCTCAGGATAAGATTGTGGCAGATTGTACCGCAGCCGCTGCATTCAGGATACCCGCCCCTTGTCGCTCAGCAGGTGCGTTCGGCATGGGTGTTGCGGTGGCCGTCAGAATAGCGCGGATTTGCTTGGGCGTCAAACGATTGTTGGCTTCCAGCATCTGAGCGATGACCGCGCTCACGATGGGCGCAGCGACAGATGTGCCATCCACATGCTGATGATGCATGTCGATCAGTTTGTGCGTGTTAATGCGATCCTGAATCATGTGGTGCAGGTGGCCGTTGGCGCTGGCGATGTCCTGGCGCGTCAGCCCCAGTTCAGCATGTCCCTGTTCCAACAGCGCCTTCAGGCGTGCCTCGTCCATCTTCTCCAGCAGGAGCGGCGCCAGCCAGCGCGCTTCCTGTGCTATGCGGGTGCCTGGCTTGATGGGCGAGGCAATCCAGTTGGCCGGGGCGATCAGCTCTGGTTTATGTCCGTTGTCATAGATGTCACCATAATTGTGGTGATACAAAACCCACTCTGCCGAGTGCAGTGAGTTGCGGTCATCCAGTCCGCCAACAGTGATAGCGTCGGCAGCGCTGGCTGGCGGCAGTAGATGCGGCACGCTACGGTTGCCCGCAGCGACGACAACTGTGACACCCGCTTTGGTCAGCTTGCGAATGATCTTGTGCAGCGGGTGATTCGGGTCATGGCTCACAAAATCGCCGCCGACCGAGATATTGACGATTTGCACACCCAGGCGCTTGTGGGTGTCATACACCCAGCGCAGTCCGCGCAGGATGTCGGTCTCTTTGATATGGCCGCGTGGAGTGCTGACCTTCACCAACACCAACCGCGCATCTGACGCAATTCCACGATACAACCCGCCGGAGGTGCGCCCATCACCGGCTGCGATGAAGGTCGTCATCTGCCCATGCCAGCTCAGGTCGCCAGAGTCAAAACCCTCGCGTTGTTCGATGATGCGATTGGTCGAGGCATCTGCATGAACGATGATGCGCTCAGCCAGGTCAGGATGCGGGTAGAATCCCGCGTCGATGAAGGCGATCACGACACCCTTGCCTGTATAAGCTGGCAGCGCGCCAACGCGCGTTGGAGTGGGCAGCAGGGTAGGGCTTCCGGGTTGGTAATGGGGATAATTCGATGTGAACATGGACTCGGTGTCTGTGAATGGTAGGGATGGGCTGACTCATGTTCGCCAGCCTCATCCTGTAGCATAGACGAAGTGAATGCGAAATATCGTGTAAGTCGTCGAATTTTTTCTGAATTTAGTGTGACGGCTTGTCTTTCGGCGGCGCATACGCGTTGAAATCGCCCAGGATGCGTTCTGCATATTGGTTCAGCAGTTCCTGTACGCGCGCTTCCTGCTCGGCGACGACGATGAAACCGACATGGTTCTTTTTGTCCATACGCCACACGATTTCCGGGTCGGTATAGGCCGAAGTGTCCGGATGTTCCTGCTTCGCGAGCGAGATCAACAGGCCGCCGTACTGTCTACGATACTCCGGCAGGCGATATGGTTCGCCGCGCACATGTGCGATCTCAATACGTGCCCACTCTGCCCAAGGGTTGATCCCCGCTGATTGTTCGATCAGGTCGGAGATATGCGCGCCGCCCACGCGCGCGGCGATTTCCAGGAAGTACAATTGACCGTCGGCGTGCGCCTTGATGTATTCGGCGTGTGTTACCCCGCGCTCCAAACCAAGCGCGCCGATCACCTGCTTATTTAGTGCCTGCAATGCAACAGCATCGGGTGATTGTTCCGGCAGAATGCGGCTGGTGAAAACGCCGCCACCGTGAGCTACGGTCATCGGCGGCTGCCCGTACTGCTGCACGCTGGCGAACAGGATTTCATTATTCCAGATGATCGAATCGACATGGAAGACATCACCGGGGACAAACTGCTCCAGCAGAAAGCCTGACTGTTGGTCGCCAAGTTGATCGAACCAGCGCCATAGCTCCTCGGAGTTATTGATCTTTTTGATGCCCATCGCGCCGGCCTCTGTACGCGGCTTGAGCACCCAGGGCGGTGTCACGCTGCTCATGTAGGCGCGCACTGCGTCATAATTGAACACCGATGTGAAACTGGGTACGAGGATGCCCTTCTCACTGGCTTTCATGCGCATTGCCAGTTTGTCGCGGAAGTAGCGCGTGTGCGTCTGCCCCATGCCGCGCAGCCGCAGATGCTCGCGCAGCGTCGCCACATTTTCGACATCGTACTCATCCAGGGCGATGATCAGGTCGATCACTTGTGAGCGAAAAAGGTAACTCACAGCATGAATAACATCCTGCGTCTTGCTCAGGTCTGGCATCAGGAACACTTCGTCGATGCTTTCGCGCGGCCACTTTTCAGTGGCGATTTTTTCTTCCGTGAGCAGCAGTACCCGGCAGCCTTCACGCTTGGCCTGCCGCAGGAATGCCTCGCCCTTGAAGTAGCTGGAGATGCACAAAACGGTGATGGGGCGTTCCATAATGTCATGAAACCCTTTGTTCATGAGAATAATTGCCAAATCATAACACTGCTGTACTCATCCGCCAAATCACACCCTGCCTACCCAAAAGACTAGGTTGCGAACGCTTGACATGGGACACGAATATCCGTATCATCACGATAGTTAATTAACTTAACTAATTTTTCGAGCATTTTCCCCTCTTCTGTAAAAATACAAGGTGCTTAATGCAGTTCGACTCAGAAACCGAGGCGTTGGCCGGGCGCTTCCAGGATGTGTTTGAGCAGGCCTTTCGCCGTGTGATGCAGGAACAAGCGTATAAGGTAGGGCATGTATTCAAGAGCCTGACGATGAACCAGGTGCGCGCGCTGCATATCCTGTATCGCGATGCGGGGGTGCTCCAGCGTGATCTGGCCGAGAAGCTGGAGATCACGCCTGCGGCGATTTCGCCCGCTATTCGTGATCTGGAGAATCAGGGATTGGTTGTCCGGCAGCGCGATGAGGCTGATGCCCGTTCTATGCGGCTTCACCTCAGCGATGTTGGCCGCGAGTTGATCGAACAAAACCTGGCGCTCCGTCGTAGGGCATTGATGAACCTATTCAAGGAAATGACCCATGATGAACAGCTCATGATTGTTGAGGCGTTTGAACGTGCGCTCGCGAACATGGAAGTGCCAGCTCCTGATTCGGATTGTTAGTCTCGCTGTTCATCGTATGCATATCATGAATTCCGTAGAGAAGGGATATTATTGTGCAAGGACAAACCGCACAACGCAGAGGGCAACGGGGTGGGGGAGGGTCTCAGGCTGGCCTGGGGCGTGCCATCCGCTATCTCGGCCATCAGCGCCGCCTGGTGTTGATCACGTATGGCGCGCTGCTCGTCGCTACAGTTGCACAGTTGGTCGTACCGCAGCTCGTGCAGAACATGATCGACGCGGTGACCAATGGCTATCGCGCGCAGCTCATCCTCACACAGGTGCCTGCCGCCTTCCAGCCTGTTGTGACGCAGCGCCTGGGCGTGACGCTCGAACAGCTTCAATCTGACCAGACCAATGCCGAGTCGCTGCTGATCAATGCTGCGCTCTTCATCGTCGTGTTCGCCGTCATGCGCGGTCTGTTCTCGTTTGTGCAGGCCTACATGTCCGAGCGAGTCTCGCAGGGCGTGGCTTTTGACTTCCGCAACGAGATCTTCGCCAAGATTCAGCGCCTCTCGTTCACCTATCACGATCAGAACCAGACCGGGCAGCTCATGATCCGCGCGACCGACGACGTGGAGAAGGTGCGTCTGTTCATCGCGCAAGGCTTGGTACAGGCGGCCTCAGCGTTCATTCTGCTGACGTTAACGCTCATCATCCTGCTGATGACGAACTGGCAGCTAACGCTGGTTGTACTGCCGACACTGCCTGTCGCGTTGGTGCTGTTCATCGTCTTTGGTGCGCTCAGCCAACCATTGTTCGTCAAGGTGCAGCAGAGACTCTCTGCGTTGAACACCATTCTCCAGGAGAATCTGGCGGGTATCAAGGTGGTCAAGGCCTTCGTGCGTGAACCCTACGAACAGGAGCGTTTTGAGAAAGCCGCGGGTGATCTCCTGTCGCAGAGTCTGAAGGTCAGCCGAACCTTTGCCTTCCTGTTCCCCATCATTTTCCTGGTCGCGCAGGTCGGGCAGGCCGGAATCCTCTACTTTGGCGGCCAGCAGATCGTCAATGGTACGCTGGCATTGGGTGAGTACCAGAAGTTCAGCCTGTACCTGATCTATGTATTTCTGCCGCTGGCGCAGTTGGGCTTTATCATCTCGTTGATGGCGCAGGCCAGCGCGTCTTCCAATCGTGTCTTTGAAATCCTCGACGCGCGTAACGATGTCACCGACAAGCCGGATGCGGTTGCTCTGCCGCCCATTCAGGGCAATGTTGAGTTCAAGGGTGTGACGTTCCGTTACTTTGGCAGCAGCGATCCAGTGCTAAAGGATGTCAGTTTCACGGCACAGCCTGGGCAAACGATTGCGCTGCTGGGCGCGACGGGCAGCGGCAAGACCACGATCATTAACCTGCTGCCGCGCTTTTACGATGTTAGTGAGGGCGCGGTGCTGATCGACGGCCACGACGTGCGCGATGTCACACTGGATAGTATGCGTTCGCAGATCGGCATTGTGCTGCAAGAGACGAACCTGTTCAGCGGCAGCATCCGTGACAACATCGCCTTTGGCCGCTCGGATGCCTCTATGGACGAGGTGGTTGAGGCGGCAAAAGCGGCTGCGGCGCATGACTTCATTATGACCTTCCCGGATGGCTACGATACGCCAGTGGGCGAACGCGGCACGACACTTTCCGGTGGCCAGAAGCAGCGTATCGCTATCGCCCGTGCTTTGTTGCTCAACCCGCGCCTGCTCATCCTCGATGACTCGACCAGTAGTGTTGATCTCGTGACGGAGTATCGCATTCAGAAGGCGCTGGACAACCTGATGCGTGGGCGCACCAGTTTCGTCATCGCGCAGCGCATCAGCACCGTGCTGAATGCCGACCAGATTTTGGTGCTGGATAAGGGGCAAGTGGTCGCCAGCGGTAAGCATGAAGAACTGATGGAACAAAGCGCTATCTACGCCGAAATCTACCATTCGCAGCTTGTGGGTGATGCCGCTGTTGAAGATGCGGATGCCTTAGTCCAGGTTCAGGAGGCTCAGTAACAATTATGATGGGTGGTCTGGACGGCGCGCGCCGTCTGATGGAACGTGATGTAATCAAGCCGAAGGATGTCAGCGCCACACTCCTGCGCTTCTGGCAGTATTTCCGCAAGCGCTGGTTCGCGCTGCTGATCGTGGCTGTCCTCATGGTCGTCGTCACCTGGGCGCAGGTGGTCAGCCCGCGTTTGATCGGACAGGCGGTCGACTGCTACCTGTTCCAGGAGAATCCTTTCGCTGCCATGGCTCCTCCTTCGGCTGAGGGACAATCGGCACAGCAAACAAGTACATGCTGGTATGACTCGACCGACTTCGGTAGTTTGTCTGAGGATGAGGCACAAAGCGCCAGAATCAGTGGTCTTGGCGGTTTGGTAGGTGCGCTCCTGCTGCTCTTCATCGTGGGTTCGATGCTGCGCGGCCTGATGTTCTTCGTGATGAACTGGGCGGGGCAGACGGCGCTTCGCCAAATCCGCGTGGATGTGTTTCGTCACATCAATCGGCTTTCGCTGGGCTATTATGCTGAAAATGAAGCGGGCAATATCATGAGCCGCTTCACCAACGACTCGGAAACCATTCAGCAGGCGTTGGGTTTCGCGCTGCTTAACGTGTTGAGCGGCATCCTGCTCATTGTCTGGGTCGTGGTGGAGATGCTTCAGACAAACGTACCTTATGCGCTGCTCAGCCTGGCCGTTCTGCCGTTCATGCTGTTGGCGACGAGTTACTTCTCCAGCCAGGCGCGCCGTGCCTTCCGCCGCAGTCGCCAGGAGATGGGCAGCGTTAACGCCAACCTTCAGGAGAGCATCGCCGGCGTGCGCGAGGTGCAGGCCTTCAATCGTGAAGACGAGAACATCGAGGAATTCCGCCGCACCAACGCCGCGAATCGCGATGCCAATGTGCGCGCGGCAGCCTTTACCAGTGCGCTCAACCCGGTGCTCGAAGGACTGGGCTATGTCGCCCTGGCGATTGTCGTTGTCGTCGGCGGTCTTTCGCTGCTGCGCAATGAGCCGCTCTTTGGAACGACGGTGATTTCGATTGGCACGGTCATCGCCTTCCTGGGCTACGTGCAGAACTTCAACCAGCCCATTCAGCAGATCGCCGTGCTGTGGACGAACATCCAGAGCGCCGTCGCGGGCGGCGAACGCATCTTCAACTTGCTCGATGTCGAGCCGGATGTGGTGGACAAGCCGGGCGCGCGCGTGATGCCGCCGATTGAGGGCAAGGTGGAGTTCATCGGCGCAGAGGCCGAGTATAAGGTCGGTGAACCCGTGCTGAAGGGGGTCAACCTGACGGCACAAAAGGGCGAAACGGTGGCTATTGTAGGCCCGACAGGCGCGGGCAAGACGACGATCATCAACCTCATTCCGCGTTTCTACGATGTGTCGGGTGGCGCGGTGCAGATCGATGGTATTGATGTGCGTGATGTGACCAGCGCCAGCCTGCGCCAGCAGATCGGCATCGTGTTGCAGGACACATTCCTGTTCTCCGATACCGTCATGAACAATATCCGCTATGGTCGGCTGGATGCGACTGATGAAGAGGTCATCGCAGCAGCCAAGCTGGTCGCTGCCGATCAGTTCATCGAACGCCTGCCGCAGGGCTTTAACACTGTTCTGGGTGAGCGTGGCAGTGGCCTCAGCCAGGGCCAGCGCCAACTCATCGCCATCGCGCGCGTCGCCCTGATGAGTCCGCGCATCCTGATCCTGGATGAAGCCACATCCAGCGTCGATACGCGCACTGAGCGTCTGATCCAGAAAGCCTTTGAGCAGCTTCTGGAAGGCCGCACCAGCTTCGTCATTGCCCATCGCCTCAGCACCATCCGCAATGCCGATCAGGTGCTGTACCTCAAGGATGGACAGATCATCGAGCGCGGCACGCACAACGAGCTGTTGGCGAAGCAGGGCGCATACTATGACCTCTACATGAGCCAGTTCCGCCGCCAGGACGAGACCGCCAGCGCGACCAATGGCGCGAGTGCTCCCGCTTTGACGCCAGCGCCGCAGCCTAGCGGCGATTAAGAGATAGACAAGCGTAGGCAATTGCGTCCGTCCGGTGAAACCG
>JAEUQX010000735.1 GCA_016788625.1 Anaerolineae bacterium
CTCGTATGGCTGGCACACGCTGCGCGTCGAAGACGGCAACGATGTCAGCGCGATCAACAACGCGATCTACGCCGCTAAAGCGATGAGCGACGCGCCCACGCTGATCCTGATCCGCACCGTGATCGGCTACGGCAGCCCGAACAAGCAGGGCACCAGCAAGGCGCATGGCTCGCCGCTGGGCAAAGACGAGATCAAGCTGGTCAAGGAGTTCTACGGCTGGCCGCAGGAAGATTTCTACATCCCCGGCGAGGCACTGGAACATTTCCGCGAGTCGGTCGAAATCGGCGCGGAGGCCGAGCGCAAGTGGCAGGCGCTCTTCGCCGCCTGGAGCAAGGAACATCCCGACCTGGCGCGCGAATGGATGCAGGTCATGCGCGGCGATCTGCCCGTCGGCTGGGACGCGGACATTCCCGTATATACAGCGGGCAAGAAAATCGCTACCCGCACGGTTTCCGGCGATGTGCTGAACGCCATTGCCAAGCACATTCCGACCATGATCGGCGGAGACGCCGACCTGGCAGGCAGCACCAAGACGCTCATCAAGGGCGCGGAGAACACCGGCAAGGGCAAACCCGCCGCCCGCAACGTGCGCTTCGGCGTGCGCGAACACGCGATGGGCGCGATTGTTAACGGGCTGGCGCTGCACGGCGGCATCATCAAGCCCTACAGCGCGACCTTCCTCACCTTCTGTGATTACATGCGCCCGGCGATGCGGCTCGGCGCGCTGATGAATATCCCGGCGATCTACGTCTTCACGCACGATAGCATCGGCCTGGGCGAAGACGGCCCGACACACCAGCCCGTTGAGCATGTCACCGCGCTGAGCACCATCCCCAACCTGACCGTCATCCGTCCGGCGGACGCCAACGAAACAGCGGCGGCCTGGCACACAGCCATGAAGCTGCAAGGCCCGGCGGCGATGGCCTTCACGCGCCAGGATTTGCCCGTGCTGGAAGGCGAGCATGTGCGCGAAGGCGTGGCGAAGGGCGCATATGTGCTGGCTGACTGCGACGGCACAGCCGACGTGATCCTGCTCAGCCGGGGCAGCGAGGTGCATATCGCTCACGAAGCTTATGCCACGCTGACGGCAGAGGGCATCAAGGCGCGGCTGGTTTCGATGCCATCCTGGACGTTGTTCGAACAGCAGGATGCCGCTTACCGCGAAAGTGTACTGCCCCGCAGCGTGACGCGCCGAGTCAGCATCGAGGCGGCTGTGACGATGGGCTGGGATCGGTATGTCGGCCTCGATGGAATCATGATCGGCCTGAACCGCTTCGGCGCGAGCGCCCCTTACGAACGGCTGTACACCGAGTTTGGTTTGACGGCGGAAGCGGTCGTCAACGCCGCCAAGCAGCTCCTGGGCAAGTAGCTCATGCGCGATGTTGTCATCGTCGGCGGCGGTCTAAGCGGACTGGCCGCCGCCGCTGCGCTGCAAGAGCGCGGCATCCCCTACCGCCTGATCGAGGTCAAAAAGCGCCTGGGCGGGAGCATCATCAGCGAGAAACGCGACGGCTGTCTGCTGGATGGCGGGCCGTTCGCCTTCCTGCGCAGCGACGACTGGTCATTCCTGTCGCCGTTGGGGCTGAACGATGCGCTCATGCCCGTGCGGGACTCGCATCAGCGCGATCTGGTAGCCTTCAAGGGCGGGACACAGGTCGTGATCGACGCTCTGGCAGGCGTGCTGCGCGGCACGCACATTCACCGCATGGCGATCAGCAGCATCGGCAGCCTGGATGGACGCTTCACGCTCTGCCTGGAAAACGGCCTGATCTGGGATGCCGCCGCCGTGATCGTCGCTGCGCCCGCGCGCCACGCCGAACGGATGCTGCGGACGCTCGCGCCGGAAGCCAGCGTGCGCCTGTTCGATTATGGCTACGACACCATCACCCGCCTCTCGCTGGTCTACCGACTGAACGATCTGAACATGCCGCCGTTCTTCCCCTGGGATATGGCAGTACCGTTCTACGCCTGGACGGATGATCCGGCGCGCGTCCCGGCGGGGCATGTGCTGATCAACGTGGGCATCCGCTACGCGCTGGAGAAGACGACGCCTGCCGCGCTGATCGAGACGGTGAGCGCGACAATCAAGGCACGCGCTGCCCCGGTCATCGCTCGCGTCGATTACTGGCCGGAAGCCGACCCGCTGCCGCCGCACACCCGCCATCATGCCGAGAACATCGCCACGCTGGAGCAGTACCTGCCACGTGGGCTGGCGCTGGCGGGCAGCGACTATCACGGGCTGACGCTGGCGGAGCGCATCGCGTCCGGGCAGCGGGCAGCGCACAGCATCGCGGCCATGTGGGGGTAAGGGCAAAACTGAGTATCTGCAGAATGTCAGTTGCTAAGGCACGTCAGCCGATATAAGCTGCACACGAACTGTCCGCAACAGTACAGACAGCGATGATGTCGCCATTGCGGATGATCTCGAACGTATCCACATTGCGCCAGAACAGCGCTGACGTGCCTGCTAACTGCAAACCGTACAGCGGATCGCCACAGGCGGCAGGTGGATTGCGCTGCCCCGCAGTCGCATCGCGCAGCCGCAGACACTTTCCAGCGGCCAAACTGGTATAGACCGCTGTACCCCAACTGCGCGCCTCCCATTGACCGCTCCCGCTCCGAAATGTCACGCCTTCGAGCGAGACTACCGCCGAACTCTGATTCAGAACCGTGAGGGACACATCATCATAGAGCAGCAGCACATTGGCAGACGGGGCTGGTGTTTGGGTCAGCGCGACGGTTGGTATCGGACTGGAAACGGTGGTCGGAGACTGAGTGGGGATTGAACTTGCCACTACTACGTCCTGCGGTGGCGGCGTGGTTGCCGTAACGACAAGCGGAGTCGCTTCTTTGTCCTCTTGCTGGCTCTGCAAAATGACAGGTACGAGGCCGACGATAGCCACGACGATGGTGACAATACCGCCGATAATCGCCGCGATAACTTGCGGGTTTTTCAGGATGGACTGCGACTCAGAAGATGTCGGAGCAGGTGGTTTCTGCTCGGCCATAGTGCGCACTCCTGATGAAATGACAGAGAATTGCGACTAACTATACCATGATTTTAACGATAGGTTATATTAGTCGTATATCGTTGAGGCCGGGGCATTCACCCCGCGCCGCAGTTGTGCAATTGCCAGCAGATTACCCTTGTTGTCTCTGAACCAGGCCATGCAGTCACCGTCCAGATCAGCAGTATGGTTGAGGGTCTTGAGCCAGGTGAAGTCGAAGGTTTCGAACTATACACCCCGCTCGCGCAGCGACGATCACGGGCTGATACTGACCGAGCGCATCGCCTCCGGGCTGCGGGTGGCACAGGCTGTTGCCGCAGTGTGGGGGTGAAGTGCTACACCAGGGAGGGACGTGTGCCAGATATACCTGAGATTGATTGGACACCACCCGCGCCGCGTAAAGGGTTGTTAGGTGCCTGGGATCGGTTCGTCGGGCCGGGAACAACGCGAGCCGAAGAATGGTTACAACTGGCGGGCGGGCTTGGGCTGGCGGCTGTGTTGGGCGTGCTGCTCTATACGCAGCGAGAGACGCTGAACTGGAGCGGGTTGCAAGCTGCCGTTGTTGTGTTCCTGGCCGTTGACTTGATTGGCGGCGTGATCACCAACGCAACCTCGGCGGCGAAGCGTTGGTATCACCGTGCCGGGCAGGAAGGGGTGCGGGCGCACCTGCCGTTCATCGCGGTGCATGGCATCCACCTGCTGGTGATCGCCGCGCTGTTCCGGCAGATGGACTGGGCGTTCTTCGTCATCCTGTACGGATACCTGCTGATGGCAACAGTTGCGATACTGGTAGCGCCGCTGTATCTGCAACGCGCGCTGAGTCTGGCACTGTTCTGCGGCGGTTTCCTCCTGGCGACATATGTGTTCCGCCCGACCCCAGGTTTGGAATGGTTCGTGCCGTTCCTGTACCTCAAACTGCTGGTGAGCCATTTGCTGAAGGAAGCGCCGTTCGCGCCCAAGAGCGGTTGAGCGCCAACCTACCATGCCGGAGCGCGGTACCCACACACCTGATCACTGCTGCGCGGGCAGTGGCATCAGGTTCGCCACAGTTGAGCGAAAGTCCTGCGATGTTAAGCCTTGCCGACCGTTTTGCCAGCCGCTATAATCGCCATCAATGGCGACGTGGCCAAGTGGTAAGGCAAGGCTCTGCAAAAGCCTGATGCGCCGGTTCAAATCCGGCCGTCGCCTCAGAAACAGGTGTGCAACCTGTTTTTGTTTTGCCCGTTTCTTGCCCCAGTTTTGGGGGGTTTACAAAACCAGAAATAGGCATATCATGAGATTTGCCAGACGATTGTAATCTGGCGCAATTTTGTGTCCACAAGTCGTGGAAGGACATCATGACCGAGGGTAGTAGTCACCCACAGGAACAGCCGCACTTAGCCAGCGGCGATAACGCCCAGCGGAGCTAATCCCTCTCCACGCACAAGCTGCCAGGGGGACGCGCCCACCGCGTTACCGCCGTCCCGCAACGGGAAAACTCTGGTAGCTGTTCCATACCGCACAACTGCATAACGCTCTTACTGGTTCAGATAGCCGCGTCTCGGCTCCGGTCGCTGCCGCGTCTACGGTATGGAGGAACATCATGTACAACGATTTGCTGCTCAATCGCATTGCCGCTGCACCTATCGACGATCCCGATGCGCGCGTGCAGGAATTGATCGATGAGATCGAAGAACTGCAGAGCCTGCTCAGCCCGGAAGCCCAGCGGCTGATCGGTGATCTGCGCCCGCGCCTGGTCACTGACGACGTATACGAAGAGATTGACGAGCGCGCCTCGTTCGGCGACCGCATGGCCGATAAAATCGCCACTGTCGCTGGTAGTTGGCGCTTCATCCTCTCGTTCTGCCTGCTGATGGCCGTCTGGATTGGCGCGAACCTGTATCTGGGCACGCGCGCCTTCGACCCATTCCCGTTCATTCTGCTCAACCTCACGCTCAGCACGCTGGCCGCGCTGCAAGCACCCGTCATCCTCATGTCACAGAACCGCCAGGCCGCCAAAGATCGGGCGGTCGCGCAGAATGATTATCAGGTCAATCTGAAGAACGAGGTCGAAATCGCAGACCTGCACCGCAAGATGGATGGCCTGAGTGAAGTTCTCACCATGCAGACCCGGCTGGTCAACGCGCTGGTCGAGGCGCGCCGCAAGGAACTGAGCGCCACCATCCGGGCGATGGAAGTCACCCGCCAGTTGCATGAGCACGGCGCGCCACAGCAGGAACGGCTGGACGAGGCATCGTAGGGCATGACAGGGTATAATCCAAGGAAACGTGGCTCGAATCGCTCTCCAATTTCAGATGGGTAGATCATCCATTCAAAGGCTCTCATGAACACAACGCAACGTCCGCGCGTGATCATCATCGGAGCTGGATTTGGCGGTCTATACGCGGCGCAAACGCTGGCTGGTAAAGCGGTCGATGTGCTGCTGATCGACCGCCAGAATTATCATACCTTCACGCCGCTGCTCTATCAGGTCGCCACCTGCGCGCTTGATCCGAGTGACATCGCCTACCCGATCCGCCAGATCTTTGCCCACAAGCGCAACGTCCACGTCCTGATGGGTCAGGTTGATGGCATCGATAATGAGGCGCGGACTATCTCAGTACAGCTTGCAGACAGGCGCGTTACCGAGCCATATGACTACCTGATCGTCGCTGCGGGCAGTGTGACGAACTACTTTGGCAATGATACGGTCGAACGGCTGTCGTTTCCTCTCAAAGAACTCGACGACGCCATCATCCTGCGCAATCACATCCTGCAGCAGTTCGAAAAGGCATCCAGCAGCACGGACGCCGCCGAGCGGGGCGCATTAACGACATTAGTGGTCGTCGGCGGCGGCCCAACTGGCATCGAGACCGCCGGAGCGCTGCATGAACTCTACAACTATGTACTCAGGAACGATTTCCCCGAATTAGCGCGCGCACAGGTCATCCTGGTCGAAGCGGTTGACAGGCTGTTGATGCCGTACCCTCAAAAGCTCCAGCAGTCTGCGCTTGACCAGCTGCGCTCGCTTGGCGTCCAGGTGATTCTGAAAATGTCGGTCACGGATGTGGGTGAAGGCTATGTACGCCTGGCTGATGGGCAAGAGATTGCTACACATACCCTCGTCTGGGCAGCGGGCACGAAGGGCGCGCCTGCTGCACAACTTCTCGATCTGCCCTTACAACGCAGTGGGCGTGTGCCCGTGCGCCCAACGATGGAGGTTATCGACCGCGAGCGCATCTACGTGGTTGGTGACATGGCCTATCTGGAAGATCCCCAGGGCAATCCGTATCCTATGCTAATCCCGGTCGCCAAGCAGGAAGGTATGCTGGCGGCGCGCAACATCCTGCGTCGCATCAGCGGCCAGGCCGAGGAATCCTTTGCCTATCACGACCGAGGCATCATGGCGACGATTGGGCGCAGCCGCGCGGTCGCCTGGATCTACAACCGCGTGCCCCTGACGGGCTACATCGCCTGGGTCGCGTGGCTGTTCCTGCATCTGCTCTGGTTGCTCGGTTTTCGCAATCGGCTCAGCGTGCTTATCAATTGGGTTTGGAATTACCTGACATACGACCGTTCGGTACGCCTGATCCTGCCAGCAAGTCGGCGGATGACAACGCGGGCGAACTTGCCCCAGGAACGCTGAACGGCAAACCCTGTGCCTGCGTCTTGCAGTCGTTTGGAATGACTACGCTAATTCCAATGCCCCCAATGTCGTCTCGATCATCTCGACCGCTTCGCTAAAAGCTGGAATATCGAAAGCCAGCCGCGCCCCTGCCGCCGTGAACAGATCGGGCAACGAGCGCGTGCCGCCCAACGCCAGCGCCGCGCGGTACTGCTGGATTGCGCCAGGCAGGTCATGCTGCGCACGTTTCCAGATTTGTACTGCGCCCAACTGCGCCAACCCGTAGTCGATGTAGTAAAATGGCGAGCGGAAGATATGCAGCTTGCGATGCCAACCCGTCATCAGCGCGTCGCCCAGCCCGCTCCAGTCCTCACCCTGCATGAAGCGTCCCCACAGCGTCGCCCAGCGTTGGTCACACTGCGCCGGGTCACGCGCGTCCTGGGGATGGGTATGCGCCCAATGCTGGAAGGCATCCACGACGGCGACATACGGCCAGAAACGCAGCATAATATCCAGATGTTCTGCCTGTGCCCGCGCTAACTCTGCCGAGTCATAGAAACCGCCGCACTCCTCGCTGAGATACGGCGCGGCCAGCAGCTCCATCGCCGTCGCCGCCACCTCGTGGAATTCCGTGCCGATACGGAGCTGCTCGTGATGGGGCAGATGCGTGGCCTCGAAGGAATGGAAGGCATGACCGCACTCGTGCAGCAGCGTCATCACATCCTCGTGCGTGCCGACCACGTTCATGAAGACAAAGGGTCGCCGCGCGGTGGGAAAGGTGGCGCAATACGAACTGGGCATCTTGCCCTTGCGGTTCTCCAGATCGAGCAGTTTCTCGCGCTGCATGGTCTGGAAGTACGCGCCTAACTGCGGATCAAGCTGCGACAAGATCGCCCCGGTGCGCTGTTCCAACACCTGCACCGCCTCAAAGGGGCGCAGCGCCGGACGTCCCTGTGGCTCAACCTCGACATCCCAAGGGCGCACACTGTCGATGCCCATGCGCTGCCGCCGCCGTTCCAGGGCACGCCGCGCCGCCGGGACGACGACCTGTTCCACCGCATCGTGGAAGCGCTCGCAGTCGTCCGGTGTGTAATCCAACCGCAGCATCTGCTGCCAGCGGAACGCGCGGTAATTCGGCAGATCGGCCTGCGCCGCGATGCGCGCCCGCAAATCGACCAACTGCGTCCA
>JAEUQX010000006.1 GCA_016788625.1 Anaerolineae bacterium
GATGACTGCTGAAAGATCGGAAAGATGCTCAGCAGCCCGTCATACCAGTCCTCGCCCATGACGAGCAGTTCCGGGCGACCCGCGCGCAGGCGGCTGACGAGCTGCTGGTAGCCTTCGCGCATATTGAAATCCGGGTCATTCGTCCAGACTTCGACAGTATCCAAGAACACCGCATCCAGCTCGTAAGTCTCCACCAACCGCAGAACCTGCCGCGTGAGTTCGGTCTGCCAGGCGGGCGCGCCGGGGTTGAGCCAGGCCTGCCAGCCAGTGTCGTGCGCGCGGCTGGTGTTCCAGTCCGGCTGGTTGCCCAGGAAGATGTTGCGCGTCGCGGACTTCATATACGATGACGGGCCGAACGCGTGAAAGTTGGGCATCCAGGCGTTGGCGCAGTTGCCGCCGAACATCGGCATGAGATGCGCACCAGCCTGCCGCGCCTCGTCGCACAGCGCCGCGAAGCCCACCTCGCCGCCCAACAGCGGTTCCGGGCGGAAGTCGCCATACTGCCAGTAGTAACGCCCTTCCCAACCCGGCAAGTAGACCAGCACCTGCCGCCCGTCGATGCGTTCCGTGACGTAGCGCACGATCTCGCGCATGGCTGCGTAGTCGTTGAAGGTGTAGCCCGACCAGTGCATCCCGTGCAGCGTCAGCACCAGCCGGATATCGCGCACCCAGGCGGGCATATCCGTGCGCGTCTCCCAGGGAACAAGTCCGCCGTGCGCCTCGCTGAAGGCCAACTGCTGCGCGCGGAATCCTTCAGGATCGACATCGCGGGCAAAAACCCATTCCGGCGCGTCGAAGCGGGTATCGAAAAAGCGCGCATCCTGATCGACCAGACATTCCAGCGCGGTATGCCCGGTCAGCGCGCCCATGCGTTCCTGATAGACGCAGAAGCGCTTGGCGCGGTACTCGGCATCCTCACAGCGAAAACCGAGTAACCTGCCATCCGGTTGCTGCACCAGCCAAAGCGGCAGTCGCAGCGGGTTGGGATAGCGGTCGAGCAGACCGTCAGCAGGCACGCCGCGCGGCTGATCGTGCATATCCAGCGCTTTGAGGGCGGGCAGGTCGCGGACGATGATCTTGAGCGTGGTGATCTTCTGCTCACTCGTGGCGCTGGCGCGCAGGCGCAGATAGCCGTGTTCGTCGCGCTGTACGCTGACGGTCAGGCTGCCCGGCGCACGCTGCTGCCCACCCGCCCAACTGAGCATCGTCGCTGCCAGCCGCCAGCCATCCGGTGTTTCCGTCACAGTCACGTGTTCCGGGGCCAGGCCGTAGACATTCTCCAGCGTGATAACCTGAAAGCTGAGCTTCCAGCCATCAAGTTCAATGATCGGGTCGCGCGTATCGAAGCTGCTGAACTGCATGGTTAACCCTTCACGCCGCTGAGGGCGATGCCCTGGATGAAATAACGCTGCGCCACAATATAGACCAGCAGCACGGGCAGCATGACGACGACTGACCCGGCCATCAGCAGCGGCCAGTTGGGCTGTAGAAATGCGTTGGGGCGAGCGTTGAAATAGGCCAGGCCGAGTTCCAGCGTACGCATCTGTTCGCTGCGGGCGATCAGCAGCGGCCATAGCAAATCTGTCCACGTGCCCATGAAAGCGAAGACCGCCAGCGTCGCCAGCGCCGGGCCGTTGAGCGGCAGGAACACGCGCGTGAAGATCGTCCACTCGTTCGCGCCGTCGATGCGCGCGGCGTCCTGGTAATCCCTGGGGATGTTGAGGAACGACTGGCGCAAGAGGAAGATACCGAACGCGCTGGAGATGCCCGGTATGATCAAGCCCTGGTAGCTGTTGACCCAGCCCATCCCGGTGATGATCAGGAACAGCGGGATCAGCGTGATCTGGAAGGGGATCATCATGGTGGTCAGGTAGAGGACGAAGATCGTATCGCGCCCCATGAAGTTGAGCCGGGCGAAGCCATACGCCGCCAGCGCGCAGACGATGAGCTGCCCAAAGACGGTCGCCAGGGTGATGAACACGGTGTTCAGGAAATACTGCCCGAACGGCAGGTTATCGAACAGGCGCTGGTAGTTGCTGAAGTCGAACTGCGTCGGCAGGATTTGCGGCGGGTAGGAAAACTCCGTGCCGGATGTCTTGAGCGAGGTCGTGACCATCCACATGAACGGTACGACCATCATGCCCGCTACCAGCAGCAGGATGAGGTAGCCAATAACGCGCGCGGTGACGATGCCCGGTGTGATTTTGGTAACCATCATGCACCTCCCTAGAACTGGATTTCTTCACGACGGCGGCGAACGTAAACCACCTGGATGATCGTGGCGATGAAGATCACCGCGAACAGAATCCAGGACTGCGCGGCGGCATATCCGAAGTCGAACTCCTGAAACGCGCGGCGGTAGATGTGATAGACGGCGGTATTGGTCGACTCCAGCGGGCCGCCTTTGGTCAGCACATAAACCGGCGTGAAGACCTGGAACGAACCGATCACGCCCGTCACCGCCAGGAAGAACGATGTTGGCGCGAGCAGCGGCAGCGTGACACGCCAGAATTTTTGCCAACGGTTCGCGCCGTCGATGGCCGCCGCCTCATACAGCTCCTGCGGGATGGCCTGCAATCCGGCCAACCAGATGACCATGTTGAAGCCCAGCCCCTTCCAGATGGTGATCAGCACGATGGAAGGCATGGCCGAACGCGGGTCGCCCAGCCAGTTGATCTGCGGCAGTCCCAACCCGCCCAGGATGTAGTTGACAATGCCGACGTTGGGGTCGAGCAGCGTCAGCCAGATGATCGAGACGGCCACCCAGGACGAGACGACTGGCATGAAGAACAGCGTGCGGAAGAAATACACGCCCCTCAGTTTCTGGTTCATGACGACGGCGACGCCCAGGCTGATCGCCATGCCCAGCGGCACAGCCAGGAGGGTGTAATACCCAGAGTTGCTCATCGCCTGCCAGAAGCGGCTGTCTTCCATCAGGAACTCGTAGTTCTCCAGTCCGACATAGGGCGCGTCTGAGAAGTTGGGCTTTGTCCAGTCGCGGAAGGAGAGGAAGAAGCTGAAGATCAGCGGGATGAACAGAAAGACGATGATGTGGATGAGCGAAGGCAGGATGAACAGATAGCCGATTTTTTCATTCGAGCGGCTCCAGAATCGCCGCCAGAAACTGCGCAGCGCCTGCGGTCGGGCGGCCAGCGTAGCATTCGTCATAGAGCTAACTCCATACGAAAAAAGAGGGCCGCCGCACAGGGCGACCCTCAGTGAAGGGACTTAGCGGGAAAGTTCGCGGTTGATCTCTTCGACGGCGACGGCGACTTCAGCTTCGACCTCGCCACCCGCCAGGATGCGTTCCATCATGGCGTCCAGCCGTTCCTCGATGGTCGGCCAGTTGGCATAGACCGAGCCGTAGGGCGCGCGGCCAAATTCGACCTCCGCGTTGAAGGCGGCCTCGATGGCCGGGTCAGCGCTGGTTTCCACCGCTGCGGCTGCCGCTTCCTGGTTGGCGGAAATGGCGATACCTGTCAGCGCCTTGGTGTTCTGGTATTCCAGGTTCGTCGCGGCCTCGACAAACTGGCAGGCTGCCAGCTTCTTCTCTTCCGGGATGTCCGCGCGGATGACGAAGCCCGACGCATACATCACGGTCGAGCGGGCGGCATTCTGCGGCTGCCCGACGACGCCGAAGCTGCCCTCGGTGAAGTTGGCGTTAGAACGCAGACCGACCAATTCCCAGTGACCGCGATCAAACATGGCGAAGTCGCCCTGCAGGAAGCGGTCGAGGAAGCCCAACTGCTGAATCATCTGGTCGAGCGTGGTGGGCGTCGGGGCAACCTGATGCACGGTCACGAGGTCGCGCAGCCAGGTAATCGCTTCGATGCTTTCCGGCGAATCCAGGTAACCGCTGGCCGTGCTGCCGTCCGGCGCGATCACGTCGCCGCCGTTCTGCCACACGCGGTAAATCCACTCAAACGCCCACTTGCGAACGCGGAAGCCCCACTGCACGACGTTGGCCGGGTCGAAGTCCGGGCTGCTGGCATTATTGCCGTTGGCGTCCAGCGTCAGGAGCTTGGCGGTCTCAACGAATTCTTCCCACGTCCAACCAGCCTGCGGTGGTTCCACGCCCGCGCGTTCGAAGGCGGTGGTGCTGTAGTAAATCACCATCGGCGTGAAGTCATTCGGCAGGCCGTAGATCGGGCCATCGGCTTCGCGCTGGTGAATCGAGAGTACCGAGGGGAAGAAGCGATCCAGGTTGAGTTCCGGCACCAGGGCGACGCATTCGCGCATGTCCAGCACATAGCCGTTGTCCACCAGACGCGAAATGGTCGAGGCGTCCTGGTTCCAGATGTCCGGCGCGGTGCCCGCAGCCAGGTCAACCAGAAGCTGCGTATCGAACTCCGGCGGGGTTTCCAGCGCGTTAACGCTGACGCCGGGATGCGCCTCTTCAAAACCGCCGATGAACGCCTGATAGGCTTCATCCAGCGGCGTGCCCTGCTCTTCCAGCGGGACGACGAAGCCGACGACATTCAGCTCGACATCCTGGGCGCGGACAACCCCGAACGAGATGGCGACGATAGCAATGATGAGTAGTAACAGACGAAGACGGGCAGACATAAGCAATACTCCTTGAACTAAAGGTTCATTATTGGGGCGAGTGTGGTGGTTGCGGATAGCGCGATAATGTGCCTCCTCTCTCAACCGATGCTGCTGCATTGTGTTCACGCGCGGCACCCTGGCCGCGTCAATTCATTCCGCGAGGTGAATGTGGAGTGTGGCGTCGGCGCTTCGCGGGAGGTGGATCTCTAGCGTTGAGTTGGCAACGATCTGCCAGTCTTCGATGGTAGTGCGAACATTATCCGGCGTTTCAAGTTCAACCCGGCTTATCCGATCAAAATTGAAGCCGTTAAGATGCAGGCTATAGCGACGCGGCGGGCCGCCCTGCCAGCTCAGGGTGAATTTGTCGTCCGTGAGTGAGCCGGAGAATGACGTCACACCCTCATCTTCCTGGAAGGTATAACGCAGCGTTTCAGCCGGGTAAATATCCAGGATGAGCGGGTCAATCATGCCATCCGGGATGCGCTGCGCTTCGGCCATCATCGGGATGATCGCGCCAGCCCGCACGAACAGCGGCAGCCTGTCCAACGGTGCATCTACCAGCAGGTGCGTCGGGCCTTGGTGCCGCTCTTGCGTCCAGTAATCAATCCACACGCCGGGCGGCAGATACACGCGGCGGCGGTCACCGCTGTCATAGACGGGCGCGACCAGCAGCCAGGGGCCGAGCATATACTCCAGGTCTTCGCGATAGCCACCGGGGTCATCCGGGAAGGCCAGCACGAGCGGGCGGATCACGGGCATCCCGGTCTGCGTCGCCTCGTAGGATGTGCTGTAGAGATACGGGAAAAGCTGGTAGCGCAGCTTGGCATAGCGCCGCACGATCGCAGTGGCCTCGTCACCGAAGTGCCAGGGTTCGCGCGGGCTGTCGCCGTGCATCCGGCTGTGCGAGCAGAACAGGCCGAACTGCGCCCAGCGCACGTACAGGCGCGGCGAGGGCATCCCACGATACGCGCCGATGTCGTTGCTCCAGAAGGGAATCCCGGAAAGCCCGGCGCACAGACCGCTGCGAATGGTGCAGGCCAGGCTGTCGAAATCGGCTGCCGGGTCGCCCGACCAGTGTACCGGGTAGCGCTGGCTGCCCGCGGTGGCGGCGCGCGACCAGACCAGCGGGTAGCCGCGCTCCTGCTCGGTCACTTCGACCACGCAGCGGTTGTAGATCAGCGGGTAGAGGTTGTGCATCGACTCACCGGTCTCGCCGTTATGAAAGACGGCATCGCGCGGCACATCCTCGCCAAAATCCGTCTTGAAGGCATCCACGCCCATGCGCAGTATCGGGCGGTGCAAATCCTGGAACCAGGTATATGCCTCCGGGTTCGTCAGGTCGATGATCGCGACGCGCGCGTTCCACGAGGTTTCGGGCGTGGCGACGCGCACCACACCATCCGGGCGCGGCGCAAGCGAGAGGCCATAGTCGATGATATAGACCTCGCCATCGGGGCGCGTGAGGAAGTAGCCGCGCTGCTTGCCGAATTCAAACAGGTCGCTCTCGACGGAGATGTAGGGGTGTTCCCACAGTGAGAGCTTCAGCCCGGCGTCGTGAAGGCGCGCGATGAACCCCTCAACATCCGGGAAGGCCTGACGATCCCAGCGGAAGTCGCAGTAAGTGCGCCACTTCATCCACCAGGGGTCGAGGTGCACGACATCGGCGGGGATGTCGTGCGTCTCCAGTCCCGCGACGAGGCGCTCCATCGCTTCCTGGTCGCGGTACGTGCCGCCGGACGAGACCCACAGCCCGAACGACCATTTGGGCGGCAGCGGCGCAGTACCCGTCAGATCAGTGTAGCGCTTCAGCACATCGGCCAGCGCCGGGCCGTAAATCACGTAGGCGTCCAGCGCTGAACCTTCCAGCGCGATGGTGTACGACTGGCACGAGGTCACGCCCAGATCCCAGGTGATGCGCGCGCCGCTGTCGAGCAGCAGACCGTAGCCGCGCGT
>JAEUQX010000010.1 GCA_016788625.1 Anaerolineae bacterium
ACGATCTGACGAATGGCGAAGCACCATCACCCGAATAACACAGGCGGACTGCCTGGTTATCGGGCGCACAGAAGCGGCCTGGGCGACACATCCGCAGGCGCTGCGCCAGCCCGAACGCATCAGCAATACGCTCTTTTCGCGCCTGTTGGGGCAGGAACTGGATTTCAGCGCCGGGTCGAAGGGCTTCAGTCGCCGCGCTGCCAAGTTCATCATGGCGAACAGTCTACCCCGGCAGGCTATAGGGACGGATGCTGAGTGGGTTGTGCTGGTGCAGCGAGCTGGTTATCGCGTCGAACAGATCCTTGTGGATGGCCTCGATTGGGAAATTCCCGATCAGCATCAAGAGCAGGCGGCTGACTCGGAGCGCCAGCGCTCGTTGGCTGGTGCTTATGATGCCGATGCTTCCAAATGGGCATACCGGGTGAGCCTCATTCAGGAGATCGTCGAAGCCGGGATGGATGCCTGGTCGCGTCCGCTCAAGCGTCCGCCAAGCGCCTTGCGGATGATCGAGACGCGGCGGCACAGTATGCGCGTTAAGCCGGGTCAGCATCTTTCGCGGGCGGGGGTCGAACTGGCGCGCCGTGTTGGGGTGGGCAGCGGTCCGTTTGATCGCGTCATCACCAGCACGATACCGCGCGCCTATGAGACAGCAGTCGCGATGGGTTTTGCGGTGGATGAACAGCTAGAGGAATTGTCGCAGCTAGATGAGGGTTTCGACGCGGAGTTAGCCTGGGATGCGGGATTCGCAGCCTTCGCGCAGGCTTATCAGCGTGGCGGAGAGGCTGCACGGGTGATGCGGCGGCACGGGCGTTTCCTGACGGAGGTCGCTGCCGCACTGCCACCTGGGGGCGCGGCGCTCGTCGTGTCTCACGGTGGGATTGTTGAGGCCGGGGTGATTGGCTGCCTGCCAGAGTGGGATTACAGCAGGTGGGGCGGTTCCTGTAGCTGGTGCGAAGGGGCGCGCTTGTTCTTCGATGGTGAGCGGTTTGTTAAGGCGCAGGTGCTGCGCGTGGGTAGCAAGCCATGAGCGTGTTCATTTCCTATTCGCGGGCTGACGCGGAATTTGTTGACCTTCTACTGCGGTTGTTGGTCAGTAAAGGCTATGACGCCTGGCTTGACCGTCGTGATATTGAAGCGGGCAGCCGCTGGGATCTGGCGATTGAGCAGGCTATTCAGGCACGAAGTCATCTGGTTGTGGTACTCTCGCCTGAGTCGGTCACTTCCCAAAACGTGGCTGATGAGTGGAGTTATGCGCTGGAAGAGGGGAAGACCGTCATTCCGCTGTTGCATCAAGCCTGCAGCATCCCAATGCGGCTGCGGCGCCTGCAATGGATCGACTTTGCTCAACATCCTTTTGCTCAGGCGTTCCAGGCTTTGACGACCGCGTTAGGCGAGCCGGATGACCGCCCGGTGGATGCGCTTCAGCTTGCCAGACGCGAGGGATTTGTCCTGGTTGAGGTGCTTTATCCGCTCGATTTGGAAAAGACCCGGATTGCGTTTGTTTACTCCGATTATCCGCTTATGCAGTCTTTCCTGAATATGGTGTACCTGACTCTACTGATGGGACGTGTCAAGCCACATCGCTATGGCGACGATTGGGTTTTGCGCGATAAGGTGACGAGCCAGGAGTATGACCGCCCGGAACGCGAAGAGGCGGGCAGGAAATTGCTGCACGAAGTCGGAATCGAGCCAGGATCACAGTTGGAAATTGTATTCCGCAAAGGATTTCTCGATGAACTCCATGACAATCTCAAGAGGACTTGATGCGATTGGCGTGATGTTTGCGCGGGCGAAAGAAGACCAGCGCGCAGCTTTCATGCCCTATTTCCCCATCGGTTTCCCCGACTATGAAACATCGCTTGATGCGATTGCCGCGATGGCCGAGCAGGGCGTGGATGGTTTCGAGATCGGCATTCCGTTCAGCGACCCGCTGGCCGACGGCCCCGTCATTCAGGAAGCGACACAGCGTGCACTGGAAAACGGCATGACTGTGCGCAAGTGCCTGCAAGGTGTCCGCAGCCTGCGCGACAAGGGTGTGCAGCAGCCCATGCTGATGATGGGTTATGTTAACCCACTGCTGGCTTACGGCATTGACCAGTTCGTGCACGATGCGAAGGCGGCGGGGGCAGATGGTCTGATTGTGCCCGATCTGCCGCCCGAAGAGGCGCATCTGATCGCCGACGCATGTGCGCGGGAGGGGCTGGCCCTGGTCTTCTTCCTCGCACCGACGAGCAATACCGAGCGGATCAAACTTGTGTCGGAGCAGGCGCGCGGGTTTATCTATGTTGTGTCGCTGACGGGTGTGACCGGCGCACGAAGTGAATTGCCGCCAGAGTTAGGCGCGTTCATCGCCCGGCTGCGTGCCGAGACGAACCAACCGCTGGTACTCGGTTTCGGTATCAGTTCGCCGGAGCAGGCTCGGATGATGAACGGCCTGGTTGATGGGTTCATTGTTGGCAGCGCGCTGGTCAAGGCGGGCAGGGAAGGGGTTGCCACGGTGAAGGCGCTCACACGGTCGCTGCGTGACTCGTTGAATGCGCCGGGATAGAGTCTCGCCCGCTTAGCCGATCTGCACTACGCGGAAGCCGATGGTGAAGTAGCGGTACACCGCGTCGAGCTGGAAAAAGAAGCCATTCTGTGCGCGGTCTGCGGCACCGAGGAACGACCCACCATGCACGATGTAGGTTAGTTTGTCGCCATTTGCGCCATTAACCTGCGGGCTGCGTGATGTCGTCGTCCATTCCCAGACATTACCCGCCAGATCATAGACACCAAATGGACTGGCTCCCGCTGGGTAGTAATTAACGGGCGTGGTCATCCGCAGCCCGGTCTCCTTGGTATTGCAGACATCCTTCTGGAAACGCTCGCCCCAGGGGTAGCGATAGTGTTGGTCACCCTGCGCTGCGCGCTGCCATTGCTGTGTGGTGGCGAGGCCGATCTTCATACCGCTTCGCGCGCTGTACCATTGGCAGTAGGCCTGTGCTTCGTACCAGCAGATGTTGACGCGCGGGTATTCGTCACCTTCAAAACGGGCTTCCAGCGGCGAATGGTGAGTTTGATGCCACTCCTTTGATGCGGGTGTCGTGTTCCACCAGCGGTCATCCTTGTATCCATCCTTGGAGTCGATGAATGCCTGGAACTGCGCGTTGGTGATGGGATACTTGCCGATCTTGAAGTTGTCTACGTGGTAGATCACCGGTTTCTTGTCGCGCAGGATGACGACTTCTCCGGCGGGGATGTCGCACCACTCGATTGTTGGCAGTTCTGGCGGGATGCAGATGCTTACCAGATCATCGGGATCGAAGTCCGGGTAATGCGTGCGGAAGGAATGGAATGCCTCGCAGCCCAGCTTGAAGGTGCGTTGGTGCTTGATCAGCGCTTGTATCGAGCGGTACTCACGCTCGGCTTCGCGCAGATAAGTCTGATG
>JAEUQX010000031.1 GCA_016788625.1 Anaerolineae bacterium
CGATTATCACCTGTTCGGGCTGTCCAGCATTGCCATCGCGCCAGTGGGCGACCGCCTGGAATGGCCGTCGATCAAGCCCATTGCGGATTACTGGCTGCGCGCCTGTCCGCTGCCTATCAGCATCTACGAGACGTACCGCCCCGGCGAACGCGGGGAATGAGACGCGCGGCGGCTTTGCGCCAACCCCCGGCATCACAGTATCATCTGGCGCAGTTTTACGGCAGGAGGGGATCATGCGAATCGTCATCATTGGGGGAACGGGTAACATCAGCACCAGCGTCGTGCGGCTGCTGCTGGGACAGGGGCACGACGTGACCTGCTACAACCGCAGCGGCGCGGCACCGGACGGCGCGCGACCGATGCAGGGGAACCGCCACGACCGCCCGGCTTACGAGGCAGCCATGCAGGCAGCGCGCTTCGACGCGGCCATCGATATGATCGGCTTCTCGCCGGAGGACGCCGAGAGCAATCTGCGCGCCTTTCGGGGCATCGGGCATTTTGTGCATACCTCGACGGTGTGCGTGTACGGCATTCAGTACGACTGGCTGCCCGCCAGCGAAGACCACCCGCTGCGCCCGATCACGCAGTATGGCCGCGACAAAGCCGCGATGGACGCCCGCTACCTGCGCGCCTTCTACGAGGACGGTTTCCCGGTGACGGTGCTGCGCCCCTCGACCACGCACGGCCCGAAGCAGGGGCTGACGCGCCAGGTCGCCTGGGATTTCTCGTGGATTGACCGTATCCGTAAGGGCAAGCCGATCATCGTCTGCGGCGATGGCAACGCGCTGCACCAGTTCCTGCACGTGGACGATGCCGCGCCAGCCTTCGCGGGCGTGCTGGGGCACGCGGCGTGCTTCGGGCAGGTGTATCACCTCGTGGCGCGCGGCTACACCACCTGGGCGGAGTACCACCGCACGGCCATGCGCGTGATCGGGCGCGAGGTCGACCTGATTGGCGTGCCGTTCGAAGACCTGCGCCGCCTGAATGTGCCGGACTTCGGCATCTGCGAGGAAATCTTCGCGCATCACGTCTATTACAGCGCGGAAAAGCTCTACCGCGACGTGCCCGCCTTCAACCCGCAGCGCACGCTGGAAGACGCCATGCGCGACATCCTGGCGGCGATGGACGCCGACGGGCGCGTGCCGAACAGCGACGAGCTGACCTGGGAAGACCGCATCATCGCGGCGCAGCGGCGCGTGCGTGCGTAGGCTACTGCTGGGGGAATACCGCGAGTTCGATAGTGTGAGGATGGTGGTAGGGACAGGATAGCCCGTCCCTACAGACCTATTGACGATTGTTTGGTATCTCGTACCCCTGCTTAGCAGGCGCATTGGTCTGTGCCGTTCGCGCACAGCCCGCTCCAATTACGACTTGCCGCACGCTGCCTTTGTGCTACACTGTGCCCCCCGTTTATCCACAAGCTGATTAGCCAATAGTCGTCCGCTCTTCGCTTGCAGACCCTGAACAAGCCTTTCGCGCATAGAACCACAGACTTTCCGCTAAAGACCGACGACTAAAAGCTAACGACTTGAATCACAAAAGAGGTGTTCGTAAAGCGATATGAAGATTGCGTTTGGGGGTCGTGTTCTGGTGCTGGGCTGCGGCGCGGTTTCCCGCTGTTTGCTGCCGCTGCTGCTCAAGCACATCGAGATGGATGCCGCGCGCATCACTATCATGGACTTCGAAGATGCGCGTCCCTATATCAGCGAGGCGCTCCAGGCCGGGGCGCAGTTCGTCCAGCATCGTGTTACGCCCGATGATCTGACCAGCACGCTGGCGGCACACCTGGGCGCGGGCGACCTGCTCATCGACCTGGCCTATAACATCGACGCCGGGGAACTGCTGCAATGGTGTCATGACAACGATGTGATGTACATCAATACCTCGGTTGAATTGTGGGATCCTTACGCCGACATCGAGAACAAACCGCCGACCGAACGCACGCTCTACGTCCGCCACATGGCGCTGCGTAAGATGGCGAGCCGCTGGTCAGAGCCGGGCGCGACCGCCGTCGTTGAACACGGCGCGAACCCCGGCCTGGTCAGCCATTGGACCAAGCTGGGACTGGAAGCGATCAGCCGCCGCATCATTGACGATGAATACCTCGCCAGCCGCCGCCGCTCCGCCCTGGAACACGCGCTGGCCGACCACGATTACGCCCGGCTGGCGATGCTGACGGGCACGAAGGTCATCCACATCTCGGAGCGCGACACACAGATCAGCAGCCGCCCCAAGCAGGTGGGCGAATTCGTCAATACCTGGTCGATTGCCGGCTTCCACGAAGAAGGCATCGCCCCGGCGGAGATGGGCTGGGGCACGCACGAACGCCGACTGCCGCCCGGCGCGCAGGCGCACCGCTACGGCCCTGGCAACCAGATCTGCCTGAGCCAGTGCGGGGTGAATACCTTCGTGCGCTCGTGGGTGCCCGGCGGCGAGATCATCGGCATGGTGGTGCGGCACGGCGAGGCCTTCACGCTCAGCGATTACCTGACGGTGTGGGACGGCGACATTCCGCTCTACCGCCCGACCGTGCATTACGCCTACATGCCCTGCGACGCGGCTATCGCCTCGCTGCACGAGCTGAAGATGAACAACTATGAGCTGCAATACGAGTACCGCGTGATGAACGACGACATCATCAGCGGCAAGGATGAACTGGGCGTGCTGCTGCTCGGCCACGACCTGAACGGCTGGTGGATTGGCTCGCAGTTGGATATTCATCAGGCGCGCGCGCTCGTACCGGGGCAGAATGCCACCACGCTGCAAGTTGCCGCGTCGATCCTGGGGGCGCTGTTCTGGATGATTCGCAACCCGCGCCGGGGGCTGAATGTGCCAGAGAACCTGCCGCACAACGAGGTGCTGGCCGTTGCCAATACTTACCTGGGGCCGATTGCCTCGGTGCAAACCGACTGGACGCCGCTCAAGAACCGTTTCGACCCGTTCGAGGGCTGGGGTCGCCCGCGCCCGGACGAGGCCGAGATGTGGCAGTTCGAGACGTTCCTGCTGGGTTAGATTTCCCGCATTGGCGCGGCGCGGCCATCCCGCGCTATCATCCGATCATTCGGATGGCGACACGATGGGGATGGCCGCGATGGGTAGACAAGCGACGACGATGAGAGGGCGAACATGCTGCCCACGCTGATCGCCACCAAGCTGCACATCCCGCGTCCACGGGCCGCGCAGATCGAGCGTCCGGCGCTGCTGGCGGCGCTGGAGGCGGGGAGCGAACGCAAGTTAATCCTGGTCGCGGCGGCGGCGGGCTGTGGCAAGACAGCGCTGCTGGCCGAATGGTGCGCGGCGCACAGCGGCGAGGCCTGCTGGCTCTCGCTGGATGCGGGCGACAATGACCCGGCGCGTTTCCTGCTCGGCGTGCTGGCGGCGCTGCGAACCTGCCGCCCGGAGCTTGGGGCGGAACTGCTGGCCGCGCTCAGCGCCCCACAGCCGCCCCCATTGGAGAGCGCGCTGCACAGCCTGCTCAACCAGCTTGCCGAACAGCCGCGCACCATCCTCGTGCTGGATGATTACCATGTGATCGAAAACCCGGCGATTCATGCTGCGATGACGCTGCTGCTCGATCACCTGCCGCCGCAGATTACGCTCGCTCTGGCAACGCGCAGTGACCCGCCGCTGCCGCTGGGCAGGCTGCGCGCCCGCCGTGACCTGCTGGAACTGCGCGCGGACGATCTGCGCTTCTCGCCGGACGAGAGCGCGGCGTTCCTCAACAGCCTGCTTAACCTGGGACTATCCGACGCGGCGCTGCGGACGCTGGACGCACGCACAGAGGGCTGGGCTGCCGGGCTGCAACTGGCGGCGCTCGCCATGCCCGCCCCCGCCGAGCGCGAGTCTTTCGTGCGGCAGTTCGGCGGCAGTCACCGCTTCGTGCTGGATTACCTGCTGGAAGAGGTGCTGGCGCAGCAGCCCGACGATGTGCGCCACTTCCTGCTGCGCACGAGTTTCCTGCGGCGTATGAACGCCGGCCTGTGCGCGGCGGTCAGCGGGCAGGCGGACGGCGCGGCGCTGCTCGACCACATCGAACGGCACAACCTGTTTCTGATCGCGCTGGACGGTGAACGGCGCTGGTATCGCTATCACCATCTTTTCGCCGACCTGCTGCTGACGCGCCTGCGAGCCGAGTCGCCGGGGCTGCTGCCGGAACTGCGTGGGCGTGCGGCGCGCTGGCTGGCCGACAACGACCTGCCAGAAGAAGCGGTGCCCTACGCGCTGGAAGCCGGGAATTTCGCGCTGGCTGGCGAACTCATTAGCGCAGGCGCGAGCGGCATCACGCGGCGTGCGGAAGTTGCCACGCTGCTCGACTGGTATCGCCAGTTCCCGCCGGACTTCATCAGCCAGCACCCGCTGCTGGCGCTGCAATTCGCGCTGGGCTTCGCGCTCAATGGCCGCTGGCAGGAGGCGCTGGCGCTGCGCCCGCTGGTGGACAGCGCTGCGCCGCAGCCCGATGAAGCGCTGCTTCTGCGTTATCTGATCAACACCTATCAACAGGATGCTGCCGAACTGGCGCGCGTCGCCGCTGTCGCCGCCGAACGCCCGCCGAGCGCGATCACCCATCTGGTACGCGGGATGTCGGCCAGCGCGATGGGCGACTTTCAGAGCGCGTGCGCGTTTCTGACACAGGCTACCGCCGCCGCCGACCACGCCGGACAGCGCGATCTGGCGCTGAATGCGCTGTTCAATAACGCACGGCTGCGCGTTTTCCTGGGCGATCTGCACGAGGCGCACGCGCTCAGCACGCAGGCGTTGGCCTATGCGGGCGCGCTGCCAGCCGCCGCCGTCGCGCATACCGCGCTGTGCCGCATTCACATCGAATGGAACGAACTGGACGCTGCCGACGCTCACGCTCTGCAGGCGATTCAAATCGCCGAACGCAGCGGTTTCCGCACCGGCCTGCTCTCCAGCGCTACGCTGATGCGGGCGGAAGTGCAGCAGGCACACGGCGACCACGCAGCGGCGCTGGCGACGGTGGAACAGGCGCTGCGTTTTGCCGAGCAGCACGACCCGCCGCCGGAAGTGACCTGGCTCAGGGTGTATCGCGCGCGCATCTGGCTGGCGCAGGGCAGCCCGGCGGTCGTCGATTGGCTGCGCGAGGCCGAAGACGCGCGGCTGCCGCTCTCGCTGTTCTACCCGCCTGCTATCCTCCCGGTCACGCTGGCGCGGGCGCTGCTCAGCCGCCGCCGGATTGACGCCGCGGTGGCGCTGCTCACCCGCCTGACGGGCGAAGCGCGCGGCCTGCTGACCGTCGAAGCCCTGGCGCTGCTGGCGCTGGCGCGGCAGATGCAGGGCGACCCGCAGCACGCGCTGCTGGCGCTGGGGCAGGCGCTGGCGTTGGCCGAGCCGGAACGCCGCGTGCGGGCATTCCTTGATCTGGGCGAGCCGCTGGCCGCGCTGCTGGCGCGCTACTGCGACGCGCACCCGGAGGCAGACTTCGCGCGGGCGCTGCTGGCCGCGTTCCCGGAGTCACCACCCCCGGCGCTCGAACCGCTCCACGCGCGCGAGGTCGAAATCCTGCGCCTGATCGTCGCCGGACACTCCAACGAAGAAATTGCCGCGCAGTTGGTGCTGGCGCTCAGCACGGTGAAGTGGTACATCAACGCGCTCTACGCCAAACTGCACGTCAAAACGCGCAGCCAGGCCATCGCCCGCGCCCACGCCCTGCGCCTATTGGAGTGATACAGCCTCCGTGACCGGTCTCGCCGGATTTGGGCGGAACGCTTTCATGGCCGCCAGATAGGGTAGAAATCGATGCGGTAGCTGTTGGTCAGGCGGCGCGGCGTACCTCCATTCAGTCCGACCAGATACAAGTCCCAGTTGCGCGCCAGGTTGGAGAGGAACAGCACCTGCGCCCCGTCCGGCGAGAAGACCGGGCGGCGGCTCTCGTGCCCGCGCGGGGTGATTCGGCGGCGGTTGTTCCCGTCGCCGTCGAGCACATACAGCGCCCATTCGCCGCTCACGCTCGACTCAAAGGCGAAGTGCGACCCATCCGGTGACCACTCCGGGCTGGAATCGCGCGCGGTGTCGTGCGTCAGGTTGCGAACCGCGCCGCTGTCCGCATCCGCCCAATACACGTCGCTGCCCCCCATCCACGAGATCGAGGCGAACAACAGCCGCGTTCCAACGGGCGACCAGTTGATCTGCCAGGATGAGTCCGCCGGGTGTTCATCCGTCAGACGACGCAGCGAATCAGCACAGGACTCACCGCTGTGGATGCAGTCGGTATCCTGAAGGTAGAGGTCGAATCGCGTGCCGCCCATGCCGCCGCTTTGACGGCTGGACATGAAGGCAATGTAGCGCCCATCGGCTGACCAGGCTGGCCGCAGATCACGCGTGGGGTGCGCGGTCAGGTTACGCACCGTCCCATCTGCAACATCCACCAGGATGATATCCCCCAGGCTCTCCGCCGCCAGGTAGCGGCCATCGGGCGACCAGGCCAGATTGCTGTAACCCGCGCCTGTGCCCGTCACATTACGGCTGGCGCTGCCGTCCGCTGCCGCGACGTAAATATCCCCGGCGCTGGCATTGCCGCCGATGAAGGCCAACTGCTGCCCATCCGGCGACCATATCGTGTTGTATTCGAAATCGGTGTGATCTTCGCCCAGGCGGCGGTTGTGGATGCCGTTGGCATTCGCCAGATGGGTTTCCAGGCGCTTGTCATCAATGATGTAGGCGATCTGCTCGCCGTCCGGTGACCAGATGACCGGTTCGCCGGGCAGGTTGTCGGTGCGGCTGGTGAACATGCGCTGCGTCAGCCCACGCCCAACATCGAGCGTATAGATATAGACCCAACCAGAGCGCCAGCTTGTGACAGAGGAATACAGCAGTTCGTCACCGCGCGGCAGCGCCGTCCCTACCCCGACAGCAGCCAATGCCGCCAGCGTGCCTGCGGCGGTCAACAGCGCGGAAAAGCGTGTCACCCAACGCGCGATCATCGCGTCCACCCCATCGCTATTTCATAGGAAGTATAGCGAAGTGCGGACTTGAATCAAAAAAAGCAGACCGGATGGCCTGCTTTTTCTAATCCTATCTGGCTCAGCGGCTTACTGCGGGGGCAGCAGCACGGCGTCGATCACGTGGATGACACCATTGGCGGCGTCAACATCGGTGACGATCACGTTCGCTTCGTTGACGGTGATGGTCAGACCTTCTTCACCCATGCCAACCTTGATATTGAGCGGCTGGCCTTCCAGCGCGCTGTCCAGGCTCAGGCCATCTTCGCCCATCGCCGCAGTCATCATGTCCATGTCCTGCAGGACTGAGAAGGGGCGCACAATCGACGGCACGACATGGTACTGGAGGATGCTGGTCAGCAGCGCCTGGTCAGCCAGGACAGCCGTCAGCGTCTCTTCACCAACGGCGGCGAAGGCTTCGTCCGTCGGGGCGAAAACCGTCACCGAGGCTTCCGCATCGCTCAGCAGTTCCAGCACGGCGGGATCAGCAGCCTGCACGGCGGCCAGCAGGGTGGCGAACTGCGGGGCTTCGGCATCGGCGGCGGATTCAACGACGATTTCGGCAATCGTGCGGGTTTCCGGCAGAATTACGGCGTCAATGACGTGGACGATACCATTGCTGGCTTCGATGTCAGCCGTGACGACGTTCGCGCCATCAACGGTGATGCCACCTTCTTCGGTCAGCACCACATCGACTGCCTGACCTTGCAGGGTAGGAGCAGAAACCGTGCCGCCCACCATGCTCAGACCCGCGATCAGATCTTCCGACTTGGCCGCGCCGTCACCCATAACATGGTACAGCAGGATGCTCGTCAGCATTTCGGGATCGGCCAGCACTTCGGCGAAGGCTTCTTCACCAATGGCTTCCTGAAGCGCCAGGAAGGCAGCGTCAGTGGGAGCAAACACGGTCAGGTCGCTGTCCGGGCTGCTCAGCGCTTCCAGGACGGCGGGATCGGCGGCCTGCACGGCGGTCAGCAGCAGCGTGAATTCGGGCGTTTCGGCGGTTGACGACGCAACGACGAGTTCCGCCAGGGTGGGCAGCGCCGCTTCCGGTGTGGCTTCCTGGGCGAAGGCCGGTACAACGGTGAGCATGAGCAATGCGATGACGAGGAGTGATAGTTTACGCACAATAGTCTCCTATGTTGTGACAACACTTAGACAAAGAGTCAACAGTACATCTACGCCGAATAGAGTGCCAGCGAAATGTAAGCAAAAAGCGAGCAGGGGATAAATAGATTGTGAGATTGTTAAAGGCTTTTGCTGCGGTGCTTGGACTGCAGCTGAATTGCCAGCCGGATGAGCTGCGTCAGGTCAACGGGTTTGCGGAACACATGATACTTCTGGGCGTACGCTTCGGGGATCTCGCTGATCTCGCGCCCGGTGACCATGATCACTTCGGGAATCTGGTGCAGGCGATCACCCAGTTTATCGACGATTTCCCAGCCCTGACCGTCGGGCAGGCCGAGGTCGAGGACGATCACGCTGAATTGGTCTTGCTGGAGCAACCGGAGCGCATCGGCAAGAGAGTATGCCTGAGCTGTGTGGAAGGTAGCGGCAGTGAAGCTTTTCTGAAACAAGCGGTTAAGCGGTCGATCATCTTCAACGATCAGGACTTTGGGCGATGTTAACATGTTGTGTCCAACGAATGATACGATAAATCACATGAATAACCATACCCGTTCAAACAGGAAAGGGCAATGGGATTACAGAACTGAGAGAAACGTTATTACAGGAAAAAGTCACGCAGAGCGTCGCGCACCTCGTCAACGATCTCTTCCCACGATACTGATGGGTCGCGCGTGATGCGCAGCGCGTGTGGAGTGATCGTCAGCGCGCGCAGGCCGCTGACGCCATTGAACAACATCTGGGCGATGGGGGTGCCCTCATCGCCCGCTTCGAAATCGGGGTAAAGCTCGGCTTCCTGGTCAGTCAGCCGCTGATTCGTGATAATCTCCAGCACATCCGCGTCATCAGTCGCGCGGGTTTCTATCGTCACATACTCGGACATCGTTTACTTCAGCACCCTAACCGGGTCGCCCACCTGAATGGGGCCGCTGCTGATGACCTTGGCCATCACGCCCATCTGTCCCTTAACCAGATCGAGCGAGCGCTTCTGAATTCTGGAAAAGCGTTCACAGCCGTTGCGTGGTTCGACCACTTCGATTACCGCTGAAGCGCCAAGCTGCAAGCGGGTGCCAGCAGAGAGATTATCCACATCAAGCTGGTGAATGACGATCTGCTCGCCCATCTGCCCTGGCTCGGTATAAAAGCCCTGCACTCGCAGGTTGGTGAGCGTCTCGTAGGACATCAGGTTCAACTGGCGTGTGGGGTGTCCACCTTTGCGGTCACCCTCAATACCGTAGTCAGCGATGAGGTTTGCCTGGTCGATCTCGACGCGCAGAAACTCATTGGGCGGCACTTCCTGCCCGTCGGGTTTGTATGCGATGCTGGCAATTTGCGTCATGCGATTTCACTCTCCGTTGAGATTGCAGATCGCATTGCATGGTAGCACAGGGTTAGATAACGCTCAATTGCTGCATAATGCCAATCGCGCTAATGCACGCGGGCGGGTTCGCCGCGCACGGTTTGCGCCTGACTGATCAACCCGCGTACCCGTTCCAGGATTTCACGCGGAAGAGAGGGCTTGGAGAGGAAGGCATCAGCGCGGCTGGATTCGCGGTAGCTGGGGCGGTGCATCTTGAGCGAGGCGCTGTGGATGATCGCCGGGATGTGGCGTAGTGTCGGGTCGCCCTTCAGGCGGCGGCAGAGTTCGCTGCCCTGCATCTTGGGCATGTCATCATCGGTGATGATCAGGTGAGGGTGGTGGTTACGAATCATCTCCAGCGCTTCCGCCCCATCGCCGGCGACCAGGGTATGGTACCCGGCGCGTTGAAGGACGAGTTCGAGCAGGCACTGAAATCCGATTTCGTCGTCGACGATGAGCACCGTGTACATATACGCTGTTCCCCACAATTCCCAACTCGTTGATCGTCAACCAACTCCGACGGAGAACTCCCCAAAAGTTACTGCGAAGTTGTTAAAAACTTGTACATATCCTAGCGCTAATCGTGGGTTCGCAGAAATGGGAGGCTAGTCCCCTGCTGTGTTAGAACTCCGTTTGTGTGCTCATCGACCAGCAGCGCAAAGCGTCCGCGCAGCAGGTAAAGCATGATGAGCAGCGCGATGCCGACCATGCCGCCCAGGCGCACGAGCAGCAGGCCGAGGCCGGGCAGCGTCGCCAGCACTGTCAGTCCGATGACGGCGAGGCGGTCGATCAGCGCCAGCGGGCCGACCGTCCAGCGGCGTGTGTCCAGAAAGCCGCGCACGAAACCATCGCGCAGGCTCTCGCGGCGGTCGAGGCCGTACTTGCGGTAGGCATAGCGGGCGCGCTGCGCGGTGATGACCAGCGCGAACGGCAGCCGTACCAGCGTGCGAAAGAGGTAGAGATAGGCCGCGAAGACCAGCAGCCCGGCGGCAAATGCGATGGGTGCGTCAGTTGCGAAGGGCAGCGGGCGGCCTAACCCCGTGTACGTCAGCGCCAGCGTGAGCGCGACGGCGATGCAGGTGCGCGCATCCACCAGCATCATCCGGCGAACTCGCGCACGAAAGCCGTCAGCGCGGCGAAGTAGCGTTCCATGCCGTAATACAGCAGGTCGTTGTGACCCGCGCCGGGGATGGTCACAATCGTTTTGTGCGCGCTGGGGCTGGCATCGTAGAGCGCCTGGCCGTTTTCCGGTGGGATCAGCGTGTCGCGCTGGCCGTGAATGACCAGCAGCGGCAGGTGGATGTTTGCCATCTTGCCCTCGTTGCCGAAGACGCTTGGCACCGCTTGCAGCAGGGCATCGGGGATTTGCAGGCGGCGGAACAGCGACGGCTCGTGGGCGAAGCCGCTCTCGATGATCAGCCCCTTGATCGCGGCAGGCTGCGCGGCGGCCAGATGCACGGCAGGCGCGCTGCCCAACGAACGCCCCATCACGAACAGGGGCGCATCGGCGCGACCGAGCAGGCCAGGCAGCGCGGGCACGACTTTTTCCGCGTCCGTCAGCAGGGTGCTGACCAGCGGTTTTCCGCCGCTCCAGCCATAGCCGCGATAATCGACCACCAGCAGTGACGCTCCAGCACGCAGGAACTCCGGCGCGAGGTTGTCGTAATCGCTGGCGATCTCGCCGTTACCATGAAAGTAGAGGATGACGGGCGCGGCATGGGCATGGCGGTACAGGCGGTAGCCCAGCGCGACGCCATCCGCTACCGGGATGCTGCCGTCGCTGACATTGGGCTGGCTGCTGCCGGGACTGTCCGCGCGCGGGTAGAACAGGTTGTTGACGATCAGGGGATTATCGAGCAGGGTGGGGAGCATGACAGCATCTCCTCATTGGCAGGTCTACGGTAAACAAAACAGGCGAGGTTCACGCGCCTCGCCCAAGTTAACATATCATCGGTTGTTCGGCCTAGCCGCCGCTGAACCAGTCCATATCGAGATATTCCGCCGAGTTGACGCGCTTCAGGCTCAACCCCAGGCGGCGGTTCTGCACGTCCATCTTGACCACGCGCAGCGTTACCGTCTCGTTTTCGTTCAGCACCTCGCGCGGGTGCGCCACGCGCTGGTCGGAAAGTTCCGAGATGTGCACCAGACCTTCGATCTCCGGCACATCCACCAGCCGCACGAACGCCCCGAACTTGGTCAGCTTGGTCACCAGCCCCTGCACCAACTGCCCGACCTGGTAGTTGATCGCCACCGTGTCCCAGGGGTCAGCGGCCTGGCGCTTCATGCTCAGACCGATGCGCTTGGCATCCGGGTCGATGCTGATCACCTCGACCTTGACTTCCTGGCCGATGCTCAAAATCTCTTTGGGGTGGGTGACGTGCTGCCACGACAGTTCCGTCAGGTGGATCAGCCCTTCCGCGCCGCCAATGTCGACGAACGCGCCGAAGTCCACCAGGCTGACGACCTTGCCCGTGCGCACTTCGCCCACCTGCAAGCGCCCGATCAGCGACTCTTTGCGCGTCTCGCGGCTCTCGCGTGAGGCGGTGCGTTCGGAAAGGATCAGACGGTTGCGCGCCCGATCAACTTCCATCACCTTGACGGCAATCGGCTCGTTGACCATGCGCCCGTAGCGCTCTTCCGGTGTCTCGCCTTCCATGGCGCGCCGCCGGTCCGCGCTGATCTGGCTTTGTGGCACGAAACCGCGCACACGCCCAAACCGAACAATCAGGCCGCCCTTGTTGTACCCCGCCACGTGGCTTTCGTACACTTGCTGGCTCTCGCGGAACTCTTCTGCCCGCCGCCAGTCCAGTTCTTCCAGCGCACGGTTGAGTGATACGATCAAGTCGCCGTTGTGGTCATGCGGATTGACAACGTAGACCGTGACATGCTCGCCAACCTTGAGCAAGTCCAGCGTCTCGCGGTTCATCCGTTCCAGTTCCCGACCGGGAATGATGGCCTCGGTCTTCGCGCCGACATCAACGTAGACAGCCGTTGGTGACGTGTTGGAAACAGTACCTTCCAACACATCTCCCCGCTTAAGAACCTTCTGATCGGACGTATCCTGCGCCAGCCAATCACCGGGGGCAGCAGGTGTTTCGTCGATCGTGTCGTGTTCGTGTTCCACTGTGGCAGGGGGCGCGTCTTCTGCAACCGCCTCAGCAGGTGGGACGACCGCTGCGACTGCTTCTTCAGCCGCCTCAACCATCGCGTCCGGCTGGGGTGGTTCGGCAGCTGGCGACCCGGTGTCCATCACCTCAGTCTGATCCAGCTCTGGCAAATTTGCATTCATAAGATCCGCTTCTCCCGCACACATCGGTACAGATCGAGTATTATAACGAGGCGAGTCAGAAGAATCAAACGCATGGCAAGTGCAGGTTGCTGGTCTGCATGAGCCTTAAACAACCGTTCTGGCAAGCGCAGCCTGTGCGAGGCGGACTTTGGCAAATTTGTGCTACAATCGGCACAGTTAAACGCGGTTATAACGATTTGCAAACCAATCATGACCGATCATGCCTCACTCGCGCCGACCTATGGCGAAAAGCTGCTCAACCGCCTGCTGCGCGATCTGCCGCGCAAGCAGTTTTTTTATCACCACGAGCCGCGCATCGTTCGCCCGGATGGCCGCAGCAGCAAGCCGGATTTCGTCATCATCAACGCGCTGTTGGGCGTGGTCGTGCTGGAGGTCAAGGACTGGACGAAACTGGTCGGCGGTGACCAACAGATCATTCACACCATTCGCGGCGACGGCGCGCAGGCCAGCTACGAAAACCCACTGCGAACGGCGGAGGGGTATGCCTATGACCTCAAGCGGCGTTTCGAGGCGCGCGCGGAATTGTGGGAGCAGTACAAGGGGCGCAAGTGCCTGAAGTTCCCCTGGCAGTGCATGGTCGCCCTGCCGCGCATCAGCCAGAGCGTGATTCAGCAGTTCGAGAAAAAGGGCATCTGGCCGCGCGGCGTGGTGATCGGCAAAGAACTGCTCGCCAGCCCGGCGCATCTTCAGCAGGCTATTCAGCACCTCCCCTGGAAATTCGCCCTGCCGCAGCCGATGTCGCTGGACATCCTGGACATCGTGCGCGAGGTCATCAATCCCTCGCTGGTGGTGCAGAACGAGGATGGCCTGCCCATCGGCACGCTGACGCGGGCGCAGTACGGCCTGATCACCGAGCCGCTGACGACGCTGCTGCCGCGCCAGATGACGCT
>JAEUQX010000044.1 GCA_016788625.1 Anaerolineae bacterium
ATAGCCGTAGTTGTCGCCGATATTGAGATACTGTTCAATCGCGCCGTCAATATCATTGGAGAGGAACCTGGTACGTCCCTGTTCCAGCAGCGCCTGTCCAAAAGCCGGGTCGGTCGGATACTGCTCGATTATCGTTTGAAAAGCGACGACTGCCGCCGCCGGATTGCCGATCTCGCGGTAAGCGCGGCCAAGAAGCAGATGCAGTTCGGCGGGCACATTGGTCAGCGGAGTCTGCGTGGTGTAGCGCGTCAGGGCAGCGATGGCATCCTCGTAGTCGCCATAAGCATAGCTCACCCGCCCGCGCGTCAGATCATCCACCGGACGTTCTTCCGCCAGCAGGGTTTGCATCGCCTCATACGCTTCGGGCGCTGTTGGATACTGCGCAATAATCGCTTCCAACCGCGCCAGCCCGTTCTCGCGGTCAATGCTTGTCAGCACGACGTTAGCCGCGCGGGACTCAATCGTGGCGCGATACGGGGCGTTGCGGGCAACAGCCAGAATCGCGTCGTACTGCGCCAAGGCCTGCTGCGGCTGCCCTTCGGTGAAATAAACCTGCGCCACCCGTTCGCGCAGCGCCAGCTGGGGCACGAGCGAGCGCCCCGCGTCGGCAGCGCTGGTGTAGCTCGTCAAAGCCGTCTCACTCTGCCCCATTGCCAACTGCGCGTCACCGATGCGCTCGTAGACATAGCTGTCAATCAGGCCAGGGCGTTGTGCCAGGTAGGTCTGGAAATCGGCCAGTGCCGCCGCCCACTGTGACAGCCCCATATAGGCATCGCCGCGCAGGAAGATCGCCCGCGCCGAGCGCCCATCCGTTGGATACTGCGTGATGAAGGTGGTCAGCGCGTTGACGGCATCGGCGAAGAAGCCTTCACGCAGCGCTGCACGCCCCAACCCAAACAGCGCCGCCGCGTTCATATCCGGGGGCGCAGTGCCGGAGTTGATCAACTGCTGGTAGGTCTCGACTGCCCGTTCAAAATAGCCGTTGGTCAGATACTGGTCAGCCAGTTGCAGTGCAACCTCAGGCGGGACAGTAGGTGTCGGCGGAATCGTCGGCGTGGGTCTCAGCGTCGGTTCGGCGGTCGGGCCAGCCAGCGTTGGCTCAAACGTCGCCGTAACGTAGACGACCGCTGGTTGCTCGGAGAGGTTGCAGCCAGCGCTAAACATCACGCCATATAACAGAACAAGCATCTGGAGAACGCGCAGCCCTATGGAGGGTACGCGACGAATGATAGGCGCACGAGCCATCACGTTCGTGTTTTGAGGGAAAAGGTATTGTTTCATGTTGCCGATTATGGCGGTGGGCAAACGACGAGTCAATAACTTTCACCTGACGCTAACCCGACGGTGGCAGTAGATCACCAGCCAACCAGGGCATCCCATAACCGACGATCAGGTGCCCGGCCTCAGCCAAACCACGTCCCAACTCGTCAGTATTGCTGAACGTCCACCAGTGCCCGGCAGATGGCAGAATCGCCACGCCGAAATCCTCGACCACCAGCGCGCTCAGATCGCGGCGGGCGAAACGCGGATGCTGGCTCGGCGTGCTTGGGGCGGCCTGGTCGCTGCGCGTCAGCGTGACGCGGAAGCGCGACGGATTGCGCGCCGCCCACTCGGTATCCACGTAGCTCAGCACTTGGAACTCGATGAAGGCATTCAGCCCGCCATCCAGCCCTTTAGCGAAGCGAAACATGCCGCCCGCCCACTGCATCGGACGCTGCTCAAGTGTATACCCAGCCGCCTCAAAAGCCTGCCCAACAACGGTGAGCAGCAGCAGGCGGAAATACTCCTGCGGCGTCTGCTGCGCGCTCATACCAGCACCCCCAACAACCTGACCCGGTAGGTCATCCTCATCAGGCACCCATCGGATTCGGCAAATAGCCGACGAATCCGGCGATTTTCCAAACGCCATTCAGCTTGCGGCACTGGTACACGGTCTGCCACAGCATCCGCACATGTTCCCCGGCGTCCGTCACAATCTCGCCATCGAATTTCTTGTGCAGCAGCGCTGCGTCGCCGTTGATCTCAATGTCCAACAGCGACGTAGCCGCATAAACGGCCTGGCGCAGT
>JAEUQX010000051.1 GCA_016788625.1 Anaerolineae bacterium
GCGTAGGGCACGATGATGTCAGCGGTGCCATGTAGAATCAAAGTTGGCACTTGCAGGGTTTCCAACGGGAGATCATCAAGGCTGAGAAGCTGCGTCAGATCGTTGAGTACATTATCGCGCCAGTCGCTTGGTGGAAACGTATTCCTGAGGATATGCAGCATGGGGTTCTGCTGATCAAAGTCGGCGAGATTATCCCCTTGCAGCCGGAGTAGTCCTGCCAGGGCTGGACTGATGAACAGCCACAGCAGAAAATCGGAGGACATGACTGTCTTCAGTGTCCAGACCCAGGCTTTCGGCGCATGAATCGTGCGCGAAATCGGCGTGATGGCAGAGATCAGGACGAGCGCCTGACAGCGTTCCGGATAGTCGAGGGCGAATTTCAGCGCAGGCAGGCCGCCTGCCGAAATCCCGACAACCACCGCCCGTTCAACCTGGAGATGATCGAGGAGTTCGCAGAGCGCGCGCGTTTGTTCGCTGTAGGTGATGCCTGTGCTGAGGGGGGTTCGTCGCGCGCCCGGACGCGACGGCGCAATAATCGAGTATTCTCCCTGGAGTACCCTCCCCATCAGCACACCCATTTCACAGCCACCCCCACCGCCATGCAGGCATAAGAGTGGGGTGCCCTGACCTTCGAGCGCTACTTCGATTGCACCCGCTTTGACAGTGACGACCTGACTGCCTGTTCGCAGTTGCCGGATCATCTGAACTTTTGCGCGACGGTACTGGCGATACAGATATGCTAGGCAGCCGATGACGCCTAGCAGCAGGAGTTTTCGCAACAAGGCACGCTCCTCATAATTATTTCGCACTATTCTATCATCATATTTACTCTCGGTCGATATTTCTGACCAGCGCTACACTGCCCGTATGCCTTGCGCCCACTCTTATATATGTCTATACTCTGCTTTGTAGCGTGATGCACACCACAGCGGGCGGCTATGTCCTACATCTTCATCAGTTACAGCAAGAAAAACGCTGACTACGCCCACCGTCTGGCGGACAAGCTCCGTGCCGAAGGCTTCGAGGTGTGGATCGACAAGCGCCGCCTCGCCACCGGTGAGGACTGGTGGAAGTCCATCGTATTGGCGCTGCGTTCGTGCGGTGCGTTCGTCATCATCATGACGCCAGAGTCGGACGGCTCACGCTGGGTGCAGCGCGAGATCACGCTGGCGGAGAAGTACGAGAAGCCGGTCTTCCCGCTGTGGCTGGCGGGCGACACCAACACGCCCAACTGGGAATTGTTCGTCCGCACGCAGTACGAAGACGTGCGCGAGGGCACGCTGCCGGGCGAGGAGTTCTACGCGCGGCTGGAGACCTACGCCCTGCGCCAGCGCGGCAAGGGCGTCACCCAGGAACAGCCGACTATCCCCGCGCAGCCTGTTGATGCGGAACTGGCCGACGAGATCGCGCATCCGCCGCCTGTGACCGAGGTACTTCCCATTCCCACGCAAAACCCGGCGCGCCGCACCGGAAGGCTGGTCTTCGCCGCCGTCGTCGGTGTGATCGGCGTGGCGCTGCTGGTGTTCGCGCTCTCGCGAAGTGGGCAGCAACCCGCGCTTTCGCAAGCAGAAACCGCAACAGCTCAGGCGGTCGCGGCGGTCACTATAGAACCGACATTTACAACGTCGCCCGATGCTGCAACCCCGATTTCTTCTCTGCCATCGCAGACTGCTGACGCAACTGCGACTGAGACCCCGACCGCCAGCGCTACTCCCTCGCGTACGCCCACGCTCACCGCCACTTATACACCATCGCGCACACCCACGCTCACCTATACACCGACCGCCAGCCCTACACCTGATTTCGCCATCATGGCGCTGACTTTCGAGGCCGAGCAGACGCTGCTCTTTGAGACACAGGTTGCCGAGCAAACCCTCACGCAGCAGGCCGCCGAGACCGAGACGGCCACGCGCTGGACGCCGACGCCCAGCCCAACCGTGACGGATACGCCCGATGTCACCGCCAGCTTCGAGGCTTTTCTGACCTTGCGTGCCGCCGAGACTGCCACGCAAGCTGCTGTGAACCAGACCGCGACGGCCACGCGCTGGACAGCGACGCCAACGCATACACCGACAGCGACTGATACCAGCACCGCCACGCCCACGCCGAGTCCGACGAACACGCCGAGTCCTACCAATACCGCCACGCCCACGCCGACCGACACGCCAACCACAGCACCAAGCCGCACACCCACGCGCACGCCAACCACTGCCCTGCCAGCGACTGCGACGCGCGATGTTCGGGCTACAGTGGCTGCAAGGGTACAGGCGGATGCCAGCACGCAGGGATTTGCCC
>JAEUQX010000082.1 GCA_016788625.1 Anaerolineae bacterium
GAGTTGACCCGATTAGGAGCACACAGACAGTGTCCCTACGGAAAACGCATCGCGGATGCGCCGCCTAACGCTTGGTGTAGGTCGGGGCCTTGCGCGCGCGCTTGAGACCGGGTTTCTTGCGTTCCTTGGCGCGGGCGTCGCGGGTCATGTAGTCCTTCTCGCGAAGCTGCCCCTTCAGTTCCGGGTCCATCTTGACCAGGGCGCGGGCGATACCCAGCAGGATCGCGTCACGCTGGCCGCTGATGCCGCCGCCGTTGACATGCACGGTGATGTCGAAGCTGCGCACCTGCCCGACATGCGTCAGCGGCTCCAGCAGAATATCGACATCGCCAGGGCGTGGCAGATAATCACTGCCATCCTTGTCGTTGATCAGCAGGCTGCCCGTGCCACCGGGGAACAGGCGCACACGCGCGGTCGCAGCCTTGCGGCGGCCAACGCCTTCGTAATATTGTCCGGCCATGCGTTACTCCTCAAACTTCAATTCTTTAGGCTTCTGAGCCTCGTGCGGATGCTCGGAGCCGGCGTAAATCTTGAGCTTCTTGAGCATGTTGCGGCCCAGTGCCCCATCCGGCAGCATCCCCTTGACGGCGGCCTGGATGGCGCGGTCGGGGTGTGTCGCCAGTTGGACGCGCAGGGTTGTTTCGCGCAGACCGCCCGGATAGCCCGAAAAATGGTAGTACATCTTTTCGTCGAGCTTCTTGCCTGTCACATCGATCTGCTCGCAGTTGATGACGATCACGAAATCGCCAACGTCCTGGTTGGGCACGTAGATCGGTTTGTGTTTACCGCGCAGGATCGGCGCAATCTGCGAAGCGAGACGCCCCAGATTCTGACCCTTCGCGTCCACTACCCACCACGCGCGTTCTACGTCTTGTAGTTTTGGTACGAACGTCTTCTGTCTTGACATCATTATCCTCCAGCGGGCGTCTCTTCACCCGCGTGATCCCAAACGGTGACACTCTCTTGCGGAGAGTCTGGATAGCGCACGGCTTCCAGTGTCAGCCCATGCGCGGGCGCAGTCGGAGCCGAGTCCGGCAGGCGGGCGCGGCGGAAGTCTGCCTCGAACGCATCGCGGGTGATTTTACCCTGACCGACCCTGACCAGCATATATGCAATCCGGCGCACCATATGCTGTAGGAAGGCATCCGCTTCGATGGTGTACGTCCAGAGTGTGCCCGGAGGCTGGGGGTGGGAGGCCCACTCGGAGACCATGACAGTGCGGACGGTGTTTTCACCGTGCGGCGGCTTGCCGAAGGCCGCGAAATCGTGCTTGCCCAGGAGCAGCATGGCGGCGTCACGCATCGCGTCGCCATCCAACCCGCCCCAGATGTGCCATGCCCGCAGCCGGATGAGCGGCTGGCGGTGAACGGCGTCGATCACCCGATAACGATAGCGCCGGGCCAGCGCATCGTAGCGTGGGTGGAAACCCGGCTGCTGCCGGATGTCCTGCAAGGCGATGTCTGGCGGCAGCGTGATGTTCAGCGCCCGCAAGAGCGCTTCATCACTGTGCGGCCAGGCGACATCGAACGAGATCACCTGCCCGGTGGCGTGTACACCCGCGTCGGTGCGCCCCGCTCCCAGCACCACCGTTCGCTGTTCGGTGACGGCTTCGATAGCCGCCTCAACCGCGAGCTGGATGGTGGGGATGTCCCTGGCCTGGCGCTGGAAGCCGTGATAGGCTGTCCCATCGTAGGCCAGGGTTGCCCGGTAGCGCATCGTCAGAGCGTCTTACGCCTCGGCGCGTTCGGTGAGTTCCAGCAGCACCATTTCGGCGCTGTCGCCCTTGCGCGGCCCCAGCTTGTAAATGCGGGTATAGCCGCCAACGCGATTCTCGAAACGCGGCGCGATCTCCATGAACAGCTTCTGCACCAGCACACGATCATTGTTGAGGCGGCTGGCGGCCAGACGCTGCGCGTGGATGACGCGAGCAGGATTATCGGCGAGCTTGCTGCGCTTCGCCAGGGTGATCAGCTTCTCTACATTGGAACGCACAAACTCGGCCTTGGCGCGGGTCGTCTCGATCCGCCCATGTTCGAGCAGCGCGCGGGTCAACGCCAGCTTGAGCGCTTTACGCTCGGCGGTGTTGCGACCCAGTTTTTTACCGTATACGCGGTGACGCATCGCTACATCCTCAGTCGTTATTACTCGAAAATTCGGGTATATCTACCTGATCGTTCAGATAGCCTTTTTCGCGCAGCTTCTCCACCAGTTCATCCAGCGACTTTTCGCCGAAATTGCGGATAGCGAGCATGGCGTCCTGACCGCGCGCCAGCATGTCCAGCACATCACCGACAGTGGTGATGCCAGTACGCTTGAGCGAATTGAAGACACGCACGCTCAGGTCGAGTTCTTCAATCGGCTTGTCATATAGTTCGGGACGGCGTCCGCTGGTTTCCATCTGCGGCACATCATCGCGGTCATCCGGGGCGACGAATTCGACGCCGCCAATGACGGTCAGGTGCTTCATCAGGATTTGCGCGGCCTGGCTGAGCGCGTCCTCCGGGCGGATGGTGCCATCCGTCCAGATTTCGATGATCAGCTTGTCATAGTTGGTGCGCTGACCCACACGCGCGCGTTCAACATCGAAGTTGACACGGCGGATCGGGCTGAAAATCGCGTCCACCGGCAGTTCGCCAATCGGCACACGGCCGCTGCGATCTTCGGCAGGGCTGTAGCCGCGCCCGGTCTGCCACTCGAATTCCAGTTCCAGATGGGCATCCGGAGCATCGACCGTGAACAGATACAGATCGGTGTTCTGAATTTCGACTTCCGGCGGGCAGATGATGTCCGCTGCCGTCACCGTGCCTTCGCCACGATGTTCCAGGCGCAGGCGCTGGATGGGGTCACCATCGAACACGCGCAGGCGGATCTGCTTGACCTGCAGGATCAACTGCGTCATGTCCTCGCGCACGCCGGGGATGGCGGAGAATTCGTGATTCACATCCGAGACGCGCACACTGGTGATGGCCGCGCCGGGAAGTGACGAGAGCAGCACACGCCGCAGCGCCGTTCCGAGCGTTAGCCCGAAACCGCTTTCCAGCGGGCTGATGATGAAACGACCATAATTCCGCGAGGTAGCGTCGCCTTCAACCTTGTGCGGCAGAACCATGTTATTTGTGACCAACTGCTAATCCTCCTGGTCTGCTGCCAAACGCAAACAACAGCCTGGCAATAACCCTGTCCCTACGAATAAACCCGTATTGAAGCAGAGCCAGAACCTTAAACGCGGCGGCGCTTGGGCGGACGAACCCCGTTGTGCGGCACAGGCGTAACATCGGTAATCGAGCGCACCTTGAGGCCGCTGCCCTGAATACGGCGGATGGCGGCTTCGCGACCAGGGCCGGGACCCTTGACGAAGACATCAACTTCGGTCATGCCCTGCGACTGCGCGCCTTCAGAGGCGGCCTGCGCAGCCATACCGGCGGCATAGGGCGTGCTCTTGCGGCTGCCCTTGAAACCGCTCGTGCCGGCGCTCGCCCAGGCAATCACGTTGCCGAGTTGGTCGGTCATCGAGATAATGGTGTTGTTGAACGTGGCATGGATGTGCGCCTGGCCGTAAGGGATATTCTTGGTAACCTTCTTGGCCGAGCGGCGACCTGCCGGTTTTCTGGTGGGTGTTCTTGCCATTCGCTGCTCCCTCCCTATGCGGGAAAACGCGCCCGGAGACCCCAAGGCGCATTCAGTGTGTACTTTATATGCTGCGACAGGCCGAGCAGCATAAGCCACCCAGCCTGATCAAGTGCCAGCTTATTTCTTGGTTGCGCCGCGACGACGACCACGCCCTGGGACGGTCTTACGCACGCCACGCCGGGTGCGCGCATTCGTCCGGGTACGCTGGCCGCGAACGGGCAGGCTGCGGCGGTGACGCAGACCGCGATAGCAGCCGATTTCCTGAAGGCGCTTGATGTTCAACTGCACTTCACGGCGCAGATCGCCTTCGGTCGTCAGCTTGCCCACTTCTTCGCGCAGGCGCTGGACTTCCTCTTCGGTCAGATTCTTGACGCGTGTATCCGGGCTAACGCCGGTCGCCTCAAGAATTTGACGGCTGGTGGGACGCCCGATGCCGTAAATATACGTCAGGGCAACTTCGATACGTTTGTCACGGGGCAGGTCAACCCCTTCGATACGCGCCATGAATATTTCCTTCTAAATGAACTGACCGGCTAGCCCTGGCGCTGCTTGTGCTTGGGATTTTCGCAAATCACCATCACACGGCCATGACGCTTGATGATGCGGCATTTGGGGCAGCGTGGCTTAATGGATGTCGCTACGCGCATGGTAATACCCTCAAGATTTCCTGAAGAGTCAAGATTTTAGCACAATCCCTATTCCCTGTAAACAGTTAATTTCGCCCTCACGGCAGTCAGCACCCCCACGCCCCTTGGAGAGGAGACTGGGGGGTGAGGTTCACGGCAGCGTCAGGATTTGCGGCAGTGTTTCCGTGATGGCAATCGTATGCTCGAAGTGCGCGCACAACGAGCCGTCTTCCGTGACGACCGTCCAGCCGTCACTGAGTTCGAGTAGTTTGTTGCGCCCAGCGATGACCATCGGCTCGATGGCGTAGGTCATGCCCGCCTTGAGCGCAACGTTCGTCCAGCCCTGGCGGTTGGCGCGGCGCGGCCACCAGTTCGGCACCTGCGGTTCTTCCCACATGGCGCGCCCGACGCCGTGCCCGGTGTACTCGCGGGCCAGGCTGTAGCCCTGGCTTTCGATGTAGCGCTGGATGGCGACGGAGACATCGCGCACCGTGTTGGGCAGCACCGAAGCCTCGATGCCCACGTACAGCGCCCGTTCGCAGACATTGAGCAGGCGCTGCACCGCCGGGGAGACCTCCCCTACCGCGTAGCTGTAGGCCGAATCGCCAACATAGCCTTTGTAGAAACAGCCCGTATCCAAGCCAATGATGTCACCCTCTTTGAGGATGCGCTTAGGACTGGGGATGCCGTGCACCAGCTCATCGTTGATGCTTGCGGTGATCGTCGCCGGGAACGGCGGCGAGTCCGGCTTCTGCTGCCCCAGGAAGGCGGGGGTCGCGCCGTGATCACGAATCACCGTCTCGGCGATCTTGTCCAGTTCGGCGGTGCTGATGCCGGGGCGCAGCGCCTCGCGCATGGCCTGATGCGCGCGGGCGACGATGCGTCCGGCTTCGCGCATGATAGCGATTTCGTCAGGGGTCTTCAGCGTAATGCTCATGGCGGCCAACCGTTAGCCCAGAATCTTGCGAATCGCGGCAGTGACCGCTTCGATGGACTGCGCAGCATCGACACGGCGCAGCAGGTTGCGCTGCTCGTAGTACGGCAGCAGCGGCGCGGTGTCACGCTGGAAAGCGTCCAGGCGCTTGATGATGGCATCAGCGCTGGCGTCGTCCGCGCGGCGTGCCAGCTTCTCACCCGTCGCCGTGACAGTCGCTTCCAGGCGCGGCGGGAAAGCCTTGCTCTCGTGATCCACCCAGTTCCAGGTGATGCCTTCGCTGTTGGAGTAGATATTGTAACTGCTGCCATCCGCGCCGGTCACGCGCCCGAAGGTGCGGCGGAAAGCGTCGTACAGATCGAGTTCGAGCAGGAGCGCGGCGGCGATCTTCTCGCCCTTCGCGCTCAGGTATTTCTCCAGCCACTCGGCCTGTGGAATGGTGCGTGGGAAACCGTCGAACAACGCGCCAGCGTGGGCATCCGGCTGCGCCAGGCGCTCCTCGACCATCTTGCAGGTTATTTCATCAGAGACCAGCTTGCCCGATGCGAGGATGGCCTGAATTTCCTGGGCGAAGGCGTCGGTGCGGGTTTTCATCGCACGGAACAAGTCGCCCGTCGAGATGTGCGGGATGTTGCCGTGGTCCTGGCGGATGAAACCCGCCTGTACCCCTTTGCCAGCCCCTTGCGGCCCCATCAGGATCAGGTAAAAACCCATTTTGATACGTGTACTCCCGGTGATGATTTACTGTGCCTTATGGAAAGGCAGCGAGGTAAAAATGGTGTTCCACAATGGGCACAATCAACGATCTAATTTTGGGCGATAGCATTTCGTTGTCGCAGGGGCGCAATGCGCTGCGCCCCTACAGAACATGACGGGTTAACTCATGAACCCTTCGTAGTTACGCATCATGAGCTGCGCTTCGATCTGCCGCAGCGTGTCGATGACCACGCCAACCACAATGATCAGACCGGAACCGCTGATCACCAGAGCCGCGTTGGTGGCCGCTGCCCCCGCAACCACTTCCGTCGGGAAGATCAGACGGTTAATCAGGTCAATTATGCCCGGCAGAATAGCGATGCTGCCCAGGAACAGCGCGCCAACGAACGTGATGCGCCGCACCACGCGCTGGATGTACTCCTGAGTACGCTTACCCGGTCGGATGCCGGGGATAAAACCGCCGTTACGCTGCAACTGCTCCGAAAGGTTCTGCTGCGCCACCATGATGTCGGTGTAGATGAAGGTGAAGCCGACCACCATCAGGAAATAGGTCAGCCAGTAGGCCAGGCCTTGCTGGTTGCCGAATGTGCTGGTGATCTGCTGGCGCACGGGGCCATCCGGGAACAGGTTGACGATGATCGCCGGGAAGGTGATGATCGACTGCGCGAAGATCAGCGGGATCATACCGACCGCGTTGACCTTGAGCGGGATGATCGAGCTGCCGCCGCCATACTGCTTACGGCCACGCACACGCTTGCCGTACTGCACCGGGATACGCCGCACACCATCGTAGATGAAGACGATCACCACGACGCTGATCAGCGTGATCACAATGAACAGGATCAGGTTATAGAGCGGCTGCGTGCTGCTGGTGAGCAGCTGCCCCAGCGCGGAAGGCGCCTGGGCGACGATGCCCGAAAAGATGATGATCGAAAGACCGTTGCCGATGCCCTGCTCGGTGATCAACTCACCCAACCAGATGGCGAACATCGTCCCGGCGGTCATCGTGGCGATGACGGCCAGCGTCAACAGTAGATCGGAGCCGAAGCCCGGAATGATCTGCTGCCCGGCCAGCGTGCCGAAGATATTCACCTGCCCGATGGCCTGCAAAATCGCCATCGGAATCGCCAGGTAGTAGGTGTAGCGCTGGATCTTTTCCTGTCCGCCCGGCTCGCGCTGGATGGCTTCCAGGCGCGGGATCAGCGGGACGAGCAGTTGGAATATAATCGAGGCGGTGATATAGGGATACACGCCCATCGCCAGCACGCTGAAGTTGCGCACCGCGCCGCCAGAGAGCAGGTTGAGCGTGCCGATCAGCCCGCCCGCCTGTCCTTCGAGCAGCGCCTCCAGCGCGGAACGGTTCACGCCGATGACGGGGACGTGCGCGCCGAACTGGTAAATGACCAGGATCAGGCCCGTGATGAGCAGCTTGTTGCGCACATCCGGCAGCCGCCACGCATTACGAAACGCTTCAAACATACGCTAAAGTCCTTCCAAAAACCAACTCAGGGACACGTTTTGTGGCCGTGTCCCTGTGGGTTATTCGTCGCCGTAGATTTTCGCCAGATCAACCTTCCGCAGCTTACGGAAGGTGCCGCGGATGCCCTTGACCTTCACCTCCAGCGTCTGCGTGCTGCCGCCCGCCGCTGTGATCTTCTCGACCGCGCTCTTGGTGAAGCGGTGAGCGTGAACGGTGAGCTTCTTCTTGATCGCGTCGCCGTTACCCAGAATGACCACAGCCTTACGCGCATCGTCGATCAGGCCTTTTTCGGCCATCAGCGCCGGGGTGACCAGCGCGCCATCTTCGACCACATTCACGAGGCGGTCGAGGCGCACTTCCTGATACGGAACGCGGAAGATGTTGTTGAAACCGCGCTTGAAGGGCAGACGGCGCACCAACGGCAGCTGACCACCTTCAAAGTAGCCGGCGATCTTACCGCTGCCACGTGAGTGCTGACCCTTGATACCGCGACCCGCGTGCGTGCCCTGCCCCGCGCCATGACCACGCGCCACGCGGCGGCGTTTGCGCTTCGAGCCAGCGGCTGGCTGCAAATCGTGTAGTTTCATTGTTCCAGTTCCTCCACCTGCACCAGATGGCGGACCTTATAGACCATACCGCGCACCTGGGGCGTATCCGCTACGGTGACGGTCTTGTGCAGCTTGCGCAGCCCCAACGAACGCACCGTGTCTTTCTGCGTCTGGTCGAAGCCAATCGAACTCCGCACCAGGGTGATCTTCAACATCTTCTTCGTCATGAGTTCTTCCGCCGTTCCCAGACGGGCAGCAGTTCTTCCACGTTCTTGCCGCGCATCGCCGCCATTTCCTGCGGGGTGCGGAGCTGCTCAAGCGCGGAGAGCGTCGCCATCGTCACGTTCAGGAGGTTCGGGCTGCCCTGGCTCTTGCTGAGGATATCGCGCACGCCAGCCGCTTCCAGCACGGCGCGCACACCACCACCCGCGATGACGCCCGTACCGGGAGCCGCCGGGCGCAGCATGACCTGAGCGCCGCCGTATTCCGCCACGACCGGATGCGGGATGGTCGTCCCGGCCAGTGAGACGCGCGTCATATTGCGGCGGGCACGGTCTGCACCTTTGCGGATGCTGTCCGGCACGCCACGCGCCTTGCCGATGCCGATGCCAACGCGACCCTTGTTGTCGCCAACGATCACGACGGTTCGGAAGGCGAAGCGACGACCACCCTTGATGACCTTCGCCACGCGCTTAATATCGACGACGCGCTCGTCCAGCTCTTCACGATCATCATCGCGCTCGCGACGCGGTTCACGATCACGCTTGGGCTTGCCGCTGTCTTCGCCGCCGCCTTCGCCCTTGGCACCACCGCCCCGGCGGCGCTTCTTCGATGTAGTTTCGTCTGCCATCGTTCACCAGCCCTTAAAATTCTAGTCCGCCCTCGCGCGCGCCTTCAGCCAACGCGGCGACCCGGCCATGATATTTGTAACCGCCCCGGTCGAAGACGACGGCGCTGATGCCCGCGTTCTTGGCACGCTGCGCCAGAACATTGCCGACAATCTTGGCGGCCTCGACCTTGTTCTTGCCTTCTAACTGCTTGACGATCTCTTTATCAATCGTCGAGGCCGAAACCAGCGTGTGCCCGGCATTGTCATCAATCACCTGCGCGTAGATGTTCTCCACGCTGCGGAAGATGTTCAGGCGCGGGCGCTGTGCGGTGCCCTCCACGCGGGCGCGCACACGGGCGTGACGCCGTTCGCGGGAGGCGGCCTTCTTTTGTGTGAGTGTTGCCATCTTCGTAACCTCTTGGTCTTCACTGCCCAAAGCTCATGCCCCGGACAGCAGCCCTTTACTTGGTCTTGCCAGCCTTACCAGCCTTGCGGCGGATCACTTCGTCACTGTACCGCACGCCCTTGCCCAGGTAGGGTTCCGGCGGGCGCAGTCCACGGATGTTGGCCGCCACCTGGCCGACCATCTGCTTATCGATGCCATCAATGTGGATCGTTGTGCCTTTGTCCTCGGCCGCGAAGCTGATGCCGGGCGGCGGGTTGACGACGATTTCGTGCGAGTAACCCAGCTTCATCACCAGGTCTTTGCCGCGCACGTCGCCATTGTAACCGACGCCTTCGATCTTCAGGGTGCGGCGGAAGCCGGTTGAGACGCCTGTGACCATGTTGCTCACCAGGGCGCGCGTCAGACCGTGCAGCGCACGCTGCTGACGGTTGTCGCCCTTGCGTTCGACCAGCAGTGCGCCGTCTTCCTGCTTGACGGACACTTCCGGATGGAGATCGAAGGACAGTTCACCCTTCGGCCCTTTGACCGTCAGTTTCTGCTCGTCAATCGCCACACTGACTTTGGCGGGCAGAGTGATGGGTTTCTTGCCAATACGCGACATGACTGCCCCCTTACCAGATATAGCAGAGCACTTCGCCGCCGACGCCCTGACGACGCGCCTGCTGCGCGGTCATGACGCCCTTCGGCGTGGTCACGATGGCGATGCCCAACCCACTCATCACGCGCGGCAGATCGCGCCGCTGGCGGTAGACGCGCCGACCTGGTTTGCTGATGCGCTCCAGATGTGTGATGACCGGGCGGCGGTCGCGCCGTGACCCGTGATACTTGAGAGTGATGGTAATCATCTTGACGGGCGACTGCTCGCCGATGACATAATCTTCGATAAAGCCTTCATCCTTCAGGATGCGAGCGATTTCGACCTTTAGCTTCGAATGAGGAACATCGACTGTGGCCCGGTTGACCATCAGGCCGTTCCGAATTCGTGTGAGCATATCCCCAATTGGATCGCTGATCATACGTTACTCCTACCAGCTTGACTTGACCACGCCAGGGATTTTGCCCTGGAGCGCCATTTCGCGGAAATGAATCCGGCACAGTCCGAAGCGCCCAATATAGGCGCGCGGGCGACCGCAGGTCTTGCCGGAGTTGGGGTCAACGAACTGGCAGCGGTTGCGGACGCGAACTTTAAATTTGCGACGGCCCTCACGGGCGACCATTGACCGTTTCGACATGGTGTTCGTCCCCTCGTTAGTTCTTCTGGAAAGGCATTCCCAGCAGCGCCAACATACGACGGCCTTCTTCGTCGCTCTTGGCCGTGGTGACGATGGTGATTTCCATGCCACGCACTTTATCGATCTTATCGTACTGAATTTCCGCAAACATCAATTGTTCGCGCAGACCGATAGTATAGTTGCCGCGCCCATCCATCTTGGAGGGCACCCCACGAAAGTCGCGCACGCGGGGCAGGGCGATGTTGATCAGGCGGTCGAGCAGCGACCACATGCGTTCGCCGCGCAGCGTGACCTTGACGCCGATGGCCTTGCCCTCGCGCAGCTTAAAGGTCGCGATGCTCTTCTTCGCCTTCGTGATGACCGGCTGCTGCCCGGTGATGATCCGCAGGTCTTCGACCGCGCCATCGAGCAGCTTGGGGTTGTCGTTCGCCTCGCCCAGACCGATGTTGATGACCACCTTCTGGATACGCGGCACTTCCATCACGTTCTCATATTTGAATTCCTGGATGAGTGCAGGAACCACTTCTTCCCGGTAACGGTTTTGCATAATCGGTATTGCCATCGTCCGTCTCTCCCTAGTCAATATCGGCCTGGCACTGCTTGCAGAAGCGCACTTTGCGGCCATCATCCTTGAAGCGGAAGCCGACGCGCACCCGCTTGTCGCAGGACGGGCAGACCAACATCACGTTCGAGACGTGCAGCGGCGCATTGAACTCGACAATCTGCGCCGGGATCTGGCGGTTGCCGACTTGCTTGGCTTTCTCGTGTTTCTTGGCGATGTTCACACCGCTGACGACCAGCCGATCATCCTTCGGGGTTACGGAGACGACTTCGCCCCGTTCTCCCAGGTCTTTCCCGGCGATCACTTCAACCGTATCGCCCTTCTTAATCCGTCGCATTGCCTTTACTCCTCTAGAGCGTTTCTGGCGCGAGCGACACGATCTTGAGGAAGCCCTTGTCGCGCAGTTCGCGGGCAACCGGGCCAAAGACGCGCGTGCCGCGCGGGTTTTGCAGGTCATCGGCCAGCAGGACGGCGGCGTTGTCATCAAACTTGATGTACGAGCCGTCGCTGCGGCGGTATTCTTTGGCCGTGCGGACGATGACCGCCTTCACGACTTCGCTCTTCTTGACGTTGCCATCGCTGGTCGCCGTCTTGACAGTCGCCACGACGATGTCGCCAATGCTGCCATACCTGCGGCGCGAACCGCCCAATACGCGGATGACGAGCAGCTCACGCGCGCCGGTGTTATCCGCCACGACCAGCCGTGATTCGTTCTGGATCATGACCTACGCTCCTTCTTCCGTCGGGGCTTGATCCCCGCTGGCTTCGGCGGCAGGTTCGATCACAACTTCGCCGGAAATCGGCTGCAGGACACGCCCACCCGGGGTTTCCAGCACCTGCTCGACCACCCAGCGCTTGGTGCGGCTGATCGGCTTGCTTTCGACGATCTGCACGACCGAACCGACTTCAATTGCATCGCTCTCATCGTGGGCCATCAGGCGCTTGGTGCTGGTGATAACCTTCTTGTAGACGCGGTGCATCTTGCGGCGTTCGATTTCCACGACCACCGTTTTAGACATCTTGTCACTAACGACCCGGCCAATCAGCCGGCGGCGATCATTAGCCATTGGAGGCCTCCTTATGCGCCGCCTGCTTGGCGAGCTGCCGCTCGTGCAGGACGGTCTTCAACCGCGCGATTGTGCGCTTGGTGCGGCGCGGCGCGCTCAGGTCCTCAAGCTGTCCGGAAGCTTTCTGGAAGCGCAGGTTGAAAAGCGCTTCTTTCTGGTCTTCCAGCGCGTTGAGAATTTCTTCATCAGTCATCTCGCGGATCGCTCGGGATTTCATAGTTCGAACTTAATCTCCTGGCCTGAAATCGGGTCGTACCGCTTGATGAACTTGGTCTTGATCGGCAGCTTAAACGCGGCCAGGCGCAGCGCTTCCCGTGCTTCTTCTTCCGATACGCCGCCCATCTCGAAGAGGACGCGACCGGGGCGGATGACCGCCACATAGTACTCGACAGAGCCTTTACCGCTGCCCATACGGGTTTCGGCGGCTTTCTGCGTATAGGGCTTGTCTGGGAACACGCGGATCCAGACCTTGCCACGACGTTTGGTGAAACGCACCATCGCTTTACGAGCGGCTTCGATCTGCCGCGCCGTCAGCCAGATTGGCTCCAGCGCCTGCAAACCGTACTCGCCGAACTGGACAACGTTGCCGCGGCCAGCTTTGCCCTTCATGTTACCGCGCTGCTGCTTGCGGTATTTCATTCGCTTCGGCATTAACATGGTTGACTATTCCTCATTCTCCGCCATCACCATCTGCATCCTGCATGGGCCGCAGGGGCAGTTACGGTGTCACGTAGACATCCTTCTTTGGCGCAGGCTTCTCTTCTTTGCCACTACCCAGAACTTCGCCCTTGTAGATCCACACCTTGACGCCGATGCGCCCGAAGGTAGTCAGGGCTTCCGCCGTCCCATAATCGATGTTGGAGCGCAGCGACGAACGCGGCACGCGCCCTTCGCTGGCCCACTCGCGGCGGGCCATATCAGCGCCGGCGAGGCGACCGCTGACCTCGATCTTGATGCCCAGCGCACCCTGGCGCATGGCCTGGCTGAGCGCGCGCTTGATGGCGCGGCTGTGGCCGATGCGGCGCTCCAATTGGTCGACGATATTCTCGGCCACCAGCGTCGAATCCAGGTCGGGCTTGTCAATTTCCGTGACCTCAACCTTGACCTTGTTGGAGGTCAGGGCTTCCAGCCCGGTACGCAGATCCTTCACCGCCTCGCCCTTGCGCCCGATCAGGATGCCGGGGCGGGCCGTGTGAATGTTGACAACCAACTGATTGGGATAGCGTTCGATCTCGACGCGGGAAACGCCAGCGCGCTTGCCCAGCTTCTTGACGTAGCGCCGAATCTTGAAATCTTCTTGCAGCAGTTGGCGAAACTTGTCGCCCTCGGCGTACCAGCGCGCATCCCAATCACGGATGATCTTCAGCCGGAAGCCGATTGGATGAACTTTACGGCCCATCTTAGGCCCCCTCTCGCTCTTGCAGGACAATGGTCAGATGCGCCGTGCGGCGAACGCGCGGCTTGTAGCGGCCACGCGCACCAGCCTTCATGCGCTTCAGGCGCGGGCCGTCGTCGGCAAAAATCTGCGCGACGATCAGGGTATCCGGATCCAGGTCATAGTTGTTCTCGGCATTCGCAATCGCCGACTTGAGGGTTTTGACGACGAACGTCGCGCCCTTCTGCGGCATGAATTGCAGTACCGTCACGGCCTGGACTGCGCCCATCCCGCGCACCTTGTCGCAGACGAGGCGCAGCTTCTGGGGCGAAATCGAGAGAAAACTGGTCTTAGCCTGTACTTCCATCGCGGCTACTCCTTACTTCTTGGCCGCTGGCGCGCCGGCGCTGGTCTTCTTCTCAATCAGATGACCGCGATAGGTACGCGTCGGGGCGAATTCGCCCAGCTTGTGGCCGACCATGTTTTCGGTGATGTAGATCGGCACATGGCGGCGGCCATCATGCACGGCAATGGTGTGACCGACCATCTGCGGGAAAATCGTGCTGGCGCGGCTCCAGGTGCGGACGACAACCTTCTTGTTTTCCTGATTGAGCTTGTCAATCTTCTTCAACAGTTTGGGGCTGATGAAAGGCCCCTTCTTCAGTGAACGCGACATACTTGTTCCCTCACAAAGAACTGGAAACGCAGCGCTCTGCACCCCGCAGGGCTACGAACTGCGCCGCCGAATGATGAAACGGTCGGTGCGGCGGTTCGTGCGGGTCTTCTTGCCGAGTGCCGGCTTGCCCCAGGGCGTCTTCGGGCCGGGCATACCGATAGGTGAGCGGCCTTCGCCACCACCATGCGGATGACTGCCGGGGTCCATAGCGATACCACGAACGGTTGGGCGGATACCCATCCAGCGCTTGCGGCCAGCCTTACCCAGGTTGACGTTGCCGTGATCGGTGTTGCCTACCTGGCCGATGGTTGCCATGCACTGGTCATTGATATAGCGCATCTCGCCGCTGGGCATACGCACTGCGGCATAGCTGCTTTCCTTCGCCAAAAGCTGCGCCGAGACGCCTGCCGCGCGCACCAGCTTGCCACCCCGACCGGGCTGTACCTCGATGTTGTGGATCAGCGTACCGACCGGAATGTCGCGGATGGGCAGGGCATCGCCTGTACGGAGCTGCGCCTGATCGCCATTGGCAACGCGGTCGCCCACCTTCAGCCCCAGCGGGGCGATGATGTAGCGGCGTTCGCCGTCCTTGAACTCGATCAGGGCAATGCGCGCCGAGCGGTTCGGGTCGTACTCAATCGAGACGACCTCCGCCGGAACGTCGAACTTGTCGCGCTTGAAGTCGATCACGCGGTAACGGCGCTTGTGGCCGCCGCCGCGATGACGGACGGTGACGCGCCCGCTGTTATTGCGCCCGCCGCGCTTGCGGATCGCTTCGGTGAGCGAGCGCTGCGGCGTGCTGCTGGTAATTTCTTCAAAACTGTGACCCGTCATCCCTCGACGGCCAGCCGAGGTGGGTTTATAGACTTTAACTGGCATCGTCTTACCCCTAGAGATTGAACAACTCAATCGTCTGCCCGTCCTGGACGGTGACGATAGCTTTCTTCCACTGGCGTGAGCGCAAATACCAGTTGCGTCCGCGGCGTCCGCGCTTGGCGGGCATGACCATCGTGTTGACCTTGACCACTGCGACTTCAAAGATCAGTTCGACGGCTTCCTTGATCTGAATCTTGTTGGCCTCTGGCGCGACCTCGAACACGTACTGGTTCAGTTCGTCCGATTGGACAGCCGACTTTTCCGTGACGACGGGGCGAACGAGGACATCGTAGAGATGCAGTTCAGCCATGTTTACTTCTCTCCCTTGCCCCAGAGGTTCTGAATGACCTCTAGCGCGTCCAGCGGCACGATCACCTTGCCATATTGCAGCAGGTCGCGCATGTTCAGGTAGTTGACACGGATGACGTGCGCGCCATCCAGGTTGTGGATGCTGCGCTCGACATTTTCATTGCGCGCAGCCATCAACACCAGCGCCTTGCCGTCCTTGCCGACCAGCGCATCGAGAACCTGGCGCATGGCCTTGGTCTTGGGGGCTTCCAGCGCCAGGCTGTCCACGAAGACCAACTGGTTATCGCGCGCCAGGGCGCTCAGCGCGCAGCGGATGGCCTGCTGGCGCATCTTACGCGGCATGTCTTTGGTGTACTTGTGCGGCGTCGGGCCTTTCGGGCGGCCACCACCAACGAACTGGGTAGCATCGCGCGAGCCGTGACGGGCACGGCCTGTACCCTTCTGGCGGTACCACTTGGCCGACGTGCGATTGACTTCGCCGCGACGCTTGACCTTGTGCGTGCCGAGGCGCGCATTCGCCATCTGCCGCACGAATGCCTGATGCATCAGGCCGGTGTTGATTTCGACTTCAAAAATATCGGCGGGCAGGTCGATGGTACGCACCTGCTTGCCGCTCATATCCATCACTGGAACTTGCATGATTGGCTCTCCTCTCGTCCCTTATTTCTTGCCACGACGGCGCGGGCGCGCGGGCTTGATCATGACGATGCCGCCGTTGACGCCGGGGACAGAACCCTTCACGGCGAGGAGATGGCGTTCCGCGTCGATTTTGACCACCTTGAGATTTTCGGTGGTGACGCGCACGCTGCCCATTTGCCCCGGATAGCGCTTGCCCTTCAGGGTACGACCGGGGTAGGTGTTCGCGCCCGCCGAACCCGGCGCGCGTGTGCGGTCTGATGCACCGTGAGTCTTGGGCTGGCGGTTGAAGTTGTGGCGCTTGATACCGCCCTGGAAACCCCGACCCTTGCTCGTGCCGATCACGTCTACCCGCTCGCCTTCGCTGAACACATCAGCCGAAAGCTGCTGGCCTTCCTGGACATCGAGTTCGCCGTTCTTAACCCGGAATTCGCGCAGGTGGCGCAGCGCCGGGAGATTGTTACGCTTCAGGTGGCCGAGTTCGCCTTTGGACATGCGCTGGGGCTTGGACTCGCCAAAACCCAACTGCACGGCGACATAGCCGTCTCGATCAGCAGTACGAACCTGCGTCACATAACACGGCCCAACTTCGATGACGGTGACAGGGATAACGTTTCCCTGTTCGTCGAAGATCTGGGTCATGCCAACTTTCTTGCCAATTAAACCTTTCATCGCTGCCCCCTTATTTCACGATGATGTCGACGCCAGCGGGCAGGTTCAGCCGCATGAGCGCGTCAATCGTCTTGCTGTCAGGGTCGAGGACATCGATCAGGCGCTTGTGAGTGCGAATCTCAAAATGCTCCTGCGAGTCCTTGTCGATGAACGGGCTGCGGCGCACGGTAAAGCGCTCAATGCGCGTAGGCAGCGGCACCGGGCCGACAACACGCGCGCCCGTGCGTTCCGCCGTTTCGACAATCCGCTGAACGGACTGATCGAGGACACGGTGGTCATACGCCTTGAGCCAGATACGAATCTTATTTCTGACCATGATTACCTCTCAGCCTGGTTGTGTTGCCCGTGCCTATTGGCAAGTGAGGGCGCAACTTTGTGCGCCCCCACACCCGGTTTACAACCGTGACTAGCTGTGACTTTATTCCAGAATTTCCGTGATGACGCCCGCGCCGACCGTCAGGCCGCCTTCGCGAATGGCGAACTTCGAGCCTTTTTCCAGCGCGACCGGGGTGATCAGCTCGACCTGCAGGTTGACGTTGTCGCCGGGCATGACCATCTCGACGCCTTCCGGCAGGGTGATCGTGCCGGTCACATCCATCGTGCGGATGTAGAACTGCGGACGATAGCCGGGGAAGAAGGCCTTGTGACGGCCACCCTCTTCCTTCTTCAGGACGTACACTTCGCTCATGAACTTCTTGTGCGGCTTGATGCTGTTCGGCTTGGCGAGCACCATACCACGCTCGATGTCCGTGCGTTCGATACCGCGCAGGAGGATGCCCGCGTTGTCGCCAGCGGTGGCGGCGTCGAGTTCCTTGTGGAACATTTCGATGCCCGTCACGACGCTCTTGCGAACTTCGTCACGCAGACCGATGATCTCGATTTCCTGACCCTTTTCCAGGCGACCGCGCTCAACACGACCGGTGACGACCGTGCCACGACCCTTGATCGAGAACACGTCTTCGACGGCCATCATGAAGGGCTTGTCGGTATCGCGTTCCGGGGTCGGGATCCATTCGTCCACGACATCCATCAGCTTGAGGATCGGTTCGTATTCGGAAGCGGCGGGGTCATTGCTGGCCGACTCATTGGCGATCAGCGCCGAACCGCGCACGACGGGGGTGTCCGCCGGGAAGCCGTAGCTGCTCAGCAGTTCGCTCAGTTCCAGCTCGACCAGTTCCAGCAGTTCCGGGTCGTCCATCTGGTCAATCTTGTTCAGGAAGACCACCATCGCCGGGACTTCCACCTGGCGGGCGAGCAGAACGTGTTCACGCGTCTGCGGCATTGGGCCATCCGGAGCGCTGACGACCAGGATTGCGCCGTCCATCTGCGCCGCGCCCGTGATCATATTCTTGATATAGTCACGGTGGCCTGGGCAGTCGACATGCGCGTAGTGGCGCTTGTCGGTTTCGTATTCGACGTGACGAATGTTGATGGTGATACCGCGCGCCTTCTCTTCCGGCGCGTTGTCGATGTCATCATACTTCATCCGTTCGGCTTTGCCCTTGAGCGCCAATACCTTGGTGATGGTCGCCGTGAGCGTGGTTTTGCCATGATCGACGTGACCGATGGTCCCGATATTGACGTGGGGCTTGGTACGTTCAAACTTAGCCATTGGTATGTGATCCTTTTCTACGCCTCAAACTGACTGACATTTCCCCACCGGGGAGCTTTGAGTATCAGGGCGGGCCAAATCCCGCCCTTGTCATGATGACCGTGTTTCCGTTAACGCCCGCTCTTGATCACTTCTTCAGCGATGTTGTTGGGCGCAACCGCGTATTTCTCGAATTCCATCGTGAAGGCGCCGCGTCCCTGCGTCATATTACGCAGGTTGGTGGCGTACCCGAACATCTCGCCCAGCGGAACGGTCGCGCGCACCGAAGTTGCGCCACCGCCGCGCGGTTCCATGCCGGAGATGATGCCGCGCCGCGCCGAAAGATCGCCGACAATCGTGCCCGTGTAGTCTTCCGGCACGACGACTTCGACCTTCATGGTCGGTTCCAGCAGCACGGGGCCAGCCTTCTGCACGCCTTCCTTGAGGCACATCGAGCCAGCGACCTTGAAGGCCATTTCCGACGAGTCCACATCGTGGAACGCGCCGTCGACCAGCGTCGCCTTGAGCAGCGTGACCGGGTATCCGGCCAGCACGCCCCCCTGCATCGCATCGCGCACGCCGTTCATCGTTGGCTTGATGAACTCACGCGGGATGGTACCGCCGCGAATGCTGTCCACCCACATCCAGTCTTCACCGGGGGGCAGCGCCAGGCGTTCTTCTTCCGTCAGCGGGTCGAACTCGATGACGACGCGGGCATACTGACCCGAACCGCCCGTCTGCCGCTTGAAGGTGGTGTCGATGCGCGCATGGCGGGTGATCGTTTCGCGGTAGGCCACGCGGGGCTTGCCGACAGACGCCTGCACATTGAACTCGCGGAACATACGATCCACGAGGATTTCCAGGTGCAGCTCACCCATACCCTTGATCTTGGTCTGGCCGAGCTTGTCGTCCACCTCGATCTTGAAGGTGGGATCTTCTTCCGCCAGACGGCGCAGCGCGATACCCATCTTGTCCTGATCGGCCTTGCTGTTCGGCTCAATCGAGAGTTCGATGACCGGTTCAGGGAAGCTGATCTTCTCAAGCACAATCGGGTTGTTGGCATCGCTCAGCGTGTCGCCCGTGAAGGTTTCCTTCAGGCCGAGGATCGCGGCGATGTCGCCCGCCTGCACTTCTTCAACATCTTCGCGGCGGTCAGCGAACATACGGACGATACGACCGATACGTTCCTTCTCGCCCTTGCTCGTGTTGACCAGCATCGAACCCGCCTTGACCACGCCGGAATAGACGCGGAAGAAGGCCAGTCGTCCCACATACGGGTCGGTGATGATCTTGAAGACCAGCGCGGCGGTCGGCTCGTCGTTATCGGCCCGGCGCGTCACCGGCTCTTCCGTCTTCGGGTGCATCCCCTTGATATCCGGGATGTCCAGCGGCGAGGGCAGCAGGTCGACCACGCGGTTGAGCATGGTCTGCACACCCTTGTTCTTCAGCGCCGAACCGCACAGCACCGGGTGAATCTTGCCCGCGATGGTGGCCGCGCGCATCGCGCCCAGCAGTTCATCGTGGGTGACTTCTTCGCCCATCAGGTACTTCTCGGTCAGGAAGTCGTCGTTCTCAACGACCTTCTCGACCATTTCCATGCGGCGGGTTTCGGCCTGCTCGCGATACGCTTCCGGGATCTCGTGTTCGGTGATCGTGTTGCCCATATCACCTTCGTAGGTGATGAGCTTCATGTCGATCAGGTCGATGATGCCAGCGAATTCCGGGCCTTCGCCATACGGAATCTGGATGACGACCGGATTGCCGTTGACGCGCTCGATGATCATATCGACGCAGCGCTGGAAGTTCGCACCGACACGGTCCATCTTGTTGACGAAACAGATGCGCGGCACGCTGTAGTTATTGGCCTGTCGCCATACTGTCTCCGACTGCGGCTCAACGCCCGCCACGCCGTCGAAAACGACCACACCACCATCGAGCACGCGCAGGCTGCGCTGCACTTCGGCGGTGAAATCGACGTGACCGGGGGTGTCGATGACGTTGATCTGGTGATCACGCCAGTTCGCAGTGATCGCAGCGGCGGTGATGGTGATCCCGCGCTCGCGTTCCTGCTCCATATAGTCGGTCGTCGCTGCGCCTTCGTGTACTTCACCGATCTTATGGATCATGCCGGTGTAGTACAGAACGCGCTCGGTCGTCGTGGTCTTGCCCGCGTCGATGTGCGCGATGATGCCGATATTGCGGACTTTATTCAGATCGAGTTTTGCGCCTTTAGTCGCCATGCTTCTCTCAAACTACCTGTACGATCAGCTTCTGATTCCGCTTTAGCGGAAGTGAGCGAACGCGCGGTTCGCCTCGGCCATACGATGCGTGTCTTCCTTCTTCTTGATCGACGCACCCTGATTATTGAAAGCGTCCAGCAGTTCACCCGCCAGCCGTTCTTCCATGTTGCGACCACCGCGTTTGCGCGCGGTTTCCAGCAGCCAGCGCATCGCCAGCGAGGTCGCCCGTTCGTGCGGCACTTCCACCGGCACCTGATAGGTCGAACCGCCGACACGCATCGGCTTGACTTCGACGGCGGGAGAGACGTTGCGCAGGGCGGTCTCGAAAACCTCAACCGGATTGCGCTTCATGCGTTCTTCGATGATGTCAAAGGCCGCGTACATGATGGCCTGGGCGGTGCTGCGCTTGCCGCCGTGCATCATGCGGTTGATGAACATCGTGACATACATGCTGTTGAATTTCTTATCCGGCGGCACGCGGCGTTTGGCCGGGGTGTTTCTTCTGGACATTTCCGAAAAACCTCGCTCTTACTTTTTCTTGCCAGCGGGAGCGGCCTGGCCCGGTTTCGGACGCTTGGCTCCGTACTTGCTGCGACCCTGTTCGCGGTTCTTGACGCCATCCGTATCCAGCGTGCCACGCACGATGTGGTAGCGCACGCCGGGCAGATCCTTGACACGACCGCCGCGCACCAGCACGACGCTGTGTTCCTGCAAGCTGTGACCTTCACCAGGGATGTAGGCCGTCACTTCGATCTGGTTGGTCAGGCGAACGCGGGCCACTTTACGCAGCGCCGAATTCGGTTTCTTGGGGGTCATCGTCTTGACGACCGTGCAAACACCACGCTTCTGCGGCGCGCCTTTGCGGCGGCGGGTACGCTTCTGCGAATAGGCGTTGAGCGTATATTGCAGGGCTGGTGCTTTGCTCTTGCTGGTTTTGGGCTTGCGACCCTTTCGCACCAACTGGTTGATGGTTGGCATTTCTTGCTCCCGATCTATAATCCGATTTTGGGCAAGCAAACGGGCGTACTTCAAGGTGAGAGAACGCCCGTGTAGGTCTTACCAGGAAGGCGAGCTATTCCCGCTTGCGAGAGCGCTTTCGCCATCATTCGCTCGATTCAGTGTGCATTGCCTCAATTTTTTAGGCTGAGGGTGTACACTGCACTTGTGGGTGAGAATACTAGCACTGCCCTGCGCGCATTGTCAAGACGGATTGCACGAACTGCATGAAGGCATGTGGGCAATGTGACTGAGTTGTGATCAGGCCATTTGAGGGCAGCACACCCCGTTTAATCCACAAAACGGTACTTGAACAGCGTCCACAGCGCGATTGGGCCATCCGTCCAGCGGATCTTCTTGCCCTCGTCCCACTCGCGTCCGTTGTACGAGATCGGCACTTCGTAGATGCGAATGCCCTGCTTGAGCACCTTCGCAGTGATCTCCGGCTCGAACTCGAAGCGCTTGGCGTGGATCACCAGGTCGCGTACCACATCCGCGCGGAAAACCTTGTAGCAGGTTTCCATGTCGCTGAGGATGGCGTTATACAGAATGTTGGTGGTGAAAGTCAGCACGCGGTTGGCGACCATGTTCCAGAAATTCATCGCCTTGCGCGGGCCGCCCAGGAAGCGCGAACCATAGACCACCGTCGCGATGCCTTCCTCTAATGGGCGCAGCAGGATTGGGTACTCGCGCGGGTCATATTCATAGTCGGCGTCCTGAATCAGCAGCACGTCACACGAGGCCGCCGCGAAACCGGTGATGACCGCCGCGCCTTTACCCTGGTTGTGGTCGTGATACAGAATCCGCAGCCCGGCGCGCTTTTCCGCCTCGATGCCCTTCAGCACCTCGCGCGTGCCGTCCGTCGAGCCGTCGTCCACCACGATGATTTCCTGCGCCAGCGCGACTGCCTGTACGCGCGCGATCACGTCCGCAATCGTGTGAACCTCGTTGAAACATGGAATGACCACGCTGAGCGACAGCTTGCGATGCAGCATCAGCTCGTGCGTGGTCTCCAGGTATGTTTCCATCATAGCGTTTCAATCCCCATGTTCTGCAACAAATTTCAATACTACATCGGGATTGAACGGTGGAGAATAGTCTTTTAGCCCTTCCCTCAACGGCGCAGCGCCGCGTCCAGGAAGGTCTGCGCGTCGGCCTTCAGCTTCGCCAGTGCGTTCACATCCAGGTAGAACATGTGCCCGGCTTCGTAATAAGCAGTGTGGATCTGGTCGCGCTGCTCGCGGTCGATGGGCATGTGCGCCAGCGTATAGAGCGTGGCGAAATGCGGCGTCGCCAGATCGTAGTAGCCCATCGCCACGAAGATGTGCATGAAGGGATTCTTGGCGAACGCGCTGCGCAGCGACTCGCTGGTATCGGTGTACTTGCCCGCTTCCCATTCCCAGCCCTGGTTGACTTCCATGCTGAGCGGCTGGTACTCGACATCGGTCTCATAGCCCAGCGTGCCGCGCACATACTGGTTGATCATCGAAGTGTAGGGCGGCAGGATGGCGTGCATCGACGGGTCGAACTCCGGCATTTCCCGAACGCTGATGGCTTCGAAGCCTTTGAAGCGGCTGTCGAGGCGACCGACGGTGCGGCGCTGGTCGCGCAGCAGCTCCTTACAGAAGAAGAAGATGTTGATGCCCAGGTTGCTGCCCTCGATGAAACGCGCCTCCAGCCCGGTGTAACGCGCCAACCGCTCGACGATGGCCGCGCGTGCCTCATCGCTCAGGCGGCTGCCCTTCATCAGCGCCAGCATGTAATCCGTCTCCGCCCAGGCTTCGACCTCGGCCAGCACGTCAGCCAGCGGGCGCGCTTGCAGGTCGGCGGGCAGCCTGCCGTGATACCAGGCAGTGGAGGTGTAAGTCGGCAGGAACAGCGCGTAGGGCAGGTCGTTGCCCGCGTCGAAGTCGAGCGTCTGGAAGTGCATGGTGGTCGAGATCAGGAACAGACCGTTGAAGGCGATGCCCTTATCGACCAGCAGACCGGAAAGCCCTGCCGCGCGCGTCGTGCCGTAACTTTCGCCCGCCAGGAACAGCGGTGATGTCCAGCGCTTGCTGCGCGTCAGGTACAGGCGGATGAACTCGCCCACCGACTCCAGATCGCCTTTTACGCTCCAGAATTTCTTGGTCAGTTCCGGCTTCTCCGCGCGGCTGTAGCCCGTGCCCACCGGATCAATGAACACCAGATCGGTCATCTCCAGCCAGGTGTGTTCGTTGGGAACCAGTTGGTAGGGCGGCGCGGGCATCCAGCCCTCGTCCTGCATCTTGACGCGGTACGGACCGAGCGCGCCCAGGTGCAGCCACAGTGACGCCGAGCCGGGGCCGCCGTTGAACACGAAGGTCAGCGGGCGCAGCGGGTCGGGCTGCGGCAGGTCGAGCGTGTAGGCTATGTAGAAGATACGCGCTTCGATTTCCCCTTTGGCGTTCTTAAGCGGCATCATGCCCGTGTTGACGGTATAGGCCAAGCGCCGTTCGCCCAGGGTGATTTCGTGCTGGGTCTGAATGGGCGCTTCTTCCGGCTTAGCAGGCACTTCGGGTACAGGCGGCGTGCTCGGGGCAGCCGGGGCGGGCGTGGGGGTTTCGCTGGTCATCCTGGGCGCTCCTGAATTATTCTGGCAAGATGATCCGACTTTACCAGACCAGCCCCGCCACGCAAAGTTCCATTGGCGCAGCCTGTGAACGAAACCCACTCTTTACAGACAAGACGACCTGTGCGACAATGTGCAGTGATGGGGTATTCAACAAACCCTGGCTGATAGTGCATCCCGTGTCGCTCCTCTTGTATCCGAGATTGACCACCTCTGCATTTTTCGCCACGACGACGAACCTACTCTATCGATCTTTCCGTGTTTATGCATACAGGAGTATGTCATGGCTAAAAAGCTATATGTTGGTAATCTGGCCTACAGCGCCACCGAATCGCAGATCCGCGAACTCTTCGCCCAGGTCGGTGAAGTCACCGAAGTCACCATCATCATGGATCGCGACACCGGCCGGTCCAAGGGCTTTGGTTTCGTCCAGATGGCGAACGATAACGACGCTCAGGATGCCATTCGCCGCTTCAACGGCTTCACGATGGACAACCGCGCGCTGACCGTCAACGAAGCACGCCCGCGCGAAGAGCGCAGCGGCGGCGGCAACTTCGGGCGCAATCGCCGCTAAATCCAACATCAAATGCGATGAACCACAAACAGTGCAGGCCAGTCTTGCACTGTTTGTTCTCATTCCAGCCAATCTGCTGGCATCCACATCTCACCCCACACCTCAATCCCGAAACAAGCATCACCAGGTTCAAGAAAGCGGGCAGCACATGAATCTTGATACGATTTCGGACAAGCATCTGCATGAAATAGAGCGACTGACCACCGAACTGCTGGAAACGATCCGCAAAGCAAAGGTGGTTGAACCACCGTTGATTGAGATGCTGCGTGCCCTCAAGGCTCAGGCGGAACACTTACGCCGTGAGCGCTATGATGCGGTGAACCCCGAATTCCGGGGCTATTAACCTCCCCCACGTCCTTCCTACACCCCAACCCCACCCTAACCCCTCCCCGTCAACGGGCAGGGGTCGTTACGTGTTCTGAACATGTGCCAATTGTCCAACAAAGAGCCGCATTTGCGCTATACTTACTGGGTAGCTGATTTATCCGTTCGTATACGGCTGGTAAACCAACTTGACACCATCACCTTCACCTGATCTTCCTGAGAAAGAGATCCGCGAGCGCTGCGCCGCCTACCTGACCGCCGCCGCCGAGGAAGCCCGCCAGCGCGAGCAGAACTACATCGGCGTCGAGCATCTGTTCATGGCAGCCACGCGCACCGAGAGCGGCCCGACCTGCAACCTGCTGCGTCGTGCCGGGCTGGACCCGCGCGTCGTGCGCAGCGAGATTCGCAAAGAGATCGGCAGCGGCGACGGCAAGTTGGGCGAGGTGCTGCCCCTGACGCCGCGCAGCGAGATCGTGCTGGCGCTGGCGATATTCCTGGCCGACCGCGACGAAGACTATAAAGACCGCGAGATTGACGAAGCGCACCTGCTGCTCGCGATGCTCCAGGAAGGCGAGAACATCCCGGTTCGCAAACTGATCGAGATGGGCTTTGATCTCAACCTGTGGCTGCAGCGGCTGCTGCTGGAAGCGCAGCTCCCGCGCACAGAACACAAGGGAGACGAGGACGAAAGCGAAATCTTCGACTTCCCGCACATCAGTGACGACGACTTCGCCTTCGACGACTCGGAAGAATTCCCATCCATGCCCGTCCGAGGCGAAACACGGATGCCCACCCCACTGCTGGACAAGTATGGCCGCGACCTGACCGAACAGGCGCGCGCGGGCAAGATCGGCCCGGCCATCGCGCGCGAGAAGGAAATCCGCGCCCTGGCCCGCACGCTGGCGCGCAGCAAGAAGAATAACCCGCTGCTGCTCGGCGACGCGGGCGTGGGCAAGACGGCGGTGGTCGAAGGGCTGGCCTACGCGATTCACGCGGGCAGCGCGCCGAAGTCGCTGGAGAACCGTCGCCTGGTACAGATCGAGATCGGCACGCTGGTCGCGGGCACGAGCCTGCGCGGGCAGTTCGAGGAACGGCTGATCGGCATCGTGGACGAGGCTAAGAATGCCGGCAACGTCATCCTGTTCATTGATGAGATTCACACCATCGTCGGCGCTGGCGATACGATTGACAGCAACCTGGACGCCGCCAACATCCTCAAGCCTGCCCTGGCGCGCGGCGAACTGATCTGCATCGGCGCGACCACGCACGAGGAATACCGCCGCGCCATCGCCCAGGACCCGGCGCTCGACCGCCGCTTCCGCACCATCGACATCGAAGAACCCAGTGAGGTCGCCTCGCTCGAAATCCTCAAGGGACAGCGCGAACGGCTGGAGAAACATCACGGCGTGACGATCACGCAAGAGGCACTGGAGATGGCCGTCAACCTCTCGGTGCGCTTCCTGCCCGACCGCCGCCTGCCGGATAAGGCGCTCGATCTGCTGGATGAGGCCTGCACACGCGTGATCATCCGCACGCTCTCGCCGGACGAGAGCAGCGCCGACATGACGCCGGAAGTCGAGGTCGAGAACATCGCGGCGGTGCTTTCCGACTGGACAGGCATCCCCGTAACCGAACTGACGAAAGACGAGAAGCGCCGTCTGGCCGGGCTGGAGAACGCCCTGCGCCAGCGCGTGATCGGACAGGACGAAGCCGTGACGACGGTGGCCGAAGCCATCAAGACCGCCCGCGCCGGATTGGGCGATCCGCTGCGTCCGATTGGCGTGTTCCTGTTCCTGGGGCCGTCGGGCGTCGGCAAGACTGAACTGGGACGCGCGCTGGCGGAGTTCCTCTTCGGCAGCGACGACGCCATGCTGCGGCTGGATATGTCCGAGTTCCACGACTCGCACACGGTCGCCCGGCTGATCGGCGCGCCGCCCGGCTACAAGGACACACAGCGCGGCGGACAGCTCACCGATGGCCTGCGCCGCCGCCCGTACAGCGTGGTGCTGCTCGATGAGGTCGAGAAGGCCGCGCCGGAAGTCTTCGACATCTTCCTGCAGGTCTTCGATGAAGGACGGCTGAGCGACGCGCACGGACGCAATGTTGACGCGCGGCACTCGGTCTTCATCATGACCAGCAACATCGGCACGGAAGAGGCGGGCAAACACTTGGGATTCCTGGGCGGCGCTGACTCGAAGCCGGATTTCACGGCCTATCTGAGCCGTTTCTTCCGCCCGGAATTCCTCAACCGTATCGACGAAATCATCACCTTCCACTCGCTCGACCAGGATAAGATGAGCCGTATCCTCGATTTGCAGCTCAAGGACCTACATGAGCGGCTGCGCCAACAGAAGCTGACGCTCGAACTGGCCGACGCTGCCCGCGAGCTGATCCTGAAGAAGGGCTACGACCCGGTCAACGGCGCTCGCCCGCTGCGCCGCGCCATCGAGCGGCTGCTCACCCGCCCGCTCAGCACGCGCATCGTGGAAGATGACTTTCAGAAAGGCGACACGATCCTGGCGCTGGCCGACGATAGTGAACGCCTGCACTTCGAGGTCAAAGCCAAGCCGAATGATGTGACGAGTAACGAGGGATGAGGGAAACGAAGCATTCACCAGACCCAGAACGACATTGTAGGGGATGAATTGTAGGGATACGCCATCACGTGTCCGCCGCAGAGGAAAAGCAGAGGTAGTGTATATTGTGCAGGCAGGGGCTTGTAAGGGTGCAATGCCTTGCGCCCTTACGTCAGCCTGTATATCCTCCCGGTCAGGATCACCAGGCAGCAGGTCACAATCACGATGAACCCAGCACCTCAGACAGGACGACAGCCTCCGCAGATGAGCGCCGAGGCCATCAACAAAGCACTGCGGAGACGCCATCCCCAGGACGGCGTGGATTTTTTCGCCAGTGACCCGGTTCCAGAGATTCGCACGCTGGGACGGCTGGCGCTGCGCCGCACCGACATCAACGATTTCTTCGCGCTCGGCGACCTGTGCGCCCGACGCACGCTCAGCGACGATGGGCGGCTGTTGATCTTCTATGCGGGCAAGACGCTGATCGCCTACCAGCGCGCCGAGCAGGCCGCCGCCAACAGCGTAGACCGCTATACCGCGCGCATCGCCTTGCAGCGCTTCATCCAGTGGGTCATCGCCAGCGCGCAGGCCAACCCGACACGTCGCAATCTGGCGGTCGCGTTGTGGGTGGCTGCCGAGAACGAACCCGGCGACATGTTCCCGCTGCTGGAGATCGAGAGCCGCCTGGAAGACCTGACCGACTCTTACCTCAACGACGCGCCAACCAACCCCATTCGCATCATCGGGGGTACGGAAGCCAACGGCGATGATGACCTGACCGCCATCGCGCCGCTCGACCTGACAGGCACGAGCCACGACAGCGGCCAGACGATGGCCGATGTGGACTCAGAGCAACCACCCATCGACTCATTGGAAATCGTCTCCGGCAGCGAGACACGCATCGAACAGACCGCACAGGATCATCTGACGTCGGTCGAACGCGACGCCGGACGCGTGGACCGCAAACTGGTGCAGCCCTACCTCGGCGCGCGCAGCCACAGCGACGACGACTTTGACATTGGCGAGCGCATCCAGGATCGCTACGAAGTCCACGACATCCGGCGCGGCGGTATGGGCATCGTCTACCTGTGTTACGACCACCAGAACCGCGAACCCGTCGCCATCAAGACCTTCCAGAGTAAGTTCCTGGATAACGAACGCGCTGTGACGCGCTTCAACCAGGAGGCGACCACCTGGATTCTGCTGGAGAAGCACCGCCACATCGTCCGGGCGCTGCGCGTGGAGACCATCCGTGAGCGCCCGCACATCATCCTGGAACACATCAGCGGGCCAGAAGGGCTGGGGCCAGACCTGCGCAGTTGGATTGACCACAAACGCCTCGATCTGGCGCAGAGCATCGAGTTTGGGCTGCACATGGCGCTGGGGATGCAGCACGCTTGCAGCCTGGTGGAAGGGCTGGTACACCGCGATCTGAAACCGGCCAATGTCCTGGTGACGCACGACGGCATCGCCAAGATCACCGACTTTGGGCTGGTGCGCTCACTGGAATTCACCGATGTGCCGCTGCCCGGCAACGATACCGATGACGACTCGCCGCGCCACGACCCGCGCCTGACGCGCGTCGGCGCGATTGTCGGCACGCCGCCCTATATGTCGCCGGAACAGTGCGACGCCAGGATCGTGGACATCCGCGCCGATGTGTATGCGTTCGGCTGTATGCTCTATGAGATGCTGACTGGTCGGCACGCCTTCGACGCCAAGAAATTCCCCGAATGGAAGCACGCCCATCAGAAGATCAAACCCGTCTTTGACGATCAAAGCGCACGGCAGATTCCGCTCAGGCTGCAAAAGCTAACGTTGGCCTGCCTGGAGAAATCCCCCGCAGACCGCCCGGCGGACTGGGCCGAACTGGTCGATGAACTGGCGATCATTTACGAGGATGTCACCGGGCAGCGCGCCACGCTGGAAATCACCGGGCCGGAGATGCAGGTTCACGAGCTGATCGACAAGGGCTACTCGCTGACTGAACTCAGCCGCATGGACGAGGCGCTGGCCGCTTATGACCGGGCGATCAGCTTACAGCAGGATAATGCGCTGGCCTGGGCGCGCAAGGGACGTGCGCTGCGGCTGCTGGCGCGCTACGATGACGCACTGGCCTGCTACGATCACGCATTGGCGATTTACCCGCGCTATGCCTTCGCCTGGCGCGGCAAGGGGCTGGTACTGGAACGGCTGGGGCGCATGGAACAGGCGCTGGTCTGTTACGAGCAGGCGGCACAGATCAAACCGAACGAGGTGTGGAACTGGTATAACCAGGCCGATGTGCTGCAGAACATGGGGCGCTACGCCGATGCCATCCCGCTGCTGGAAAAGGCGCTGGAAGTCGATGTGACGCATCCGAATAGCTGGGCGAAGCTCGGCCAGGTGCATCGCCTGATGCAGAACTACGAGCAGGCTGTCACAGGCTACGAAAAAGCCGTAGAACTCGATCCCGGCTATGCCTGGGCATGGAACGGGCGCGGGCTGGCGCTCAAGGCGCTCAACCGCTCGGCAGAGGCGCTCGCCAGCTTCCGCAAAGCCACCGAGTACCAGCCGGAAGAAGTCTGGCATTGGTATAACCTGACCGAGATGCTGGTCGAGATGGGCATGTTCAAGGACGCCGTGCCCACCGCCACACAGGCCACGCGCACCGACCCGACGCACGCCTTTAGCTGGGCCAAGCTCGGTCAGGTGCTGCGCCACGTCAACCGCAATGAGGAAGCACTGGAAGCCTACGAGAAGGCCATCAAGCTCCAGCCGGACTACAGTTGGGCGATCAACGGCAAGGGCATCGTGCTGGAACACATGAACCGGCTCGATGAGGCGCTGGAAGCCTATCAGCAGGCGGCGCAGTATGCCGACAACTACATCTGGCACTGCTGGTATAACCAGGGCAATGTGCTGGTGATGATGGGACGCTATAAAGAGGCACTGGTGCTGCTGGAACGGGTCACGCGCATCATGCCGCAGCACGCGCCGAGCTGGGCGCGCATGGGCAACGCGCTGCGCCACCTCAAACGCCACGACGAGGCGCTGAACGCCTACCGCCAGGCCACGCGGCTCGACCCGGAATACGCCTGGGCGTGGAACGAGCAGGGTATCACGCTGGAAATCATGGGACGCCTGGACGATGCGCTGAAGGCCTTCCGCCGCGCCAGCCAGGCCGCCCCGCGCGATGCCTACTACCTCTACCAGCAGGTCGATATTCTGCTGCAAATGAGCCAGTATCAGGCGGCGCTTGACCTGCTCGACCAGGGCTTGAAGCTCGACCCACGCAGCGCGCGTATGTGGGCTAAGCAGGGGCAGGCGCTGCGCCGTCTGGGGCGCATGGAGGAGGCGCTGCGCGGTTATACCCGCGCGGTCGAGCTGGATGATCAGTATGGTTGGGCGTGGAACGGGCGCGGCCTGACGCTGAGCAGCCTGGGGCGGCACGAAGAGGCGTTGGAATGTTTCAGGAAGGCCACCGAGTCCAGCGACCAGGATGTGTGGTACTGGTACAACATGGGCGACGAACTGGTCATGCTCAACCGCTTTGAGGAAGCGCTGGAAGTCCTCGATCAGGCCATCAAGCTCAACACGCGCCACGCAGAAAGCTGGGCGAAGCGCGGTCAGGCGCTGCGTCGGCTGGGGCGCAGCAGCGAAGCGTTGACGGCCTATGATCAGGCCTTGGCGCTCAACCCCAAGTACGCCTGGGCATGGAACGGGCGCGGGCTGGCGTTGGAAGCGATGGGACGGCGCGAAGAGGCGCTGGCGAGCTACGAGCGCTCGACCGAGGAAGACCCCAAAGTGATCTGGTACTACACCAACCAGATCGACGTGCTGCTCGATTTGCAGCGCAAGAACGAGGCGCTGAGTGTGGCCGACCGGGCGGTGGCGCTGCTGCCGAAGAACCCGGTGGCCTGGGCGCGGCGTGGGCAGGTGCTGCGCCGCCTGGGCGACCAGCAGACGGCTATCGACAGCTACCAGAAGGCGCTGGAATATGACTCGACGTATGCCTGGGCGTGGAACGGGTTGGGGCTGGCCTTCGCTGCGCTGGAACGCTGGGACGAGGCGATTTCTGCCTATGAACTGGCGGTACATTACAACGCAAGCGACGTGTGGTTCCTGAACAACTTTGGCGACGCGCTGATGGCGACCAAGCAGTATCGCAAGGCGGTCGATCTCTTCGAACAGTCGTTGAGAGTCGATCCACACAATGATGTGACTCAGCGTAAGCTGAAAGAGGCAGAGCGGCTGGCGAGTGAAGCTGGCGACGATGACGAGGATTAATCGCTAACTCACCTTATGTAGAAAGCCCTTACCCTAAATCCCTCTCCTCATCGAGAGGAACTTTAAGAAGACCTGTTATGTCCTCCCATCGACTTGAGGGATAAGGGGCCGGGGGATGAGGGCATCTGCGTAAGGCGAGTCCATGAAGAAGGATTAGCACAGTGGCAAAAGATATTTCCATCACCTTCATGAGCGGCCCTTACGACGGACGCACGCTGGTGTTTCAGCAGCCGGAGATTGGCGAAGAAAAGGTGCTGCTGATCGGTAGGCGTGAAGGCTGTGACATCCATCTGCATTTCGACAGCCAGTCCTCGCGCATCCACGCGCGCCTGGGCTTGCAGTCGATGCCCGTGACGGCCTCCGAGTCGGTCGATAACCCCTTCGCGCTGAACTTCTGGCTGGAAGACGGCAACAGCCGCAACGGGACGTTTGTCGAACGCGACAAGTCACCGATCAAGGGGCGCGTCAGCCTGCGACCAGGGACGCTGTTCCGCGTGGGACGCACCTGGCTGCGGCTGGACGTGCCACTGAGCTACGACGAGAGCAGCGACGAACCGGAGTTATGAGGTATCTGTATGGAAACTATGAAGCTGCGAGCACGGGTGGGTGAAGATGGCCTGCTGAAATTGGAACTGCCAACTTCAGGTCTGGCAAACCGCGACCTGGAGGTTGTGATCGTGATGCAACCGCTGGAAGAAGCGGTGGATGAATATGGGTGGCCGCTGGGCTTCTTTGACCGCACTTACGGCGCACTGGCGGATGATCCAATTGAGCGGCCTCCAGAGCTTGCTCCTGATGTGCGGGACGAAATCGAATGAAGTATCTGCTCGATACAAATGCCTGTATTCGTTACATTAACGGGCGTTCACCTCAACTGCGTTTGAAGCTCTCCAATACGCCTCGGCGCGATATTGCAGTGAGTAGCATCACAAAAGCGGAACTGTTCTATGGCTCAGCCAAGAGTCAAACACCTGAACGGTCCCTTCAGAAGCAGCTTGAATTCCTTGAAACTGTGACATCAATTCCGTTTGATGACCTCGCAGCGGTGGCATATGGGCCATTACGTGCGGAGCTAGAGCGAATAGGGTCGCCAATCGGTCAACATGATATGCTCATTGCTTCCATCGCTTTCGCGAATAACCTCATCTTGGTCACACACAACACCAGCGAATTTGAACGAATTGCGGCGCTGCAACTTGAAGATTGGGAGATTTAGTAAATTAATATGGCACTTTCAACTTCCTCCTTCCGTACATCCGACGGCGTGAATATGCACACCGTTTCGTGGCTGCCCGCAACCAGCAGGGCGACCATCGTGATTGTGCACGGGCTGGCCGAACACAGCGGACGCTATGCCCACGTCGCGGCGCGGCTGAACGCGGCGGGCTGCGCGGTCTACAGCATCGACCATCGCGGGCATGGCAAGAGCGACGGCTTGCGCGCCTACTTCGAGAACTTCGACCAGCCGGTGAATGACCTCAAGCAGTACATCGATACGGTCAAAGCGACGCAGCCGGGGCACAAGCTGTTCATCTACGGTCACAGCCTCGGCTCGCTCATCACGCTGGCTTATGCGCTGCGGCACGGGCGCGATCTGGCCGGGTTGGTCATCTCCGGCACGCCGCTGGAGGTCGAGTCATCACAGCCGCGTGCGTTGATTCAGATTGGAGACCTGCTCAACAGCCTCGTGCCGAAGATGGGCATCGCCAAGCTGGACTCGCAGGGGCTGGCGCATGATATGGCTGTCGTGCAGGCTTATGACAGCGACCCGCTGGTATATCGCGGCGCGGTGCGCGTGCGGATGGCACATCACATCGTCCACGTCAGCCGCATAGTCAAGGCGCAGGCGGCGCAGTTGACGATGCCGCTGCTGCTCATTCACGGCGAGGCCGACCCGATCTGCCCGGTGGCGGGAAGCCGGACGCTGAACGGCGCGGCGGGCGCGAGCGACAAGACGCTGAAGATTTATCCGGGGCTGTTCCACGAAATCCACAACGAGCCGCAGCAGGCCGAGGTGCTGGACGACGTGGCGGCCTGGCTGACGCCGCGGATGGGATAACGTTGGCTGCGCTACTTTGAGTTCTTTGGGGCGGTGAGGCGTTCTTCTCCGCCCGTTCCAGCTTCTTGATGCTCTTCGCAGTATGCAGTCTTCTGGCGTCGTGCCACCGAGTTCGGCAATCGCGCGCTGGGCAACTACAGTGGTACCACGATAAGCCGACCATAAACGACGAATGTTCCCATTAGCAGCAGGATGATATTCGGAATCAGCATTCCCATTTCTCTACGACGAATGTGCGTGATCATCGCCCCAATCATCGTCAGGATAAGTCCGGCGGCGGCCAGCGGGGTGAGAGTCGGCAGAATGCCGGTCAATGCTGGTAAAACAAGACCGATGGCAGCCAACAATTCAAGCGCGCCGATTCCCTTTAGTGTTCGTGCCGAAAAATCTTCGACCCATTTCATTTTTTCTTGAAGCTTCTCACGCGGTTGGGTGAGCTTCCCGATGCCCACCATTCCAAATACAAATGCCAGCAGAATTTGCACAATCCAGATCGCTGTATTCATGATGTATTAGCCTTTCTCACAATGATTGATAATGAATGTCAAAAGTATGAATCAGCGGGGCAGCAGACAGACTATGGTTAGCGCCCGTCAACACGCCCACCCTGTGAGTGTTGTTCAACGATGATGCCATTCACCACCCGATGAAACATCAATGTTTCACTCAGCACCCGTTCACCAGTCGGCGGCATTCCCATGAATACACCACTATGGGTAGCCTCAGTCACAAACCGTGATGCCACCCATTCACCGTCGGCAAACTGCTGTACCAATTCGTGTACAGAATTGGTCATGGCGCCATGAATATGCTGGATGAAAGGGATGATTTCCTGTATACCGGGATGTTCATCAGCAATAGCAAAGTTGCCATTCCACAACTCACTCAACACGTGGCGGACAACGGCTTTGTTCTGCTCAGTGGACATGATGTTTCTCCTTGAAGAATGTATGAACCATTCGAATTGAAGCGTGATTAACTGAGAGTTTTGCGCATAATGGCCTGGGTCATGGAAAACCCCTGCTCGGTATAAACAGACTGCGCGCGTTCGTTAGTGGCGGTCACGTACAACTGAACACGAGGTAAGCCGTTGGCTTCCGCCCAGGCATAAACACGGTTGAGCAAGGCATGTGCCAGGCCCATGCAGCGATGGCTGTCTGCCACATAGAGCGCTTCAACTTCCACCCATTGTCGGTGACGAAACAAGGGGGAATCGGTGTGAATACCCGCGATCAGTAAGCCAACTGCTTTCTCACCATCTTTTACGAGCAGCCACAGTTTGTCTGCCTGACTACAGGTATCCTGGAATTCGCGGCGCAGCAGGGTTTCCCATTCATCTGAAAGCGCGAAATGCGCATCAAGCGAAGCATTATAGGTATGCAGTGCGCCGAACAGACTCACCACGACATCGCAATCGGCGGCTTGAGCCGGCACGATGCGCAGGTTATGGATTGCGCGACTACGATTGTGAACGGTTGAGGACTGGATTGTCAGGTTATTCATTTCAGACTCCCTCTAAAGGCCCATTTCGATACGGTTAATGACGGTTCGAGCAGTCCTGCAAACCGAGTAAGTCTTCCGCTTCTGCCGGGGAAATTCGCAGTGCGAGTATCGCCAGACGCAGAAGTGTGCGATTGAAAATCCGGGTACAATAGTGACTGTGATTTCGCTTGTTCATAAAATCCTCGATCACTTAACTTGTCCTTATTTAAGCAGCAGTTGGTTAGGCATTGGTCTCCCTGACAGTGGACAATCGGGGAGACAAAAAAGGATACAAATCGATGAGCGACATCGTTTCGTTTGGCGAGTGGATGGCACAGCGGCGGAAAACACTGGATATGACCCAGCGCGAACTGGCATCCCAGACCAACTGTGCGCTGGCAACCATCAAGAAGATCGAAATCGATGAGCGCCGCCCTTCGCGCGATTTAGCCGAGGCATTGGCTGGTGCGCTGCAAATTTCAGCCGATGCAAAACAAAAGTTTGTTGAATGTGCACGTGGCTTGCGTCCGGTCGATGCACTGGCTTCGATTGGGATAAACGGCAAAGTGGAAAAGACCAGCACCCCGATTCCAGTTGTGAATCTTCCTGCGCAGCCTACCCCATTTATCGGACGCGAGGCCGAACTCGATCAGATCGCGACTTATCTGGACAATCCCACCTGCCGTCTGTTAACGCTGGTTGGAGCGGGTGGTATCGGGAAAACGCGGCTGGCATATCAGGCAGGCATATTGAGCGCCAGCCGATTTCCATCGGGTGTTTATGGCGTGCCGCTGGCAGGTGTAAATGCGCCGGAATTTATGGTGACAGCCATCGCGGAATGGGTAAAGCTGCCGCTGTTTGGGAGTGATAATCCCAAAATACAACTACTGAATTTCCTTCAGCCGAAAGGCCTACTGCTCATTCTGGATAATCTGGAACACTTATTAGAGGGAGTGGGCTTGCTGGCGGAGATTCTGGAAGCAGCACCCCGCGTAAAGATTCTCACAACCTCTCGTGAACGCTTAAATCTGAGTGGTGAATGGCTGTTCCCGGTAAATGGACTTTCCTTTCCAAATGATGCCCAACAGGAGAATGCGGCAGATTTTACTGCGGTGCAGCTTTTTGAGGGCTGCGCCCGCCGCAATCTCCCCGGTTTCCATCTCCAGGATCACTTGAGCGCCTCAATTCGTGTTTGCGAACTAGTGGAAGGGATGCCGCTGGCGATTGAACTCGCAGCGAGTTGGGTGCGCCGGATGCCCTGTGAGCAGATTGCCGAGCAAATTCAACAGGATTTGAATTTCCTCTCAGCAGGATGGCGTGATGCCCCGGAACGTCATCGCAGCATTCGAGCCTTGTTCGATCATTCGTGGCGGATGCTGTCTGCCGAAGAACAGGATGTGCTGATGAAACTCTCGGTCTTTCGGGGCGGTTTCGAACCAGAGGCAGCGCGACAAATCGCCGGAGCGTCACTAGGGATGCTGACCTCACTGGAAGATAAATCATTGGTACAGGGAAGCCCCTTTGGGCGTTACGACCTGCACGAACTGATACGCCAGTATGCCGAAAACCATCTGAAAGATGCCGGGAAAGCTGTTGAAGCCCAGAATCGTCATCTGGATTACTACTTGATCTGGGCAGAGACTACCGACAAGCAACTTCATACCAAGGAACAGCTCAATGCAGCGCGGCGTATCAAAACCGAGTACAACAACCTGCGGGCGGCGCTCACCTGGGCATTCGATGCTCATGATGCTGAAAAAGGTCTGCGTGTTGCTAACGCGCTCTGGTTCTTCTGGTTCAGATGGGACGGAATTTGGGATGAAGGGCTTCGGTGGACTGAACTCGGATTGAGCCAGACCGAAGGCGTCAGTCCAATCCGCACAGATGCGCTTGGCAATGCAGCCACGCTGGCAGCGCAGCTTGGGAATCTTCGGGCAGCAGGGGAGTACATGCAGCGCGGCTATGCCTACTCTCAGCAATTGGGTTGGAAAGTCGGCATTGCCCGCTATGTCATGGGGATGAGCTATGTTATGCCGGATTATACAGAGGTCGCGGCTCAGTTTGAGCAAGCCATTGCTCTGTTACGTGAGACTGATATGCCATGGATGCTTGCCACGGCCTTGTTTCTGTATGGTGATCGGGCCAGGGTGCAGGGCGACCTCGAACGCGCGCAACGCCTCTATGATGAGAGTTTTGCAATCTCAAAAACGAATCAAGATCGGATGCTGATCGGAGCCAGTCTTGTGAGGCTGGGGCGATTAGCTGCTCTTAAAGGGGATTATCAGAAAGCCCGGACGGTCTATGATGAAGCTACTAAATTGGTCCGAGAGATTGAACGTCCATATCTTGAATATCTCATTCCCCTCGCTGCATTAGCAATTTACCAGGGCGATTATGAGTCTGCTCAACGCCATTTGAAGGAATCGCTTACTTATGCAGAGGAATTCAATGATGTTGGTGGGACAATTCATGCGAGTTATTTCTTGGCTGAACTGGCACTGCACCGCGAGCAGTTCAGCGAGGCTGCACGACTATTGGCAACGAGTATCACCATGACTCTCAGCGACCGGGAGTGGCAGCACAACTTCACCAATCACGAATTCAACTGTGAGCGGCTGATCATTAGCGGAAAGGTGGCCTGTGCGATGGGCGATTATCCCGAGGCGGCACGGTTACTCAGTATGGGCGAATCCGCGCGGGCGCAATCCGGCTATCTGCTCGATCCACTGCCATGCGCTGAATATGAGCAAGCGGTTCAGAAAACCCGTGAGCAGCTCGGCGATGCTCTATTTGACCCTGCATGGAAAGCCGGTCAGGTGTCGACGGAAGAAGCGGCACTGCTTTATACAGTTGAATATCTTCAGAGCAAGTTAGCAAAAGGGTAATTTAGCACGACCAGTCTGCGCGACCAAGTGGGTTTAGCCGAGCGCGATGACTTCTTTCGATGGGTCGGCATTCTGGACGATGAGGTAACAGGCGTTTGATCGTCGGGAGTGGTCATTAGACAACGGCTTAGCTCATCGCCGTACATTTCCCCTACAGAACGCAGGGCGGCTACGGGCGGATCGGGCGCTTGTGCCCTATATCCGCCCGCAGGTTACTACAACCCTCGGTTCAGTGACAGGCTCGCTTACGCCGTCAGCCGTTCCAGACGGTCAACATAATCGGCCAGCGCGGCGAAGGTGCGCTCCACCGCTTCCGGCGTGCTCATGTCCACGCCAGCGCCCTTGAGCGCGTCCACCGGGTAAACCGAACTGCCCGCGCTGAGGAACTTGATATAAGCCTCTGCTGCGCCTGGCGTGCCCTCCAGGATGCGCCCGGCCAGCGCGTGCGCCGCCGAGATGCCCGTCGCGTACTGGTAAACATAGTAGTTGGCGTAGAGATGGCCGAACTGCGCCCAGGTGATACCCACGCGCTGGCGGTCGATGTGCATCTCGCTGCCATAGCCCTCGCTGAACAGATCGGTCATCAGGTCGATCATGTCGTCCGCCGTGACGCCCGCGCCGTTTTCGATGCGCGTGTGCACCTCCAGCTCGAAGCGCGCCAGCGTCGGCATGATGAAGAAGTAACGGTGAATGTTGTTCATCGCTTCTTCGATCACGGCGATCTGGAACTGCGGGTCGTTGTTGGTCTTGAACAGGTTGGCGCGCACCATCGCCTGATTGAAGTTGCTGGCGACCTCCGCAACGAACAGCGTGTAATCACCATAGACGTAGGGCTGCGTTTTGCGCGAGAAGTACGAGTGCATCGAGTGGCCGAGTTCGTGCGCCAGCGTGCTCATCGCGCCCAGGTTATCGTCGTAGCTCATCAGGATGAAGGGGTAGGTGTCGTATGAGCCAAATGAGAACGCGCCCTGGGTCTTGCCCTCGTTGGGGTAAATATCGACCCAGCGTTCTTCCAGGCAGCCGCGCCGCAGCACACTGACGTAAGCATCACCGAGCGGCTTCATGCCCTCGACAATCCAGTCTACGGCCTGTGCGTAGGGCACAACGGGCGTGGACTTCGAGATCGGTGCCCAGATGTCGTAAGGGTGCAGCGTCTCCACGCCCAGCGCCTTGCGGCGGATGCGCCAGTAGCGGTGCCAGGTGGGGATGTGCTTGCGGTACGTATCGATCAGATTGTGGAAGACCTGCGCCGGGATATTGTTGTTGAACAGCGAGGCTTCCAGCGCGCTGTTGTAGCGGCGGGCACGGGCATAGAACACATCGCGCTTGACCGAGGCCAGATAGTTGCTCGCCAGGGTATTCTTCAGCCCCAGATAGCCGTCGGCGTAGTGTTCCCAGGCCTGGCGGCGTGCTTCACGATCCGGGCTGTCCAGGAACGTGCTGATGTTGCTCTGCGCCAGCGGCACGGATTCGCCATTCACCACAACTGGTTTGAAGGTCATGTCCGCGCTGGTGATCATTTCTTCGGTGTTATCGATGGCCGAGAACGGATCACGCGCCAGCGCCAGCACCTCTTCCACCTCGGCGGAGCGCACATGCTGCTGCTGGCGGAACAGGTCGTGGAAATAGTGCGCGAAGGGTGCCAGGCGAGGTTCGTTCTGTACCCAGCCGTTCAGCACCGCCTCACCAATCGCCAGGATTTCCGGCACGGCGAAACTCGCTAGCGCGCCAAACTGCGCCGCCAGCGACCCGGCCTCGCCAACCATGCCGATGGCCTCCTGGTCAGTCGTCTCGCAGGCCTGCGACATGCGCGCGTAGAAGAACAGCGTCTCCATGCGGCGCGCCAGCTTCTCCGATGCCTCGAACCACTCAGCCAGCCGGGCGGCGCTCTGGTTCAGCGTGCCATTGAAGGGCTGCAAACTGGGCAGGGCGGCGCTCAAGGCCTGGAGTTCTTCGCGCCAGGCCGCGCGGGAGGGGAAGACGCTCTCGGCATTCCACTTATGTATATCGGCCACCTGGCTGCGCGGCGGCACGCTTGCTGTCGTCGTCATAAGCAGTCCTTTCATCATTATTGATATGGGTTCAGAGTGTAGCGCATAGAACACATGAACGGTATAGCCGCTCATCTGCATCACACGCGGGCGGGCACAGGGGTTCGAAGTTGCTCTAAACTGCTGTTCCGAAGTGCTCGACCATTAGCGTCAACATGGTGCTGTCCGTCGTCCACAGGCGGTGCGGCACGCCCGACGGCCAGCGCAGCCGCTGTCCTGCCCGCAGCGCCCCCTGCTCATTGCCCACGCTGACCATGCCCGCCCCTTCCAGGCAGATCACATCGATAGCCATATCAGCGGCATGTTCGTGAATCGTGCCATCCGGCTCGAAGCGCAGCAGCGCCAACCCCAGGTGGTCGAGCTTCAGCAGCATCTTCACCGAGACATTGCGGCAGCCGTCAAAGGGCAAGGGCAGCCAGTCCACGCTGCGAATCGGTTGAATATCAAGCGCCACAGTTCATCCCTCCCGCAATGCTTTGTGCATCGTCGCCGCGCCGGAGAAGCCGAAGATAGACCGCAAATAGGGATAACGCTGTTCGGCCACCGCCACGAAGCCCTTACGCTCGTAAAGCTGGCGGGCGCGCGGGTTGGTGTTCACCACGTCCAGCCGGATGCTGTCGCAGCCCTGCTCGCGGCCATAATCAACGATAGCATCCAGCAGGCGCGAGCCGATCCCGCCGCCGCGCAGTTCCGCATTGACCACGATGCCGTCCATCAGCAGCACGCCCGGTTGTACCGGACGCGCGAAGATCGAGAGGCCGAGCAGCCGCAGCCAACCACCGACGAAGCCGAACACACGCGTCATCGCAGCAGGCGTCAGGTCGAGCAGACTGCCGTGCGCATCCTTGAAGCCCGCTACACCCGCCACCCGATCCCCGGCCAGCGCGACGAAGCTGTATTGCGGGTTGAGCGACTCGGCAATCACGCGCAGCGCCGGTTCCCGTTGGCGGAAGATCGGTTCGAGCTTCTGCGCGAAGGCCGTCCAGTAAAGTGCTGCCACCTGCTCGCGCTGTTCGTCAGCAAAGCCGCGCTGGATGATGAGATTGTTATCGGTCATGCTGCTCCTGTGCTGCTGTTGATCACTAGCCTAATTGTAGTACGCAGCAGATCTTTACAATGGTGCGAAGATATGGGATCTTGTGCATCAAGAAACGTCACGTCGACATTACTTCACCTGAGTATCGGATAGCCTTGCATTTGTTTAACCTCACCCCGCTGTGCTGCGCGTAGCTTCCCCTCTCCACTCGGTGGGGAGGCGATTGAGGGGTGGGGTTCTTGAGCGAAACAAAGCCTATCCAAAACTGGGGTTACTTCAACAAGAGGCCATATGCCTGCCTTGACTATCCAACTCGCTGCGCCGGATGAAATTCGTGAGATACAGGCGTTGGTCAATGCCGCCTACAGCAAGTGGATTGACGTGATCGGCGGGAAACCCAGGCCGATGACGGCGGACTACGGCACACTCATCGCTCAACAGCGCGTGTATGCCGTTCGCGAAGAAGCGGAATTGGTCGCTATCCTGGTGATGTGGCAGGAAGACGACGCGCTCTACATCGACAATCTGGCGGTTGCGCCCGCCCATCAGCAACAGGGCATCGGTGATCGGCTGCTGTTGTTCGCTGAACAAACGGCCCGCGAGATGAACCTACCCGCGCTAACGCTGATCACGAACGAGAAGATGCTGTACAACCAGGCATACTACCTCAAACACGGCTTCGTCGAGCTGCGGCGTGAGACGCTGGCCACTGACCGTCGTATTGTGCGGATGCAGAAGCTGTTGTAGGCCTGAATAGCGTTGTCCGGTATTGGCGCTGCGGGAAGCCTCACCCCGTTTCGCTGCGCTCAACCGCCCCTCTCTGAGGGGAGAGGGGCAAATACAGCGGCGCTGAGTGCCTCATTCGGCACACTTTGCGGGAATTTGTAGCGACACAGCACTGCCGTGTCCCTTGAAGGATTGGCAGGAAGCAGCACTATGCGCGCTGCGGGCCGTTGAATACCGGACAAGCCTCAAATCCGTGCTGGATGATGTGTTCTCGGTCATGTCGCGTCATTTACGGCGCGCCGATGTGCCGCTGCAACCACTGGATGATCAGCCCGGCCAGGTCGGGGCGATTCGCAAGCATGGCCGTGCCGCTGCCCGCGCTGGTGAACGGCTGCACGATGACCTCGCCCGTCGCGGCAGCCTGGATGCTCTGCGCGGCGGCGAAGGCTGTGGCGTCGTCTTCGCTGGCGGCCAGCAGCAACGGTCGCGGGTTGAAGGCGGGCATGGCGTTGGGCAGCGCCGGGTCGCCAGTCGGACTGAGTAATACGACCGTATCGCAGAGCAGATCGCCCGCGCAGCCCAGCAGCGCCACATCCGCGCCGCGCCCCGCGCCGATCACGCCCAGGCTAGCCGGGTCGGCCTCGCCGCTGCTCAGCGCTTGCAGCAGGATGGGGAAATCGAGCAGAGGTGCGGGTTCGCGCAGCGGCATGACCAGCACTGTGAACCCGGTATCGTAGAGCTGCGCCGCGAAACCGCTCCACTCGTCGCCCGCGCCTGCCAGCAGCAGCACACCGGGCTGGCGCACATCACCGCCCTGGTACAACTGTCCGCGCAGCAGTCCCCCGTCCAGCGCCGTCACCTCCACCACGCGCACGCCAGCAGATGCAGCAGGCGTGCCCGGCGTACTGCCGACCTCCAACGGTGGCAGTGCCGCGCCGGGGGCAAGGGCAGCGGCGGTCGGGTCGTTCTGGCCTTCGTAGAACTCGTCAAAGGGGATGTCGGTTGGCTGCTGGGCGAAGAACGTCGCGGTCGGCGCGATGGTCGGCCCGCTTAGACTGGGCGAGGGCGTCACGGTCGGCGTGTCCAGCACGTCGCAGGCGGCGAGGAGGAGGAAGAGGAGTAATGAGTAACGAGTAATGAGTGATGAGGGGGAAAAGCGCAGGAGTCGCCCAAGAAGATGAGACTGGTGGGCGCTCTCAGGGTTACAGGAATGCCGTCTCCGCCCATCAGACGCCTGGGCAGAACTCGTGCCAACGGACACGACCTGTCGTGTCCCTACAAAAGCACGCACCTCTATGTTGCCTTTGTGTCCTCTGCGCCTCTGCGGTGAATACTTCTCTTCCCTCATTACTCATTACCCATAACACATTACTGCCCCACTGGCCGCGCGAAGACGATCAGCCGTTCGCAGCCATCCTCGTACACGTCCAGTTCCGGGCTGCCATGCGCCGCCATCACGCTGAAGCCTGTCAGTTGCAGCAGCAGACGCAGTTCGCTGTAGAAGAAGTAGCGGAAATCCACCGGGGCGAGCGTGCGCCGGACGGTGCCATCGCTGCTGATCTCATCGTAAATCCACTGCGTGTGCAGCATTTGCTCGGTGCGATCGAGCTGGCTGATCGAAGACTGCATCACCAGATGCCCGGATTCCGGCTCGATAAAACTCTTCTCGAAGATCATCGCGTCGCTGTCCTGCGCGGCGAACGAGTCCGCCGGGTTGGGCAGGTCGATCACCAGCAGCCCCTCATTGCTGACCAGTGCGCGCAGGCGGCGCAGGAGTTCGATCTGCTGTGCCTGGCCGTGAAAGTGCATCAGCGCGTTATACGAGAGCAGCACGAGGTTGTACTGTCGCTCGGCCTTGTACTTCAGCACATCGCCCTGGATCAGACGGGCGTTGGGCAGGGGCTGCGCCTCCAGCTTGCGCCGCGCCCGGTCGAGCATCGCCGCTTCCAGGTCGATGCCATCCACTTCGTTGCCCGCGCGCGCCAGATGCAGCAGCACTCGTCCTGTGCCGCAGCCCACCTCGAAGATCGGCCCGTCGTATTCGGCGGCCAGCTCGGTGTACATATCTAGATCGTCGGTCTTATCCTGATGTTCGGCGTCGTAGTAACGCGCGACAGTGACGTAAAAGCCGCTCATGTGCTCGTCTCCTTGCTGCGATTCAGAAAACGCTCCACCGCACGCAGATGCGGTTCGTCGGCCCACAGCGGCGGGAAGACCTCGCGCTCAAAACGCAGTGCTTCATCGTAGGGACGCGTCAGCCCCGCCTGGAGCAGCGCCTTTGTTGCGCGCACCACGTCCGGCGGCAATGTGGCGATGTGACGCGCGGTGTTCAGCGCGTGCGTCAGCGCCGTGCCCGCTTCGACCACGCGGTTGACCAACCCCATGCTGAGCAGATCGGGCGCGTGCAGGATGTGGCTGCTCAGCAACAGGTCGAGCGCGCGGGCATAACCCACCGTTCGAAGCAGCCGCTGCCCCGCACCCCAACCCGGCGTGAGCGCCATCCGCATCTGCACGAAGCCCATGCGCGTCTTCTCGTCGGCAATCCGCAGGTCACAGGCCAGCGCCACCTCGCTACCGCCGCCCAGCGCGTAGCCGTTGATGGCGGCGATCACCGGCACAGGCAGGCGTTCCAGCGCCAGCAGCGCGTCGCCCATCAGCGTGATCATGTTCAGCGCGTCTTCGGCGGCGGGGTAGCGGCTCAATTCCACCAGGTCGCCACCGGAGCAGAACGACTGCTCACCCGCGCCCGTCAGGACGACGGCACGCAGGTCAGGGTCGGCGGCCATCTGCGCGATGTTGTCGGCCAGGGCGCGCATGGTCTCCAGGTCGAGGGCGTTGTGGGCTTCCGGGCGGTTGATAGTCAGGACGGCGACGCCATCCGTGTGTCGTTGAAAGCGTAGTTTATCGTTCATGGATGGTAGTGTACTTGTCGGCAGGACGATATTCAACTTCCGATCAGGACTGGCTGTGTGGGGAAAAATGCCGCTTTCAATTCGCGGCTCCCACGAGTGCGGCTACCCCCAACAAAATGCCACATACGGCCGAACTATACAGAAAGGGCCGCCATTTTCTGTGAGTATCCTCTGCATTGAACAGGATTCCAGATTGATCATCTTTCGCCAACGTCTGAGTGGGAAACCATATGTTTGGATTACCCACCACTGCCAGCGTAAATATAAGGAGCATGAAGAATAAAGCGGAGAGCGGCAGCGCAGTGACCAATGTGAAGAAATCTGGAGCAGCATTGGAGGCGGCCATCGACCCTCCCATTATCAGGACAAGCGCCGCCCCTAAAGCGGGCAAGAAACTGACCGATAACCGTGCGACCTGCCGGTTTCTTGACAATCTTCGATTGAGAATATTGCCGGTTTCTATGATGATCCGCCAACCCGACCAGATACTTAATCCACCGAGCAAAATCATGAGTACCGACAGTGGTAATGCCAGATTCTGGGTGAGCAGCAGCTTGACGACACCGCCAATCACGCCACCCCCCACTACAATATGGAGGCTGCCAGCCAGGTGAACCAGGGTGACGATTCCTTTCACACCTCTTGGCAGGATGATCGTTCCAACGGATGGGGGCAGCCCGCGCAGGTAAGAATAGTCCTGACTAAAGATCGTGCGTGCCAAATCATAAAGCTCAGCGTCTTTGTGCGTTCGATAGTCGAACCACTGCAATTTTTGCAGCTCTTCAATGTATTCGTTGGAAACAATGCTGGTCGCCAGAATAACCACAAGCCTGTTTTCGGTCGCCAGCACACGCTGTAGGAAGGCTTCATTGGAGTGATTCGTAATGATCGCAATCGTCATATCGGATGCAGCTTTATCCACCCGCTTCATCCTGTAGAGTTTCAACGCCTTCTCAATCTTATTTGCCAACCGCGAATCGACCTCGGCACACAACACATCATAGGTGGGGGGCACTTTTTTCTGGTCTTCATCTCTCAACCGCAGTGGCGGCTCAGTTAACCGATACCATACCCATACCACAGCGCTGATCAACAGACCCACAAATGCCAATCCCGGAACGATGTTGGGCAAGAGAATCCCACCCATTCGCTTTTTCACTTCAGATTGCTCCAGGATCGTGTTCTCAACGGCATAACGTTTGAGCCAGCGCAATATGCTGTTGCGCAGAAATGTCAACTGGAATAAGACATAAATCCCTAGTGGGATTAACACGATAGCAGGAGATAGGAAGCTCAACAGCGTCAGCAAACGCATTTGAGCGATCGAGAATTCGTCACGGGCGAGAAAGCTGCGGCCTCGTTTGAGCAAAATGTATCCAAAGAAGATACAAATAAGGCCAGCAACTACAGCCCCCAGATCTGGCGCGAGGAAAAATTGTACTGTAAGTAAAATGCCCGCTACGATGTTTAAGAAACCGGCCAACATAAACAGCAATGCAACAGACCAAACCGTCATTGGAGCAGACAACTGCAATCCAAAGGAACCGGGCTTCGGAATAGTTGGTATCCCGTGGATCGCTTTGCCTTCCAGAATGTGCTTCGCCAGCAAGGACGTGCGTCTGTCAAACCAGCGACGCAAATCAATGATTTTGCGGGCATAATGAACCAGGTCCTCAAGGCTGTATTGTGTTACGTCAATGTCGTCGCTCTTGAGTTCAATCTTCCCAATATCGACCGCTTCCGAGAGCACCAGATAGATCGGTTTGTCCTGCCGCATGGCGGATTGCCACTCGTAGGCAACATTCGCAGAACGCAGTGAAGCGCGTGATACAACCAGAATCAGCCCCACACAATTCTCAAGCCCGCTGTCGATCTCCGATTTCCACTCGATGCCGGGCAGGAGCTGCTGCTGATCAAACCAGATATCCAAACCATTTTTTCGCAGTCTATCGACAAGTTCTCGTGTGAAATAATATTCTGTACGTGAATAACTGACGAAGTATTGATGCGTCGGTTGCTGCTGATCTTGAGGTTGAGCATCTTGCTGCGGAACGGCCGCTGATGCACTCCTATCAGCCGATGGCGCAGCAGCTCCTTCATGACCTCGATTGTCGGCATCCTGCGCTTGCTCGTCGTCAGCTTTTTCGTTGTCCATCTGCTTCTCCTGTTATCGTATTGGGGTTTCAGCAAGCAATAGGAAAGCGAACTCCATTTTGTAGAGTCTGCGAGAAGTATGAAACGGGTGCTCGAACGGCTTTGGGCGAAGCTGTCAGCGGGCGGAGTGAAAAAATGTCAACCGTCGAATATCGTTTTCACGCAATATAAAATCATAGCACACCCTGTGATGGGGTGCGAACAAAAATAGTATGTTGCATAATGCAGGATCAGAAAAAACGGTTGGATTTCTTTCGATAACCCACTTTTAGAAGACAGGCCCGGTCAGTGTGCCTTCACCGCACACCGTCGAAGGGCGGCGTGCGCTCGGCCACGTCGCGGCGAATCGTCTGAATCGCCCGCAGCGCCTCCATGCGTTCGTCGGTCGGCAGGTCGAGCGCGCTGAACTCGGCCTCGTCCAGCAGCACCACCGTACCGTTGGGGAAAACGAAGATGTCCAGCTCCAGATCATCGGCGCACACGTAGTCGTCGCCGATTTCTGCCGGGCGCGTGATGTTGCAGTACCAGCCCTTGATGCGCGTCGAGTCGCCGTCGTGCACCTGGAAGATGTTGTACCAGCGGTCGCTGAAGAACCACTCCATGAACACATCGCCGCGCCGAAAGGTGACGAATCCCAGGTTGGATTCGAGCTTATCAAACACCGCGCGCAAACACACCCAGGCATCGCCCCGGTCAATGATCTCGCCCGAATACTGGTGAACCTTCACACTCTGATGGTTGCGTTTCTCGACGATGATGGTGTTGTTCATGGCCTCGCCTCATGCCCTGCCTATCGTATGGACGGCCAGCAAAATACCCTCGCGCACACAAACGCGCGCCCGGCTGGCCTGAAACACGTTGCTGATGCCGCGTGCCGGGCCGAACGCCAGCGTCTCGTCGCGCAGCGGATACAGCAGATTCTCGGTATAGACGCCGTGTGCCGCCCCGCTGATCGGGATCAACGAAAGTGTATCACCGCTCTCACCCTCGATGCACATTTCGCCCGGTTTGATGAGCCAGGCCTGCTGCCGACCTGCCACAATGCGCGCATCCACACCCGCCAGCCCCGGCAGCGCCAGCAGATACACGTTCGCCAGCGTCTGATCCAGGCGGTCGCCCACTGCGGAAAATACCCGTATCCAGTCCGCGCCGTGTTCCGCCGCGTGCAGCAGCGCCAGTTCCAGGTCAGTCTCGTTCTTGGCGGGCGGGTAAGCATGAACCGCGCTGCCGCCCCGTTCCAGCGCGCGCACCTCGGCCTTGCTCAGCGAATCCAGGTCGCCGATCAGCGTATGCACGGCGCAGCCCAGGTCCGCCGCACGCCGTGCCCCGCCGTCCGCCGCGATCACCCAGGCATCCGGCGCGGACTCCAGCACACGGCGCACCATCGGGCCATCGTTCAGATCGCCGTTGGCGAAGATGAGCGCCCTTAGCGGCTTCTGCGCTTCCAACGTTCTTTGATTTCCAATTTGCTGATGTCCGGGATTTCCAGAAAGTCGTTCAACAGCCGCATGAAGCGCTCGTATTCCAGCATAGGGAAGTGCCGCACGCCGTCCAGAAGCTGCACCATCGTGCTCTCATCCTTGTCCGCCGTGATATAGTCCAGCACCGCATCGCTCGGCGGCCTGATGAATACATCCTCCTTGCCGTGCAGAATCACGGTCGGCATGTTCAGCAGCCAGATGCTGTCCAGCAGCCGGCCAGAATCGAACTCTTTCGCGCTGTCCTTCAGCGCGCGGTCTGCCGTCTTGGGCAGGTCGGGTTCCAGCTTGGTATAAATCGGGTCAGAACGCTTGAAGCACTTTTGCAGCAGAGCCTCACCTGTACTGCTGCTGAAGATATCCAGCAGCGGGTTATGCACGGGCTGGCGTTCTTCCTGCGTCGCCAGTTTCGGCGGCGTGACGGGGGTGTTTTCCGAACGTCCGCCGCGCGCCAGTTCGCGTTCCAGCATAGCCTGCGCGCGCATCGAGTTCGAGTTGGCAATCGTGCGGTCGTCAAACGCTTCCGGCATATTACTCGTCAGCGGCACGATGCGCCCCGGACGGTGACGGGTCTCCAATCCCGGCGGCTGGAACATTGGCGGGCTGACCAGCATCATGCGCGCGACGCGGTCGCTGTTGGCCGTCTGCCGCGCGAACTCCACCGCCACCCACGCGCCCAGGCCGTGCCCGACGAAAGCCGCTTTCGGGATGGCCATCATCTCCATGAAGTCACGCACGAGCTGCACCTGACTGCTGATGCTGTACTTCTGCTCGTTCTTGCTCGTATCTCCGAAGCCATGCAAGTCCAGGGCGTAGACGCGGTACTTGAGCTGCAAGTTCTGCATTGTTGGCACCCAGTATCGCCAGGAGCCAACCCAGCCATGCAGCAGGATGATCGGGCGACCGCGCCCGAGGACTTCGTAATGGATGAGTTCACCGCCGATGGTAATGGCGCTCATAGCTGTTCCTAGCGGTGCGTTAGCCAGTAATACCGTATTTCTTCAGAAGATCAGCGATTTGCCGCGTCAGTTCATCCGGCGCGAACGGCTTGAGGATGTAGGCCACAGCGCCCGCCTCGATACCCGTCTGCACCTCTTCATCCTGCCCCTTAGCGGAGAGGAAAACGACCGGGATATTGCTGATTTCCGGGTTAAGCTTCATCTGACGGCAGGCTTCGTAGCCCGTCATGCGCGGCATACGCACATCCATCATGATCAGGTCGGGCTTCACCTTCGGCGCCAGCTCCACCGCTTCAGCGCCGTTCGACGCCTGCGTGACCTGATGCCCGGCGAAAGTCAGGGTGAAGTTAATGAGTTCGCGGATGTCGCGTTCGTCTTCCGCAACCAGAATGTGTGCCATAAGCGCGGCAATCCTCTCTTCAACATTGCTTACACAGGCTGCTCAACCGGCAGTTCGATATAGAACGTTGTCCCTTTACCCGTTTCCGAGTCAAACCAGATGCTGCCGTTGTGCCGCTCGACCAGTTCCTTGACAATCGAAAGTCCCAACCCCGTGCCGGGCACATCCATGACCAGCGCGTGGTCTTCGTAGCGCTCGAAGCGCCCCCAGATGCGATCACGGAACTCTTCCGGAATGCCGATACCCGTGTCCTTGACCGAGATCAGCACGCGCTTGTCGCCACCCGTCAGGCCAGCCTTCACCTCAATACTACCACCAGCGTAGGTGTAGTTAAATGCGTTGTCGAGGATGTTGGTGATGATCTGCGTCAGCTTGTGCGCGTCGGCTTCGATGGGCGGCAGCGCGGGTTCGATTTCCAGCGACAGGTTCATCTGCTTGTGTTCATGTTCCGCGCGCGCCTCCACTGCCGCCAGCGCGTTAGGGATCAGTTCGCCCAGATCGACAATTTCGACGTTCAGCCGCTCGCCCGCGTCGATCTTGGAGATGTTCAGCAGGTCGTTGACCAACTGGCTGAGGCGGTCGGCGTTGCCCTTGATCTTCAGCAGGAAGTCCTTCTGCGGGTCGCTCACCTGCCCGGCCACGCCCATCAGCAGCAGGTCGGCGAAACCCTTGATGCTGGTCATCGGTGTACGCAGTTCGTGCGAGACGTTGGAGACGAACTGGCTCTTCACGCGGTCAACTTCGACTTCCTTGGTGATGTCACGGAAGACCGAGACCGTGCCCAGGAAGCGTTCGCCCGTATACACGGGTGAGAGATGCACGCTGACGACGCGCTTGCCCAGATCGAGCGTCTCTTCCAGGTATTCACCCGGCTTGTAGCTGTCCGGGTCCTGCGCCCACTTGTCAATCGCTACCGTCCAGTCATCTGCCGAACCGCCGAACAGACCGGTCAGCTTGAACATCGTCTGCCCGATGACCTGATCGCGCGGCAGTTCCAGGATGCGCTCAGCAGCCTGATTGAACAATACGATCGCGCCCTCGGAATCCGCCAGCATCACGCCGTCGGCGATACTTTCGACGATAGCCGAGTTCTTTTCCGCTTCTTCCTGTTCCACGCGCACCAGCGTACCGAGCCGTTCAGCCTGATCGCGGATGAGGTGATACAGATCGGCGTTGTTAATCGCGGAGGCCACCTGGTTAGCGGCAGCGACCACCAGCTTCAACTGCACTTCGCTAAAAGCAAACTTCTGCGTGCTGAGCATGACGAGAACGCCCTGCGGGTCATCGTTGCTCTCCAGCAGCACGGCCAGCCCGCTGCCCCACCGCGCCGCTCCGGGGAAGCTCATGTCCCAATACGCCGCCTGTTCCAGATCAGGCACCATCACGGTACGCTCGTTTTGCAGCAGCCAGTTGGCGAGCATCTCCGCCGGGTGCGACTCGCCCGCCGCGTTGTACAGCCCGGCGCGGGTCACCAAGCGGTCGGAGAGCGGGTCGAGCAGCAGGATCAGGCCGTCTTCCGCGTTGATCGCCCCGGCCACCATCTCCAGCGCGCGGCGCAGCACGCGATCCATATCGAGCGAGCGCGCCAGTTCGGAGGTGATGCGGTAGAGCGTGTCGAGGCGGTCACGTTCGCGCTGAAGTTCGAGCGTGCGTTCTTCGACGCGCTCGTTCAGTTCGTCGGCAAAGTTGCTGATCTGCTGGAACATGCGGGCGTTCTGCATCGCCGCGCCCAACTGCGTGCCCACCGTCGTCAGCAAGCGCTCGTCGTTGATGCCGAAGGCGCGCGCGTTTTTCGTGTCGCGCACCGCCAGCACGCCCAGGACCTGATCGCCGGAGGCCACCGGCACGCCCAGGTAGCTGCGAATGTCGCCCTCGCCGTTGCTCACATTCAGGTTGCGGCGCATCTCGTCCGAGCTGAAGTTGCCGCCGCCCAGCACCAGCGAACGGCGGTGCTTGATGATGAATGAAATTTCGTCGGTGTTCAGCGCGCGCGGCGGGATAGCGAAGTCTTCCCCGTTCCGCACCGCGACCGGGAAATCGATCATCTGCGAGGCGGGGTCGTAGAGCGCCAGATACAGTTCTTCGGCGTCCGTCACGCGCGGGATGTTATCGCGCACGATGCTGATCATGTCATCAATCGTCAGCGTCGAGGCAATCGCCTGGCTGAGATTGTTGATGATGAAGCCCTCTTCCACCAGCGCGGCGGTCTCGGTCGAGAGGCGCGCATTCTGGATGGCGATGGCGGCCTGTGCGCCCAGCGCCTGCGCCAGCCGTACCTCGCGGTGGCTGAACGCCCGGTGCTGCGCATTCAACTGCGCCTGAAGCAGACCGATGGCCTGATCGCGCACCACCAGCGGGATGAGCACCCGCAGCGACGCGCCATGCTGCCGCAGTTCCTCCGCTTCTTCGCTGTCCGTCTGTGTCGAACGCACGACGACGATCTCGCGCTCGTTCAGCACGCGCCGCTTGGTGACATACTGGCGCAGGTTGTAGATGCTGCCCTGTGGCGCGACCTGGTTGGTTTCGTCGCCGCGCCCCATGTCCATCATCACTTCCAGCGTATTCTGCACGTTGTCCCACAGCATCGCCGCGCAGTCGTCCATGTCCAGCGCGTGCAAAATCAGTTCGCACACGCTGCGATACGCGCCTTCCAGATTGAGCGTCAGCGAGGTGGCCTGCGCCGCTTCCAGCAGCGTCTCCAGTTCGCGCGTGCGGACGAGCGTCTGTTCCAGCAGGTTGGTATTCTGCACCGCGATGGCCGCCTGATTGGCGATGATCATGCCCAGGTCAACCTGTTCAGCGGTGAAACTGCGGGGTTGGTCAGGAACTTCCAGTTCGAACGCACCGATGGCCTGCCCGCCAACCGTCATCGGGATCATGGCGTAGGCTCGCACATGACGCTTGGTCAGATCAAGGCGCAGCACGTCGTTTTCTGGCAGCGTGTTTACATCCTCGACCAGCAGCGGCCCAGCCGAACGGCGGATGATCTGGTAGGCGGCGTTCTTTTGCAGGTTGATGACTTCATCCGGCGGTGTATCGCCGCGCGGCAGGACGACGACCACGCGCCCGACCTGCAAATCGCGCTCGAAGACCAGCGCGCGCGCATTGGTGATCCCCAGCGACTGCGAGATTTCGTGCAGCGCGATCTCCAGAATGTTCTCGCTGTCCAACGACTGCGCCAGCGAGACCGAGACGCGGTTGAGCAGCCCCAGGCGTTCGGTGCGGTGCTGCGCTTCGGTGTAGAGCGTGGCGTTCGCCAGCGCGATAGCCACCTGGTTGGCGAAGGCGAAGGCTGCCTGTTCCGACTGGTCATCATAGGCGCGGGCTTCCTGCCGCGAGAGCGCGATCACGCCGACGACATTCTGCTGGTTGACCAGCGGCACGCCCAACCAGCTTTTTGTGCCATGCTCACCGGGCAGCGCGTCCCAGCCTTGCAGGTTGCTGATCGAATAGGGCGTCTTGCGCTCGACCAGCGTCCGCAGTCGTTCGTGGCTGGCAATCCCGATGGTGACGTCCTGACCCTGCACATCGCCGTTGAAGCCGCGCTGCCCTTCTAAGAGCAGCGTGTCACCGCTGCGGCTCCAGATGGTCATCGTGTCGTAGGGGATGACGCGCCCCATTTCGTCCAGCGCCAGGTTGATCACCGCGTCGCGGTCGAGCGAGGCTGTGATGCGGCTGGAGACTTCCGTCAGCACGGAAAGCTGCGTCGCCCGCGCTTCCAGGTCGCGCTCCAAAATCGCGCGGTCGCTGACATCTTCGACCAGCAGCACGACGCCGCTGACGCTGTTGGTGCTGCGCAACGGGTAGAGGTAGAAGTTGCGAACTGTAAGGCGGTCGCCTTCCTGGTAGGTGTTCTGGCCGATGCGTTCGCGCGGTTTGCCCGTCTCCAGCACGGCGTACAGATCATCCTTGAGCAGCGCCGCCAGGTCGGGGCGATAGGCGAAGAGGTCGCGATGCTGCGCTTCCTGCTCGTTCCAGCCGTAGCGCTGGTGCATGAACTCGTTCATCGAGAGGATGCGCCCGGAACGATCCAGCACGACGATGCCCTGCTGAATCGATTCGACCACCGATTCGGTGAAAACCTGCAGGTTGAGCGCCTGATTGAACAAGCGCGCGTTCTGCATGGCGACCGAAGCGAAGTTCGAGAGGCGCTTAAGCATCGGGCGGTACTCTTCAAAGCCGAAGCTCTGCGCCAGGTCGCTGCCAAAGTGAATCGCGCCCAGCGTCACGCCGCCCGCCACCAGCGGGATGATCAGCGTGGCCGTCTCGCCCTGCGCGTGCCACTCCTGCAAATCCTGATACTGTGCCACCGCCGTGTCGCCCGCGTAGTACAGCGCGTCCTGGCCGTCGGTCATTGCCCGCATCAGCGCGGTATTATCCAGACTGCTGCGCTGCTCGCGCACCGGGGTGAGCGTGCCATCACCGCGCGTATCGACGCGAATGATGTCGAAGCCGTTCTGCTCTGGCGTCACCAGCGCGACGCTCATGCTGTTGAACGGCACCAGCCGCAGCGCGCCATAGGCCGTCGACTCGACGATTTCCACGATATCAAGCGTGCTGGTGACGGTTTCCATCACCTCATTCAGCCGCGCTTCCTGCTCGGCGTTCTCCACGCTCGCCAGGTACAGCCGGATGTTCTCCATCTGCGCAGCGGCCTGATGCGCGAAGATTTCCAATACTTCCATCGTGCTGCGGTCGGGGCGCAGCCCATCCTGTGGACGGTCGAAGGTCATCAGACCCAGGATGTTGCCACCCGGCCCCATCAGCGGCACGAGCAGCAGATCACCTTCCTGCCAGGCTTTCGGCTCTTCCAGCGGGTTCAGCGAGCGCTTGCCAGGGAAATCTGTACGCAGCGCCTCTAACTGCGGCACACTCCACCGTTCGCGTCCTTCCACCGGGAAGAAGTACGACTCACTGATCTGGTAGGCCGGCTGCAGGAGCTGCTTGACGTGCTCCATGCTGATCGTCAGCGGGCGTGTGCTCTCGAAGATGTCCAGCGGCATCCCCACCTGCACGACGCGGCGCAGCGTCCCGGCGTATTCATCGACCAGTGAAACCATGCCCAGGTCGAAGCCGACGCTTTGCTGGATGCTGTAGAGAATAGCCTCCAGCAGCGAAATCTGGTCGATGTTGCCCTGGAGCATCTGCCCCAGCTCGTAAATCTGGCTCAACTGGTCGATGCGCTTACGCAGGCGCGCGCTGCGTTCCAACTGTTCGTTGAAGCGCCGCCCGTTGCCATAACCCAGCGAGGCTTTGGCCGCCAGCGTCATCAGGAAGGCCGCCGCGCGATCATCGAAGTGGTTGGCGTCGGTGTGGAACAGGTGAATCACACCAACCAGTTTGTCTTCGTAGAGGAAGGCCGCCGCGATCGCCGAACGCGCGAAGGGCGGCTGCGGCGTCATCTCGGATGTGGCGTAATTGCTGACCAGCACAGGGGTCGCGCCGCGGTTGACGGCCTCGATTTCGATGTCGGTCAGCAGCGGTATCAGGTTCTTTTCGCCGATACGGATGTCCATCTCGGCCACATCCGCCTGTCGCCACTGATCCTGCGGCCTGAGCAGGGCAATCGTGCTGCCGCTTGCGCCCGTCGCCCGCGCCGCCTCATGACGAATGACATCCAGGATGTATTCCAGGTCGAGGCGCTGCGCCAGTTCGTTGCTGATGTTGGAGATGGCGTCCAGTTCCTGCAAGCGCCGGCGCAGGTTCTGCCCCTGCGCTTCGATCAGCCGCAGCCGCTCGACGGTGGCGGCGATCTGCGAGGCGATGGCGCTCATCAGTTCCACGTCGTCTTCGGTGTATGGGGCGTCCGTGCGGTTGGCGATGCCCAGTTCGCCCAGGCTGTGATCGCCAAGCACGAGCGGCACCAGCACCGCACTGGTCAGCCCAAAGCGCTGCGCATTCGTGCGGTAGGTTTCCAGCACGCGCGAGTCGTCCTTCAGATCGTTGCTCATGAACGGCTCGTGCGAAAGCGCCACGCTCTGTTCAAAGTGCTTGCTGTAGATGTCGAAAACGACCGGTTCGTGCAGTTCCGTGCCATACACCCAACGGGGATAGGTGATCAGGCTGCCCGTCTGCTGATCCAACACGTTGATGTAGACAATCGGGCTGCGCGTCAGCATCGAGATTTCGGCCAGCACGGGCGTGAAACTGTCTTCTGGCGTCATCACCGCGCCCGCCAGCTCGACCACCTGCCGCAGCCGGGTAGCTTCCGCCGCCGCGCGTTCGGTGTCGCGCAGCAGCCGCGCATTCTCGATGATCGCCGCCGCCTGCGTGGCGAAGATCAGCAGAAGCTGCGCGTCTTTATCGGTGAAATCTTCGCCGTTGAGCTTGTTGGAAGCCTGTACCACGCCGATCTCGCGCCCGCCGACGGACAGCTTGGCGAGCAGCGTCTTCTGCACGCCGAGCTTGCTGGCATAATCCGCCAACCCCGCAGCGTGAACCACCGCATCGGTTTGCGCGCGGTTGCTGATCCAGTATTCGGACTCATCCCAGAGCGCGGCCAGCGGGCTGCCCGGCTCCAGGTTGATCACGTAATTACGCACATCATCATCGGCCAACCCATAGAAAGGCAGCCGGCTGGTGAGGCGGCGCTGCGAAGCATCGTAAAGCAGGATGCCGCACATGCCAATGCCCATCAGCTTGGCGATGCTTTCGGTGATCGCGGAATAGAACTCACCTTCGCGGTTGAGCGAGCCAATCGCCTGAGTGATCTCGCGCAGGCCGCTCAGTTCGGTGTCGCGCTGCTGCTCCTGCTGGAACAGGCGCAGGTTTTCCACGACGATCGACGCCTGCGAGACCAACAGCCGCATCTCACGAATGTCCTGAGCGCTGAAGCCCCCGGCAGCGCGCTTGTTGCTGATCTGCATCATGCCGATACGCCGTTTGCCGATTTCCAGCGGCAGCAGCGCCATGCTGCGCACGCCGGATACGGCGAACAGTTCCTTCAGCCCCAGCGCCTCGATTAACGAGCTGTCCGCGACATCGTTCGTCACCCAGTACGATTGCGACTCCCAGATATCGCGCTGTGGGCTGTCTGGCGGCAGAGCAATGATGATCTTCTGCGCGGCGCTGTCGGGCAGACCATGGAAAGGCAGCTCCGGCAGCAGGGCGCGGCGCTTGTCGTCGTAGAGCAGCACCCCCACCACGCCCGCAGAAATCAGGCGGGCGATGCGCTCATTCAGCGCGCGGTAGACGGCGCGGTTATCGATCTGACCGCTCTCGTTTTGCGTCGGCACGTCGGGCAGCGTCGCCATCTCGGTGATACGCTGCGACTGATCGCCGTAAAGCTGCGCGTTGTAAATCGCCGTCGCAATCTGTTTGCTGATCGCCTGGAGCAGCGCCAGATCAGCCTGCCCGAAGCGGTTCGGGCGTGCGTCGCCCAGTTCGAAGGTACCGATGAAGCGGCTGCCCAGCGAGAGCGGCACGCCCACATAACTCTTGAAGTAACCGGGGATCTTAGGCTGAACAGTGCTGCCATCGTAAATGCTGGCGACCAGGACGGGCTTACGGTGCTGGGCGATCCATCCGGTGATGCCCTCGCCGGGACGGTAGCCGCTGCCGTTCTCTTGCAGCTTGATCAGATAGGCCGAGTCGCCCACCCAACCTTCCGGCAGCAATATCTTCCGGGACTCGTCCCACAAACAGATTTCGCCCGCGTCGGCGCTGACCACCTTCATGACGATCGCCAGCAGCGCCTGATGCACCTGCTGTACGCTCATGCTGGCGTTGACTGTCTCGCCAATCTCGTTGATCGTGTGCATCGCCAGGGAAAGATCGAGCGCATCGGGAGACGTGGTGTTGGCGCTCAGTTCGCGCAGCACGACCACGCGGCGCACTTCGTCCTCCGTAGGGATATTGTGCGACGACGCCTCCACCCAACGCGCGCCAAGCTGGAACGAGGCCTGACCTTCGCCCGCGAACAAATCCAGGAAGCTGTCCACAGGCTGTGCCTGCCGGGCAATGTATTCCAGGTTCGGCTCGCCCCCGTTCAGGCCGAGCATCTTGCGCGCGCGCTCGTTGATGTAGATCAGTTGGCCGTGTTCGCGCGAGACCAGCACGGCCTCATCGCTGGCGGCCAGCGGCAGATTGCTCATCGCCTGCTGCTCGGCATTTGGCACGATACCGAGTTGTTCGCGCTGCCGCAGCCAGAAGTATAAACCGACGATGATCAACAGCCCGCCGATGAATAAGATCAACCCCAGTCCCATGCTTGTCTACCTGTGCAACTCACCCGACGGATTGGGAGAACAGGGCGTGGGCGTTCACCACGACGTTTGAATCGGTGGCAGCGGTTCTGCGCCCAGGCCGCGCCGGCGGTCTTCCGCCGCCAGTTCGGTGATCTCGCGGATGTCGGACATCTGGTGGGTGGTGTTGGAAACCGAGCCAACCGCCAGGGTCATCAGCGGTTCCTGTCGTTCGCCGTTGTCGCCGGGTACCAGGATGTAGCCGCGCTCACGGTCGATGAACGAGTAGTGCTGTTTCACAGCATCGTTGAAGCGGTGTACGATGTCCATCTTCACGGCGTCCACGTCCGGCGCGTGGGTGATGATCACGAAATTGTCGCCGCCCGGATGTCCCAGGAAGTCGTCCGGCGTTCCGACCTCATCGACCACTTCGGCCATCTTCAGCGCCAGCAGTCGCAGCACTTCGTCGCCCGCCACGAAACCATACAGTTCCTTGAAGGCGTCCAGGTGGTTGATCTTCAGATCGACATAAGCCCAGCTCTTGCTGCTGTGCATCAGCGCGCGCAGGTGGTCTTCGATCAGACGCCCGGTCGGCAGCCCCGACTTCGGGTCGGTCAGCGCGATACGTTCCGATGCAGCGATGGCATTCTGTACGCGCAGCTTGAGTTCTTCGATGTCGAACGGCTTGGTGATATAGTCGTCCGCGCCCAGTTCCAACCCGGCGATCTTGTCGCTGCGTTCATCTTTCTGCGTCAGGAAGATGATCGGCACATGTTTGGTGCGGTTGTTGGTACGCAGTTCGCGGCACACATCATAGCCGTTCATGTCCGGCAGCATGATGTCGAGGATGATCAGGTTGGGGAGCTGCTTGCGCGTCATGTTCAGCGCTTCGCCCCCGCGCGGCGCGATCTGCACTTCATATTGCAGCCCGCTGAAGTAAATCCGAAGCATATTCGAAATGTCGAAATCGTCTTCGACGACGAGAATCCGTTTATTTTTCATGCCTTTGCCCTCGCCGTTCCTTCCGTCTTAGGACGCCGAAATTATGCGTATCATCATACAAGTGAACCGCGTTTCCTGCCAGCACACCGTGTATCAGGTTGAGATATTTAAACCATTGTCCTGTGCAGTGTTCGTGCAGGGACACGCCGCATGACATCCGTTGGGCAATCTGTGCCGCAACACACAGACCTCTATCAAAGTATAGTGCAGAATCGCGCTGCTTGGATTTAGAAAGGCGCGATTACGGTGCTAAGTATCTATCTCGCAACCTCACCCCCAGCCCCTCTCCTTGTGGAAAGGGGAGCAAAACACAAGGTCCGGATGGCAAGAGCAAGGGCTTGCGGATAGGTTCTAAGCGGTCATTCGGAGGATGCGCTTCACTCAGCTTCCTCCCAACTCAGCAGTGCCAACCGCTCCGCGCCGTCCACTGTCAGCCGCGTGCCGGTCGCCCAATCGTAGACCAGCGCATAGAGCGTGTAGCCCCCCGGCGGCAGGTCGCGCGTTGGCAGCGACGTGACCCGGCAGGCCAGCGCGTCATCCGGCAAGCCGTAATCGACCTGCGCGCGCAGCCCGCCCGCCGCATCGACAACATGCAAGGCTACGGAATACGTCCCGCGCGGCACAGCATCATCCAGCCGCCAGGCCAGCAGCGCCGACTGCGGCGTGAGGTCGGCATGTACGAGCGTGATGCCCGCGCCAAAGCGCCCCAGCCCCGGCGCGCCAGGGTCGAAGGCATCAGCGGGCAGCCGTTCGTAACGGTCGAGGCGCAGACGCGGCAGATCAAAGACGATGCCGCAGGGAACATACTGCCCGGCCAGCGCTGCCGCGAAGGCCGCATCACCCCCGCGTGATGGCAAGCGTTTATCCACGCCCAACCAGACGCGCGGCGCATCCCCGACGAACGCCCGCGCTGCTGCGTCGAATCCTTCGGCGGGCAGTTCTTCCACCAGCGTGAAGGCCAGCGGCAGGCTGTGCAGGTGATAATCTGCCGTCTGCACCTCCAGCGCCCAGTTGTAGGCGGTGATGTTCACCGCAGCGGCATCGCCCGGCGACGCTTCAGCGGCCAACGTGCGCGCCAGCACATCCCAGGGCAGCGCGTTGTTGCCATCCAGGTCGCGCAGCAGCAGCCCGTCCAGCGTCGCGCTCA
>JAEUQX010000131.1 GCA_016788625.1 Anaerolineae bacterium
GCGGCATCGAGCGGGGCAGTCATGCGCTGGCTGAGCAGCAGTTGGCCGAGTTCGTGGCCGCGCGCGGAGAACTGATAATTGACCTTGCCCTGCGGGACGAGTTCCTGTTCTTCCAGTTCGTCCATCATGCGCGAGGTCAAGGCCAGGCGCGCCACTTCGCGCCAGTCAAATGCCGGGTGAATCACGTCCGCCCCCTTAGTCAACAGACAGCTTTGCGTCGATAACTATAGCCAGATGCGGGCGGACGCGCCATGCCCGGCAGCAACAAACGATTGGCGCGACGGGTCTGTTCCGGTACAATCCTATATGGAACATCCGTTTTATTCGCATCTTAGGATCTTCCAGAATAATGCTTGGCCAAATTCACCCCACCCCAACCCCTCCCCATTTCGCTGCGCTTATGGAGAGGGCTTTGCTCCCCTCTCTCCGCGCGCGGGCTGCGAGCAACCCAAGCGAGCGTGGGGCTGGGGGATAGGGGTCACGCTTGGAACATTATTTCTCTGGAATAGCCTTAGGAGATCACCATGCCAGAGCGCGTCCTGACCGTGCGCGAACTGAACCGCGCTACCCTCGCCCGCCAACTGCTGCTCGACCGCGCGGCGCTGAGCGTCCCGCAGGTCTTGGAGCGGTTGGTCGGTTTACAGGCGCAGATGGCGCAGCCGCCCTACGTTGGACTGTGGACACGACTGCACGATTTCCAGCGCGATGATTTGGCCGCACTGATCGAGAGCCGCCGCGTCGTCAAGGCTACGCTGATGCGCTCGACGCTGCACCTCTGCACAACCGAGGACTACCTGCACCTGCGCGCCACCCTGCAGCCCGTGCTGACCAGTGCCTACGAGAGCATCGCCAAGCAGCGTAAAGGCGAGGATGTAGATATTCCGCAGGTCGTCGCGCTGGCGCGGGAGTTTCTGGCAGAAGCGCCGCGCAGTTTCGCCGAGATCAGCGAGATGCTGACGGAACGGCTGCCGGGCTATGATGTGGGGATGCTGCGCTACGGCGTGCGCACACATCTGCCGCTGATTCAGGTGCCCATCAACACGCGCTGGAGCTACCCCGGCAACCCACAGTTCACCCCGGCGGAGTCCTGGCTTGGCCAGCCGATCCCGACCGAAGGCGACCTGCCCGCGTTGATCCGGCGTTACCTGGCGGCGTTCGGCCCGGCCTCGGTGACGGATGTACAGAACTGGTCGGGGTTGGGCAAGCTCAAAGATGCGGTTCAGGCGATGCGCGCGGAACTGGTCAGCTACCGTGACGAACGCAAGCGCGAGCTGTTCGACCTGCCCGGCGCGCCGCTGCCGGATGCCGAGACGCCCGCGCCGCCGCGTTTCATCCCGGAATTCGATAACCTGCTGCTCGGTCATGATAACCGCACGCGCATCATCGCCGACGAGCACAAGCCGCGCGTCTACCTGCCTGGCCTGCGCGTCGCGGCTACTTTCCTGCTGGATGGCTTCGTGGCGGGCGTGTGGCGTGTGGAGACGAAGGCGCGTGCGGCGACGCTGACTATCGAGCCGTTCGCGCCGCTCAGCCCCGCCGACCAGGCCGCATTGAGCGAGGAGGGCGAACGGCTGCTGCGCTTCGTCGAACCCGACGCGAAGGGGTATGCCGTAAAAGTTGCGGGGTGAGCATCCCCCTACTTATTGAGGATGCCTGCGCGCACACTTCGACCGTATGATAAGGTTGAGGTTTCTTGTGAACAGGATGACCCAATGATGCTTTTGCAGACGATGCTGCCCGCCAATGCCATCTCGCGCGCGGAACTGCTGCACCAGCAGCGCAGCGCCCGCCGCCATCATCGCATCATTCGCTGGATTGGGCGGGTTGGTGCGGTCGCCATCTTCGTCATGGCGGGATACCTGTTCTGGGGAGAGTTCGCCGGGGCGCTGCTGGGGCGCGACGCCGGCGTGCTGACCGGGCAGAGCTTCGGGCAGCGGCACAACACCGACCTGGGACGCGCGATGGGCATTGCCGCGGCGGTCTTCTGCGTCTTCGTCCTCACGCGCCATTTTGTGTTGATGCTGCAAACACTGACCCTGGCAGCCAACAGCATCAGCCGCGAACGGGAAGCGCAGACCTGGGACATGCTGGTGCTGACGGGCATGGACGCGCGCCAGATTGTGCGCGGCAAGTGGGCGGCGACCGTGCGGCATCAGTGGCAGCGCTACCTCTTCCTGGGCGTGCTGCGCGCCGCGGCGCTGGTCTGGTTCGCCAACTTCGGCGCTCGTTTGGCCTATGGCAGCCTTTACAGCTTCTACTACAGCGGTTCAATGGTGGTTGTCCTGCCGCCGCCGACACACATCCTGTTGGCCGCCGCGATGATCATCGTGCTGACCCTGTTCAACCTGGGGTTCACGGCAGCCTGCGGCGTGCTGGCCTCGGTGAGCGCCAAACGCGGCATCTGGGCGCTGGTGGGCGGCATCGTCACACGGCTGGCACTGCCCATTGCCTTCGTCTTCGGTTTTAGCCTGCTGTTCGGACTGTTCCAGCTTGGCCGCAGCATCACGATCGCGCAAGTCTGGTCAGCAATCGG
>JAEUQX010000132.1 GCA_016788625.1 Anaerolineae bacterium
GGCACAGAAGGTGCTGGCGATGACGGGTACGCCCTTCAACGGCAGATCGTCGTCGATCTTCAACCTGGAATACGCCCTCAATCCCCGCACCCGCCAGCGTTACAACTGGGGCGGCGCACCCCGCCTCAGCCGTAAGACACGTGGCGAATGCGGTTTTCAGACGATTGTGTCAGATGACAGCAAGCAGCGCGGACGAGCCGAATCGCGCTGGGTTGCCGACATGGGTGTGCGGGAGCAGATCGTCGAAGAACGTCCGTCATATGACAAAGAAACCGGCGCGTTCACCGGGACTTCGACGTATGAAAAGCCTTATGAAGAAGCGCCGGGAATTTCACCGCTGCTGGTGGCGGAGGTGCTGGATCACGCCATCTTTTTCAGTTTAGGCGATCTGGGCAAGGCGCTGCCGCAGTACGAAGAAATCGCGCTGCCCGTTGAGATGGATACCGACACCTATGAGCAGTATGACCGCACCCGCCAGCAGTTGAAGGATTACCTGATTGCTCGGCGCTGGGAAGGCGACACGACCTTTCGCGGCGCATACCTGCAATGGGCGATGGGCTGGGTGAACGCGGCACACCGTCCGCATGAAGTCATCCACAACCTCAAGCACCCGATCACCGGCGAGAAACTGCCGCACACCGTCACCAGCATCCCGTCTTACGGCGAAGAGCGCATCTTTGCTAAAGAGCAGGCGCTCATCGACCTGGTGCGCTCCGAACTGGAACAGAACCGCCCCTGCGTGATCTACATTCGCCAGACTTCCACCCGCGACATTCAACCGCGTATCGAGAGCCTGATCCGGCAGCATGTGCCGCTGGCCCGAACCTTCATCCTGAAGAACACGGTCGAAGCTGAACGGCGTGAAGCAGTCATCGAGGCGGAAGTGGCAAAGGGAACGAATGTGGTCATCTCTAATCCTGAGCTGGTCAAAACCGGATTGGATCTCGTGTTCGCCCCCACGCTCATCTTCTATGAGATAACTTTCAATTTGGGGACGATGATGCAGGCGGCAGGGCGGTCTTACCGCCTCAACCAGACGCACACCCACTGTAAGACGTACTATCTGTTTGCTGAAGGTACGATGGAGCAGACCGCCGTGCAGTTGATGTCCCGTAAACAGCGTGCTGCCAAGCTGCTGACGGGGGACATCGGGCTGACCGGGCTGGATGCGCTGACTGAAGGCGAGGGTGGATTTGAGGAGGCGCTGCTCGAAGCGATTGGGCGCGACGAGGCACTGCTCGATCCGTCTGAACTATTCAGAAAGTCGGAAGCGCAGGGCGAGATTGACAGTGAGGATGCCGCCTACTGGAATGTCGAACTGCCCGAACTGGAAGGCGAACCGCTGATGGCGGAAACAGTTCAACCCGTGCTGGTGGAGGAGCTTAAGGCTGATCCACTCATCCAGGAAGCCATCCGACTCGGCGGGGTCGTCAGCGCGGTCAAGCGCAGACCCACTGTCACCCCTACCGATGATGGACAAAGCATATCCCTTGCGGCGATCACGCGCTATCTCGACACGGTTCACATTATCACCGACGACCAGATGCTGTCGGAGCTGCGGGCAGAGCTGCTCACGCTGCTGCAAGCAGGTTCAACAGGTTTGCGGGAATGGCTGAGCGACAATCGGGTTGTCTTCCCCGGCTGTGAGACTGAAGTCGCCGCTCAAATCATGCGGCTGGCAAAGCAAGGATCGAACAGCAGCCCCACCAGCATCGTGGAGCTGCGTCCTGTCATGGTCAACGCAAAATCGAGAAAACCCGCTGCCGCCAAAACACGCCGGCTCGATCTGCTGGCCATGCCAGATGATGCGCCTCAGCCCAAACGTCAGCAGCCTGAACGACTGGATGAAACCGCGCCGTTGCAGCTGGCGTTGTTCTAGGGCGGTGCGACCATGCACCCCGATACGCTGGCGTTTCTGGATGTTCTGTTTGAACGCTGTATCTCGCTGCACTCATCTGCCCGTCTGACGTTCACCGTTATTCACCCGACCAGCCAACAGCCTTCACCTTCTCGACACATCCCACTGGATAACCGCGCTGTTCTGTTGGACACGCTGCAACGGCTGTCGGACACAAACCAGATGGGCTGGGGCGCGTACTTCGCGGTAGGACTTCGCAAGTCGGGATTGAACCGCTGGAAACGCGGTGGCGCGGCGGAAGTGGTTGCGCTGCCTGCCTTCTACACCGACATTGACGACCCGACGGATGCTACGCTCATCAAGCTGCGCGGCGCTCGATTGCCCCCTTCGGTCATTGTCCATTCTGGCGGCGGCTGGGTGCGCCGTATGGCGGCATGAATGATTGCACTTGAAGTGCCGCAGGTTGAAGAGAATACCTGCGAGGTCATCGACTTACCTAATGGGGAAACCCAAAGGGGACAACAGCATGTCGAAAAAGGGGTGAACCGTGAAGCCGTTTAGCGGAGTGGAACCCCGAGACCTGAGTGATATGGGTAAAGCTGAATTGCTTGAAGTCCAGTGACAAGTTGGAGAAACCGCCCTCCCTTGACACAACGGCTGTGGTCAAGCCCTA
>JAEUQX010000193.1 GCA_016788625.1 Anaerolineae bacterium
AGAAAACACGAAACGATTATTGTTCACTCATATATCCAGGAAACGTTTTCACACTGATTCATACTATGGCGCAAGCCGCGCAAATGCCCCAGCGTGTTGGACTATTTCTCTATTCAAGCGTATAATGAGAACATATGTTCAACAGGGAGGCACAACATGTCCGAAATGACTCCGCAGATGTATTATGCCATCCACAGCCGCATCACCGCGCCAGGTGATCAGTCCGATGTCTATGCCGGGCTGCCGGGCGAGATCGGCGCGATCAGCCAGATTGTGCAAGGGCTGGTGCTGCACTACATGGCCGACCGCAATCTGTACGATTACCCTCGCGAACGCGCGGGCGAGATCGACACGCGCTATGTGCCAGACATCCTGCGGCGCATCCGCGAACTGGACGGCCGCCCGCTCAGTGAGAACCGTCCCCCGTCAAAGCGTTTCATCGGCTGCTGCCGCGACTTCACGGTGCTGGCCGTCTCGATGCTGCGGCAGCACGGCATCCCGGCGCGGGCGCGGCACGGCTTCGCGGCCTACTTCGTACCCGATCACTACATCGATCACGCCGTCGTCGAGTTCTGGAATGGCAGCGCCTGGCAGTTGGCCGACACCGAGATCAGCCAGCAGCACTTCCCATTCAACGTGCTGAATGTGCCGCGTGACCAGTTCATTGTTGGCGGCAAAGCCTGGCAGATGTGCCGGAGCGGGCAGGCAGACCCGGAGCGTTTCGGCCTCGGCCCTGGCGTGCCCGTGCACGGGTGGTGGTTCATCCAGGGGCGGATGCTGCAAGACCTGGCGGCGCTCAACAAACACGAGATGCTCTGCTGGGACGAGTGGAGTTACGGCATGGAAGATGCCGTGCTGACCGACGACGACCGTGCGCTGCTCGATCATCTGGCCGAGGTGACACAGCAAGGTGACGTGGGCTTCGCGGAGGTGCAGCGGCTGTTCGGCGACGAACCACGCCTGAAGCTGCCCAACCCATTCATGAGCTTCAGCCCGGCGCAGGAACGCCTGATCAGCATCACGCTGCGGTAGGCGATCTGCGGCGGACTTGTTAGAATTGCAGTGTTTGACCACCACCCTCAGGAGTCGTGAGCCTGTAGTACGGTAGAATAGTCGGTGTTGATCATCTGCGAGGGATAGCGACATGGTTGTGCAGGAACGCAGCATCACGGCAGAGGATTTCGAGGCCTACGCTCTGCTGCCGGAGAATGTTCATAGACGCCTAGAACTAGTCGATGGAAGGATGATCGAATTGGTCTCGAATGATTCCTCGTCCCGCATCGGTATGCTGATGGGTTCACGGCTCACGCTATTCGTGTATGAGCACAAGTTGGGTTGGACAACCGGGGCAGATGGCGGCTACCAGGTGGGCGATGATCGCTTCATCCCCGACGCCGCTTTCATCTCCAATAAGCGCCAGGCCGCGCCATCTGGCAAGGCTTATAACCCCATCCCGCTCGACCTGGCTGTCGAGGTACTTTCACCGACAGATGACATGAGCGAGGTTCGCATCAAGCTGTTCAAGTACGTGCGCGCGGGCTTCACCGTCTGGTTGGTCGATCCCGTCACACAGCACATCGAGGTGTATTCCCCCGATCACGATCCGCGCACCATCGGCATAGACGGCGTGCTGGAAGGCGGTGACATGCTGCCCGGTTTCACCTTGCCCGTCAAAGACATTTTCGGTTTGTGACAATCAGGCATCACCATCAGGAGTCACCCTCATGTACCTCAACGCGGATAACCTGCCGGACGGCACGCTGCTGCAAGGCTTCGACATCTGTATCGTCGGCGCGGGCGCGGCGGGTTTGCCGATGGCGAACCGTCTGATCGGCAGCGGCAAGCGCGTGCTGTTAATTGTGAGCGGCACGGTCAACGACCGCCATCTGCCGACCGAACAGCGCCAGTCGATTTACCGGGGTACGGTGGGTGACTTTCTGAAACGCGTTGACCCGATCTTCCTCGACCGTTCACGACAGAACATGTATGGCGGCACAACCAACCACTTCGGCTTCTGGTCACGCCCGCTGGACGACGCCGATCTGCGCGCGCGCCCCGGCTACCGTGACGCATCCTGGCCGCTGACCAGCGCCGACCTCGCGCCGTACTACCTGGCCGCACATGAGTACGCGCGTTTTGGCCCGTTCAATTATGAAGATATACCTTTCTGGGAACGGGCGCTTTATGCGCGCTGCTTCCCTACACAGCCGGGCGACGCGCTGCACGGCATGATCATGCACGGGCAGTACGACGCGGAAATCCGCCAGCTACAGATACAGTTAGCACCTGCGCTGGAGGCGGCGGAGAACATCACGGTACTGTTCAACGCGCACCTGCTGCGCATCGAGACGACGCCGGACCGCGCACACGTCACCCGGCTGCACTGCGCCACGATGCAGGATGGACGCGCGGGGCAGCACTTCCAGGTGCAGGCGGAGAAGGTTGTGCTGGCAATGGGCGGCATCGAGACGGTGCGCGCACTGCAACTCTCCGACAACCTGGGCAACAACCGCCGCGATCACCTGGGGCGCGGCTTCATGGTGCATCCGCTCGTAACGCGGGCGGCGCGCGTGCGTTTTGCTCGCCCGGTCGATCTGGGTGTGGTCAATTTCTTCCGTGATCAGCAGGTCTGCCTGGAAGGGCCACAGGTTGAGGGCGGGGCGTATACACCTATCTCCGCGCCGCTGGTCAACCCGGAGAACAAGGATGAGTTATTCGTCTTCAATGCCTGGGGCGTGCTGACGCCGACCGACGCCACTATGGAAGCCGAGCGCATCGGCAATCTGCGGCTGATCCTGGTCTTCAACGAGACTTACGACGAGGCGATAGTCAACATCAACTGGGAGCAGGTACCCAACGAAGACAGCCGCATCACACTCAACCCTGACGTGCGTGACCCGATTTTTGGGCAGCCGGTTGTCCACCTCGACTGGCGGCTGCTGGATGTGGATAAGTACACGATGCGGCGCGGGCTGGAACTGTGCGAAGCGTATCTGCGCGCGCGCGGCGCGACGGAGTTCACCTACATCACCGACGTGAGCGGCGGCGCGAACAACTGGTCAGTAGAACCGCACGAGGGCGCGCTCACCACGGGCGATCACCATATCGGCGCGCTGCGGATGGCGGTTTCGCCTGACGATGGCATCGTCAATGCCGACGCCCGCGTGCATACGGTCGATAACCTGTATATCGCCGGGTGCAGCATCTTCCCGACCAGCGGATTCGCCAACCCGACGCTGACGATCATCGCGCTGGCACTGCGCCTGGCCGATCATCTCAAGGGGTGAGGCTGTTACGACTCCGCGTTTGCCTCGACCGAATCATAAGGATACGGCAGCCACGGCGGGAAGGTCGCCAGCTTCGCGCGCAGGTCAACCGCCGAGGCGTAACAACCGCTCTCGGCATAGTCGGCTTCCCAGTAGACTGTGCAGCGATAACGATAGTAGGCCACACTGAAGACGCCCAGATCGGATAGATGGGCCGCCCCCACTGTCGTCAGCATCTCGCTGGTGGGATATGCCGGGAGCGTGCCGCCAAAACCCGTCGTATCCAGTTGATTTTCGATCAGGTTGATGATGCGCGGTGTGAAGAACAGCGCCGGATTCCAGGGCGTGTTGTTGTCCATCGGCTGTTCGCGGTCGAGTTCCTTGAGCAGACGGCGCGGTGTTCGCTGGTTCGGCAATGTAACATCGCCCGTCAACAGGTGAACCTCCAGGTGCAGATGGTCATTGCCGATTGTTCCGGCGGGACTTCCTGTTGTGCCAATCACCTGCCCGGCTTCGACGTAGTCCAGATGCTCGAACAGCGTATTGTTTTGCAGATGCGTATAGGCGACCAGCACGCTGCTCATGTCGCTATCGTTCGGCAGAAAACACCAAACGATGAGCGACTTCTCTTCGGGATTCGCCATGAAAACCCAGTCCGAAATAATGAGACCATTACACAGGCTGACGACGGGTGTCCCGGTCGGAACAATGACATCCAGACCGTTGTGCAGCCCACCGATGCGTGAATACCATCGCTGCCAGTTTCGCAGTGCAAAGGTGTTCGGACCAAAGCCGTTGATACGCACATTCGCCAGAGCGGTCTGATCGCTGATACGAACGGGTAGATAGTCGAACGGGTCAGGCAGCCCCAACGCTTCCTGGTCAGCCCACAGCGCGAAGTAGCCGCTGGGCGGGTTCACGCGGCGCAGCGTGCCCACATATGCATCGAAGCCGCGATCCGTCAGCCGAGTCTGCGCGCTAATGAACTGTGCCTGCACATGTCCAAACGCCATGCCCCCCATTGCTGGCACGGCGACCGCAATCCAGTCTCCTTCACGGCCAAACTTTTGACGCGCTGCTTCGACCGGTTCGGCCAGGTCGATGGCGGTTTCGATGATCAGGGTAGTGATGACGGGGGATGTGGTATCTTCGTCACCATAGACGGGAAGCTGCGCGGTATTGACGACGAAGATTTCTTCCGCCAGCCCCTCGCCTACCACCAGCGCAACGGCAGCATTCGTCGCCGCGCTGGACTGCGCGAAGGTGGTCAGGGTGGCCTGTGTTTCGTCGTCGCGGGCGCTCACGGCAGCGGTCAGGGTTGAGGCCGCCGCAGTTTGCTGTATCTGGATGCTGTTCTGACTCGCGCCGCGTTGCAAGACGACGACTGCGCTGATCACGCCGAGTATGATTACGGCGGCGGCGATGCTCAACAGGCGGCTGGTGGTTCGACGGGCGACGCTGGCGTGGATGTAACGGCGGTGCAGGTCGGCGGGCACGGGCTGCTTCGGCGCACGAGGCGGATTCTCCGCGCTGCGGCGCTGTTCATCCTGGATCCATTCGGCAAGCCACTGCCGCGCCTCCGCGATGTCTTTCCCGTGCAGCAGCCTGTCAGCGCGACGGTTAGCCTGTTCCCATTCCTGTGCGCGTATCAGCAGGGTAGTATGCTGCTGGGTATGCTGCGGGTCTTCATGCAGCGTGTTCAACAGATTGCTGAAACTGGCGGCAAAGTCGTCGGCGTCACTCTCGACTCCGTCGCAGTCGGGGTTGACGATCCTGCGCGTCACCTCGTCGAACTGGCAGTCATAACCCTTTTTCTTGCGGAAAAAGATGTAGTTGATCTTGCCAATTTCCCGAACATTCTCGTCGAGAACGTTCAACCAGGGTTTGCCGAACAGTTCCGCCCGAATTTCCGGCAGGTACTGCCCGCCTTGCATGAACTCACGGCGCACAACGGGAATGATGCGTTTGCCGAGCTGCCGCGCATACGCCAGTTCGTCGTTACAAATCTTGGATTCAATGTAAGATGGGGATAAGATACAGACGAAGTTGTTGGCGGCTTCGATACCGCGTTGGATTTGCTGCCACCATTCAGAACTATAGGGGATGTCGTCCCAATCCGCCCATGAATCGAACTGTTCTTGCGTGAGCGACTCGAAGAGTCGGCGAGCAAACACTTGATCTTTGCGCGAATACGAGATAAACACGTCGCTCATGCTGACATCCTATGTCAATATTGCTTTCTATCTTAACCATTATTTTGCGTTTTGCACATTTCTTTCCACAGGGAGCGCTGTCCATGAAACGCCTGCTGACCTTGATCGTCATCATCCTGTGTATGCTGCCGCTGGCGCTGCGCGCACAGGAGACGCGCCAACTGCATGTCATGCTCTACCCCTATATTCCCGACGCAGGCGGCGATAAATTCGCCGGGCTGACAGCGCGCCTGGAATCGGAATTCGAGAGTATTCATCCAGACATTGATCTCGTGCTGACGATGGATCAGCAGTACAACACCTACGACGTACCTACGCTGGAAAGTCTGTTCACCGACCCCAGTGGGCCGTATCCGCAGGTGATCGAACTCGACCTGATGATGCTGCAAACGCTGGTCGATAACGATTGGATCGAAACCACCAGTTATCAGACGCCCGGTGCATTTCCGGTTGCCAACCAGGCCGCTAGCTACGGAGGCGTGCTGTACGCGGTGCCGTCGCGCGTGTGCAGTCTGTTCCTCTTCAGCCCACTGGATGTCATGTCGATTTCGAGTTCCGACGAACTGACCGTAATCCTGGAACAATACGACCCAACCGGACAGTATCACAATCTGGTGGGGGAGTTTTTTGGCAAGACCTCACTGACCGTGTTCTATGTCGATTTCTACGTCGGCCACAATGGGTTTAACAGCATTCCCAACGCGCTGAATGTCCCGCCTGACAGCACCATCGTGCAGGAGATGTCGGAACTGTTTGGAGAGTGTACTTTCCAGGGCGGCAATGCCTGCCTGGGCGAGACTTACCAGAACGATCCTGAATTGGCGGGGCGGCTGCTCGCGGAGGGGCAAGCCCTGGCCTACATCGGCTTCTCCGAGGCGCTGTATGAAATCCTCTCGCAAAGCCCGGTTTTTCAGAGCCTGAACATCATACCTGCGCCGTTGGGTGATAGCATCAATCCGCTGGTCTACACCGATGGCTTCACCATCAACCCGGCTAACTGTGATGAGCAGTGTGTGGAAGATTTCCACAGCTTTGCAGACTACTACCTGAGTGTAGATACACAGAACTGGATGACGTTCGCCTGGGACGTGCCTAACAGCCAGCCCCGCTACGTGCTGCCGCCCGTGCTCGATTTCTACGAGCAGGAAATGGTTCAGAACAACGCCTATTTCACGATATTCTTCGCGGGCATCGCCGGTGGTGTACCCTTCCCGACCGACAATTATCCCGAAGCGCGTGAGCAGTTGTTCCCGGATGTCTGCGAGATGCTGGACGACTACATGCCCGGCGACCCGTGTCAGGTGCCCAGCGTGAAGTGAGGACATTGCCACTGCCTGCCATTTCATGCTGTTTGCCAGGCTAATGTGATGGTAACGTGGACAAAATTTCAAAGTATTCCTTAGGTCACGGTGTTGTCACCTGTACCTGGTGCTTCGTGTAGGGACAAGGCCTGCCTTGTCCATCTTAGCCACCGAAGAACATGTCTTCGTTCCAGCACGCGGGGTTGCTGAGGACATATTGTCGCAGGATATTCAGACTGTGTTCATCACGAATGATATGGTCATGAAAGCGCGACTGCCATACAGTTTGGTTGCTGTGACCAGCGAGGGTGTGAATTTTTCGGGTAACTGCCGATTTGTACGACCCTATCACAACACTCAGCCTTCCTGCTTTCGGTTGCTGCTTCATAGAAATGGCATCGGCGTATCCTGCTGAAACATCAGGATCGAGGATAATAACGATGCCATATATGTGATTGGGCATGATGACAAACACATCTAACTCGATCTCCTGATGATGATTTGATAAATCAAGCCAGGATGTAAACGCAATTTCATCAGCAGTCGTCAAAACGACGTCATCATTAAATACCTGCCCAAAGAGGTGTGCACGTTTGGATGTGCAGATGGTAATAAAATACGCGCCCGATTGAGAATAATCATATCCCTGAAGGCGGGGCGATTTGCGCTGGCGAAATATGTGTTTGGACGTTACAAAAGGTATATCAGATGCCATAGACCCGCAGACGGACAAGGCAGACCTTGTCCCTACTCACAACCTTCTCCCACAAATTCAATTATACTTTGTCTATGCCAACGCTCGATGATCTGCTCCCCCAACTGAATGACCCTAACCAGCGCCGCATGGCTATTGATGCTTTGGGCAAACTGGGTGATCCCCGCGCCGTCGAGCCGCTGCACACCCTGATGGACAGTGTGATCGTCGAAGCGGCAAAGTTTCCGCGCGATATGCCCGGCACTGCGATTCCAGATACGCCCGAAGCGCGCGCCTATTTCCTGATCAGCCACTTCGCCTCAGCCTTCGCGAAACTGGGCGAGGACGGATTCCCGGCGCTGTTGGGGATGCTCGCGCATGAGCAGCCGTTCGTGCGCGCGGATGCCGCCTATGGACTGGGCGAAACGCGCGACGCCCGCGCCTTTGATCCGTTGGTCGGCGCGCTGGTTGATGCGGACAAAGAGGTGCGGATTTCAGCAGCCTATGCCCTGGGCAAACTGGGCGACCCGCGTGCCGTCGAACCGCTCTATGCTGCGCTGGATGGCGCAGATCACCGAGTCTGCGAAGCCATCTTCCATGCATTCAACCACTTGGGCGCGGCAGGCGCAGAACGAAAGCTGCAAGCGCTGTACCACGCCAATAGTACCGTGCGGGGCTTTGCAGTCGCGGCGCTCGCTACCCACGACTCGGCGACAGTTCTGCCGCTCCTCATCGCCGCGTTGAACGACAGCGAGCGACCAGTCTGTTGGCGGGCGGCGAATGAGCTGGGACGCATGGGGACAGCAGGATACGAGGCGCTGCTCACGGCGCTGAACCATCCAAACCCGTTGGCACGCGCCGCTGCCGTCTCGGCATTACAGCGCACCAGCGGCGACCAGTCCGTCGAGGCGCTGCTCAAGCTCGTGGATGACCCAGATGGCGCTGTACGCGCGCAGGTCGTTCAGGCACTGCGGTTGGAAAGCGAGATGGTTCAGCGCCGTCAGCAGCAAACGGATACGCGCTTCGTGGGGTTGTTCATCGCCGCGTTGGGCGACGCAGACGTAGAGGTGCGCCGCGAAGCCAGCAAA
>JAEUQX010000214.1 GCA_016788625.1 Anaerolineae bacterium
CCAGTGCCTACAATATGAGAATCGGTTATATCTCGTCTCTCCATCGTGTGTATCCTCAAGGAGATTATCATGAGCGAGATGCAAGCGGCCACCGAAGCCAAAGAAACCGGACGCACCGAGGCCTTCAGCGACGGTGTTTTCGCCATCGCGATCACGCTGCTGATTCTGGAAATCCGCGTGCCGCATCCCGGGGAGACGGGCGAATCGCTGGCAACACTACTGTTACAGCAGTGGCCGTCCTACCTGGCCTATGTCCTCAGTTTCCTGGTCATCGGCGTTATGTGGGTCAACCACCACAATCTGTTCCGCTATATCCGCCGGGTGGATAACCTGTTCCTGTTCCTGAACTCGCTGCTGCTGATGGTCATCACCTTCGTCAACTTCTCGACGACGCTGCTTGCCGATTACCTGCTCGACCCGGCCGGGCAGCAGGTCGCCGGGCTGGTCTACGCGGGGACAGGCATCGTCGTGGCGATCCTTTTCAACCTGATGTGGCGGCACGCGGCACTGGGGAACCGCCTGCTCGCGTCCAGTGTGGATACACGGCTGACACAGGCTATCAGCGACCAGTATCGCTATGGCCCCCTGCTCTATGGTGTTGCGTTTGGATTGGTCTTTCTCAGTGTGTGGCTCAGTCTGGCGCTTCAGTTCGGCCTGGCGATCTTCTTCTCGTTCACGGACTCGACCCGCATCCGCGCCAAAGCCTCCGCATCATGAGAAATGTGGTATTGCGCAGATGGGGGTAGCTATCTAGCGCTTGCGCTTGTGCAGGTCTTTGGGGCGGGCTTTGCGGTCTTCGCCGAACACGGCAAAACCCTGGTCGCGCGCGAGTGTATCTTTCTGGCTGTATAGCGTGCGTTTGATCAGCAGGCTGATGAGGAAGACAATGCCAGCGGTGACGACCAGGCTGATCGTCGCGGCGTCGTACCAGAGCATTTCCGGGAACAGGCGCAGCAGCGCGGCGAACAACACGACGAAACCGACGGCATAACCGGCGAAGATCGCCGCCGTGATCGCGTTGACGAACGGCAGCATCTTGCGAACAACCCAGGCCACGCCGATGCCGACGATGATGCCCGCCACGCGCAGCCCGCAGAAGACGATCAGCGGCAGCATGGGCAGCAGTTCGATGCTGTTGCTGGGTTCGTTCATTCCGGTTCTGCGTGCGCGATATTGTCGGCAAAGTCGTTGATGAACTCCGCCGGGATACGGATTGGGCGCTGCGTGTGCAGATCGACCCATACCCAGCGGGTGCGCGCCTGCGCCAGCAGCACATCGTCCTGTACGCGTTTGATCGTATAGAAGCGGTTAGCCGTCGCCCGTCCATCCAGCGCAACCCAAGTGGCGATTTCCAGCTCGTCACCGAGCAGCGCCGGGATGCGATATTCAATGTGGTGCTGCCGCGCGATCACCGCGAAACCCGCCGCCATCGACCGTTCCATCGGCCAACCGTGCGCGCGCGACACCTGCACGCCTGCCTCTTCGATGTAGTTGAAGTAGACCGCATTATTGACGTGCTGCGCCGTGTCAATATCGCGCCATTCGACGCGGCGGCGCATGGTGAACAGGCCGGGCGGGGGCGGAGGCGGCGCGGGGAAACGCTCACGCGCCATCGGCGTATGGCCTTCGATACCTTCCGGCACAAAGGCGCTGATCATCTCCGGCGGCACGATGCTGGGGCGTCCGCTGCTGGTTTCCAGATAGACCCAATCGGTGCTGGCGCGGGCAACCAGTTCGTCCTCGCCCGGTTTGCGGAACTCGTAGAAGCGCCGCGAACGCACGCGCCGGAAATCACCAACCCAGGTTTTGACCGCGAGCGTATCGCCATACTTCACCGGGCGCAGGTACTCGATCTCGGTCTCATGCGCCAGCCACATATAGCCCAGCGCCTCGTAGCGCGCCTTGTCATAGCCAACAGAGGCTGAGGCTTCGAACGCGGCCTCCTCCATGTATCGCGCATAGTTGGCGTTGTTCAGATGCCCATAGGCATCACACTCGTAGTGGCGTATTTGAAACGTTGCGGTGAAGGTCGCGGGCATGATTACTCGGCCAACAGCCACTCAATAGCCGCATCACGCTCGGCAACCGGAAAGAAACGCGTGACATCGCGGCTGGGAGCCAGCGCGCGCACAAAGCTATCGATGAAGGACAGAATAAGGCCAGGCTTGTGCAGCACGACAGTGCGTCCGCGTGCCCGGTGCGGAATCTGCGCCTCCAGGCGGCGGAAGCGCTGCACCATCACCACCAGCGAAACCTCTTTGTCGCCCTTCGTGATGTCCACGATGTAACGCGCGGTCTCGGTATGCGGCGTCTGCGTCAGGACGCCTTCCAGAATACGGAAGAAATCGTCAACCGCCTGTTTGGAAGTATCGTAAAAGATGAATTCGTGAATGCCATTATCCAAGCGGGTATAGGCGCAGCGCGGGGTATTGGCTGCCTCACTCATACCAAACCATCTCCTATTGACCGTCCATCCCATCCAGATATTCATTATAACACGTATCACGGGTTGAGTTTTCCCTGTGCCAGCGCGCTGAAGGTCGCGCGGTCATAGGGATCGCCGTGCCCGTCAATAACCCAGTCAATATCGTCGCGCAGCAGCGTCTGCATCATACCGAAATCGAAGTGATCATCCGGTTTCCGCAGATAGCTCGGTGGCGGGTAGAAGCAGTCCCCGGTGAACAACACACGCTGCTTCGGCAGCCGAACGATAACCGAGTCGGGCGCGTGTTCGCCGCCGACGTGTTCGATTTCCAGCAGCACGTCATCCAGGTACAGCCGAATCTGCTTGCTGAAAACCACTTCCGGCAGCACGACGCGGAAGTTGCGCCAGTCCTCAACCGCGCGCGCCATCGCCCGTAAGCTGGCCTCCTGCTGTGGAAAGCGCAGGATTTCCTCCTGCACATAAGCATGACTCCAGGGTTTGGCCGCAGTCTCCAGCAGTTGGCGGCGGCAGGTCTCGTGGGCAATCACGGGCGCGCCGAAGACCATCGCGCCAAAGACATGATCCCAATGGCTGTGGGTATAGATGACATGGCTGACCGCTGGCGCTTCGATGTCGTCCAGCGCGATCATGATGCGCCGCGCATGGCGGGGGCAGTTCCCGGCATCCACCAGGACGGTATGCTGCCCGGTGACGATGATACCCACGTTGGGCTGTGTGCGGTTAGGGTCTTCATCGCGCGGATAAATCCAGACATTCGGCGCGATCTGGCGTAACGTATCAGGCATAACAAACCTTCCTCCACAGCCAAGTGTAGCGTAGAGCTACCGCGCGGAAAAGCCGCATCTTGCGACATTTCACGCCACTTTACGTATAAAATAGATAGGCTCATGCTGATGCCATTGTTTCAATCTGCGTCAGTCATGGCCTGTGGCTTAACATGAAGGAGAATCGGATGAAGTATCGTCTTTTGATTTTGGTCGTCCTGTTGGCTCTGAGCGCGGCGCTGGTTCCCGCAGCAGCAGCGCAGGACATCGCAGATTTCAACTGCCTCAACCTCTCGGAAGCCGACTGCACCATCGTCACTACCGCGCTGAACAACATCGCCAATATGGATTCGTTCACGCAAAGCTTCAGCTTCAACCAGTCGATCAGCGGCGCCGATGCGGTCGTGCCCGGGATGGGACTGGACAGCAGCACGCAGTCACAGGGCAGCGGCCCATTCGTGGTCAATCGCGAGCAGATCAACGGCGAGACACCCTACATGGGCGTGAGCATGGCCTTTGATGTCAACTCACAGGCCAGCGGCGGCGGCCAGGAAGATCGTGCCGGCGATGTGAGCTTCGTCATCGTGGATGGCGTGTTCTATCTCAAGGATCAGGAAACGGGCGGTTGGAAGGGCGCTCCCATCGATGCGATGATGGACAACCACGAGGGTGCCGTGTCGATGATGGGCATGGGCAGCACGATGATGACCAACCCGGCGGAACTGGACGAGATTCGGGTCTTCGACATCAACCTGGTTGATCTGCTGCAGACGCCGGGATTCCTCAGCCAGTCGCGTTTGGCGGACGAAAGCGTTGACGGGCAAACGATGGCCGTCTTCGCGTTCAGCGGCGATCTGGCCGTGCTGCTGCAGGACGAGGATGTTCAGGCGGCGCTTGGCACGGTATTGGCCGAAGCGATGAGCGGCAGCAGCGGCAGCGGCATGTCCGGCCAGTTTGCCATGATGATGCCCGTCATCCTGGAAAGCACAACGGGTACGGTGACGGTGACGCGCTGGATTGGCGCTGATGACGGTTTCGCCCATCGCATCGCCATCAACCTGGACGCGGCAATCGACCTGTTCGGCGGTTCAACGGCGACCAATGCGACGCCGATCCCGCCGATTCTGGTGAATGTCAATCTGACGGTGGACATCGCGGGGATTAATGATACCGCGGCGCCGACCGCCCCGGCGGACGCAGTGATGGTCACGCCGGAAGAACTGATGCCGATGCCAGAAGCCACGCCGGAGGGCTAAGGTATTGTTCGTTGAGGGGCGGAACATCTGCCCCTCACTTCCTCGCTGTGACTACCCCAGCCACATCTGCACGGCAGCTGCTATCAACACCAAACCCAGGATCAACGCGCCATACTTGAGCAAGCGTGGCATCCATTTTTGTATCCATCGATTGATCGCGTCAATCTGCCGCGTGAAGCGGCTGCGATAGGCCAGGAACAAAGCAAGAAATCCAAAGAGGGGCAGCGCAAAGATGCCGTTATAGAGGATCAGCGCGCCGACACTGGTAGCGACATCGATTTGCGCCTGAGCGATGCGTTCAATCGCCAGGAAGTATGGCAGCGCGGTGCTCAGTTCGTTTACCATCACGACCATGCCGAGCAGGAAGGTGTGGACAGGCAGCAGAGAACGCGGCTTCTTGGGTTCGGCCTGCGGCTGTGGCACTGCCGAGTACCACAGACCAAAGATCACCAGCACAACACCCAATACGAGCTGCCCACCACTCAGCACGGCGGGACTGATACTGCTAAAGAACTCGGCGACAACTGTCCGCACGCCGCCCAGCACCAAGAGTCCGCCGAAAAAATTCACCACCAACACCCCAGCAATGTAGGCACTGATGCGCGCAGCAGGCTTTGGCGTCGTAAGCAGGTAAAACTGCGCGATGAACAGGGATGGATTCAGGCTGTCCACCACCGCGATTCCGGTGAGTGAGAGCATCAAAGACAAGGTCATAACGGCCTCTCCTGGGTGATTACATGTGTGGTTTTATCAGGGTATGATCTGCGCGGGCAGGTTGTGCCCTACCCGGCTTCAGTCAGGCGCAGCAGTTCGTCGCGTATCAACAGCCGCTCGTCCTCATTCCTGGGTCCAAGCCCCAACAGCCGCTCTGTCCAGTAGGCGTCCGTCGCCTGACGGATGATGGTGGCGCGCGGAATGGGCAGGCCATCCGCCAGAAGCCGTTCATGCCACCGGATAAAATCGGCCTGAATCAGCTTCAGCAATGCCCGGTCTTCCAGCGCGGAAGCCAGCAGGATGATCAGTTCCAGCGGCAGAGGCTCATCCTCGAAGGTGGCGCGGATGTATGCCCGCATCCAGCGCCCCGCCCGTTGTTCCTCGCCTTCCAGAAAGCTGGCCACACGTTCCTCGAAGTGAATGAACAGGTGCTGCAAGATCGCTTCGATCAAGGCGTCTTTGGACTTGAAATGATGCAGCAGCCCGCCCTTGCTGACGTTCGCTTCTCTGGCGACGCCATCCAGCGTCAGCGCGCTGATGCCGCCTGTGCGAACCGATTGTATGGCCGCATTGACCAGCCGCTCGCGGGTCTGCGCTGCCCCAGTTTGTTTAGTCGTCACTTTATCCATCTTAAAACCGTCCAGACGGTATGTAATCAGCATAATACCGTCCAGACGGTCGGCTTGTCAAGCAGCAACTATACGTATCGGGATTCGTTAACAGAATCCTCATCGCCCTCGACCGTTCGCGACGTGCGTAGGGCAATCGTCGCTAGACTCCGCTCGTTCCGCTCCACTATAATCCCCTACCGCTTGACCTAAATGCCGACGCTGCTCACCCGCTCGCAGCAGCGCTATCGGGAGAACGATACTGCATGACACTGCCTGACGATACCCAACCGCGCTCGCCCTTCCAAACCCCTCCGGCGGGTCCGATGGTCGAACCGCCGTTGATGGACGATGAACCGGTCAACAGCGGGCCGGGTTGTTTTCTCTGGGGCTGCATTGGTCTGTTCATCCTGGCACTCTCCGCCGCCATCATCGCGCTGGCAGGCTTCGCGGGATTCTCGGCGGGCACGCGCATCGCCCAGGCCAACGCCCTCGCGACACAGAATGCCGCCATCAGCCAGCAGTTAAGCTTGATTCCCGGCGACATCGCCAGCGGCAACGAGTTCCTGCTCAACGCCCGTATCCAGTTCCTGGCAACGCTCACGCCAGCGGTGTCTGGCCTGGGCGACATCATGCAAACCGCCACCGCCGTCCACCTGACCAGCGTGCCGACCGCGACCCCCACACCCATGCCGACGGTGCTGGCGCAACCGACGGTCATCAGCACGCCGACCAGCGCGCCCATCGCCATCACACCCGGCGTCGCGCTTGACCTGCCCGCGCTGTTGGAAGAGTCGCGCCTGGCCGTCAACGTGAGCGATTGGGACGCAGCCATCGAGACACTCGATGTCATCCTGGCGGCGGACAGCAGTTTCGAGACAGCAGCGGTTCGCAGCCTGATGTCACAGGCGCTGAACGCCAAAGCGCTGCAATTATTCCGCTTCGGAACAACGGGCGATCTTGCCGAGGCACTACGCCTGACCGACCGCGCGCGCGAATTCGGCGATGCCAGTGAACTGGCTTACGAGAGCTACATTGCCGGGCTGTACCTGGAGGCCTTCAACACGCTGGGGATGGATTTCGCAACGACCATTCGTTCATTGCAGCAGGTCTACAACGAGCAGCCGAATTACCGCGATGTGCGCCAACTGCTGGTGCAGCAGTACACCGGATACGGCGACGCCTGGGCCGCGCAGTTCGAGTTCTGCCCGGCAGCGGCGCAGTATCAGAACGCACTGGCGCTCGTGCAAGACGCGACCGTGAACGCCAAGCTGACCAACGCGCAGACGCTTTGCGCGCTGGCCACGCCGCTGGGTGGGGCAACTCCGCTGCCCGGCACGCTGATCGCGCCCGTCGGCCAGCCAGGCGGATGAGCAGCAGCGCTCTCATTGCGGTTTAATGCATAACTCACCTGCTCTTTACAAAATGACCCTAACTTAAGTGTCATGCGAACCTGGAGATTGGGTTGTGCTCATTCCTCCGAAGTGGTGCAAGTTGTGTTGTAATCAGGTTCGCGGGCAAGTGGGATTGGAAGATTGGCGTCACCGGTCCCTATAGACAAGCCCTCCCTCAACAAACCGCCTGGTGTGCCCCCCTCACATCAGGCGGTTTGTCATTCCACGCACGCCGCAGTTATACTCTTGGAAACTTTACAGCACATTGAGATAGGAGCATCGGATGAGCGATCAACTCTCGCTTCAGGTGAGCGGCACGCGCGCGATTGACAGCCTTTCCGCCAACGAGTTCGCAGTCGAAATCGATGGCGAACGTGCCAGCGGTATCTTCAAAGTGACCGGGTTGGTTTCCTTCAAGCTGGACATCAGAACCACCACCAGCCTGAAAGAGATCAAGGAGCCATTCAAGATCGTCAAGATGGTGCAGCGCGACTCGAACCTGCCCTTCAACCGCTGGCTGCGCGAAACCCAGGCCGCCAAAGCCGACATTGTGCGCCCCACGCGCACCATCGCCGTGATCGCGATTGATGACGGCGTGGAGACGCGCCGCTGGACGGCCAGCAATGCCTGGATCAGCGAAGTTGCCTACTCTGAATTCAACACCGGCTCCGGCGAACTGATCGAAGAAACCCTGACCATTCAGTGGGAGAGCATCGAGGAAAGCTGGGCGGCGGGCTAACGACAAGCACTGTCGCTCATGACATTACACTCGTCGTCCGCCCGGCTGGCATTGTTCGCCGCCGCTGCTGTGCTGCTGCTCGCTGCCGCGCTCTACCTGATCGGTGCAGGGCGCGTTAGCTTCTGGGAAGACGAGAGCTGGATGGCGCTCGCCGTGCGCGGTGATCTGCCGTCAGTGTGGACGTTCGCCACCGAGCGCGGGGTACATCCGCCGCTCTATTTCCTGCTCGGCTGGTTCTACACGCGCTTCACCGGTGACGGCGAGATCGCGCTGCGCTGGCTGGCTGGCCTGTGCGCGCTGGTCGGCCTGGCGTGGACGTACCGGCTGACGGTGGATACTTACGGACGACGAGCCGCCTTGTATGCGCTCGTGCTGGCCGCGGGGTCGCTGTTCCTGATCTACTTCGCCCGCATCGCGCGGCATTATACGCTGTTCTTCGCCCTCAGCGCGGCGCTGGCGGTGGTGTACCTGCGCTATGTGAGCGACGCAAAACACAAGAATTCACCACAGAGACGCACAGCAGCCCGAGATAATCTCCCCCTGATCATCATCGCCGTATTGCAGGCCGCGCTGCTGTATACGCATTACTTCGGGGTGTGGATGGCGCTCGTCGTTGGGCTGCACGCGCTGCTGGTGCTGCCGCGCCGGGATACGCTGCGTGTGTGGGCGGCGCTCATCGTGGGTGGGCTGCTGTTTCTGCCCTGGCTGCCCGCGATTCTGGCACAGTTCGGCGGCGCGGGGAGCGGCCTGGGCTACGTCAGCCGTGACCTGCTGCTCAACCTGCGCGCCTACCTCGACCGCATCTGGAATGGAGATTACCTGCTCGGCGGCCTGCTGTCTCTGATGGGAATCATTGCGGTGTGGCAAAGGCGACGGGCGCGCCCCGGGGCGTTACTGATGCTCCTGTGGCTCACTCTGCCGCTGACGCTGAGCCTGCTGCTTAACCTGCGTTTCTCGTGGTTCATCGAACGCAACATGATCTTCACGCTGGCCGGGCTGTACGCGCTGATGGGCGCGGGGCTGGCCTGGGCGGCGCGACTGCCATTTGGACGCTTCATCGCGCCGCTAATCGTGCTGGCCTTCATCGTGCTGGGCATCGCGCGTTATGACACGTTCTGGCCGTTCATCACGCCCGATTGGCGTTCGCTGGCCGGGGCGATCAGCAATGACGCCCGCCCCGATGATCTGTTCGTCCTGAACGGCGAACCGTACAGCCTGCCCTACTACCTCGACCAACGCCTGCCCGCGCCAATCACGCTCACGCGGTTAAATGCGTGGCTGGACACACCAACAGAGAATGACCGTATCTGGCTGATCGATGCTAACTGGGAAGTGCGCCCGCAAGCACGCGCCGCTCTGCCCGCCGGGATGCAGATGACCCGCAAGCACGTCCTCGGCGTCCTCGTCGCGGAGTTCTACCAGCGCCTGCCGGACGCGCCGCGCACGACATTTGGCGACCAGATTGAACTGGGTGTGCGCCTGCCCGACGCACTCAACGCCACACCCGGCACGGCCCTGCATCTCGACCTGTGGTGGCGTGCGCTGCGTCAGCCGGACGCGGATTACTCCGTCGGCGTGTATCTCGTTGATGCAGGCGGCACAGTCGTCAGCCAGCAGGATGGCGGCTTTGACCAGGGGCGCATCCCGGCGCTGCTGCTGCCGCTCAACCAATGGACTCCGGACAGCCGCGCGCTGCCCATCCCTGCGGCGCTCACGTCCGGCCCGTATACCCTCACCGTCGCGGTCTACGACTGGCGCACGAATGAGCGGCTGATCCCTGTCGACGGCCTTCCCAATCGCGCCTTCGAACTCGCCACGCTCTATATCCCGTAGCCCTACAATGCTTGGTACAATCAAACCAACATCGAAAGGAACAAACATGGCACAAACCCCGACGCTCATCATCCTCGCGGGCGGCGCATCTTCGCGCATGTGGCCGCTGCGGGAGAAATCGCTGCTGCGTTTTGGCGCGGAACCGCTGCTCATTACACAGCTTCGCCGCTATCAGTCGCTCGGCTACAGCGAGGTCGTCATCGTCGGTAATCCGGACAACCAGGCCGACATCAGCAGCATGACAAGCGCTATCCCCGGCCTGCGCGTGCAGGTCGTCGTGCAGCCAGAGCCGAAGGGCATGGGCGATGCACTGCTGCGCGCCGAACCCGCGCTCACTCCCGGCGCGATTTTCATCAACCAGGTGCATGATGTGGTGGATGAGTCGCTGCCGCGCGACCTGCTGGCCGCCTTCCAGGCCGACCCGACCAGCACCTACCTGACGGGCTACGAGATGGAGGAGTATTTCCCTGGCGGCTATCTGATTGTCGATGGCGCGGGACGCATCAGCGGCATGGTGGAGAAGCCCGGCGCGGAGAACCGCCCCAGCAAGCTTGTCAATGTCGTCGCCCATATTCACCCGGACTCAGCAGCGCTTTTCGATGCCCTGCGCGCGGAATATGCCAAGGACATCTCATCTGACGACCACTACGAACGCGCGATGGATGCGCTGATGAAGACGCGCGTTTACAAGGCCATTCCCTATAAGGGGCATTGGAGCGCGCTCAAGTTCCCCTGGCACACGCTGGACGTGATGGGCTATTTCCTGGGGCAGATCAAGGGGCAGCAGGTTGCGGAGAGTGCCTTCATCGCCAAGACGGCCGTGTTGGTTGGCGATGTGGTCATTGGTGAGAACGCCAAAGTCTTCCCCGGCGCGGCGGTCGTTGGCCCCGCGTACATTGGTGCAGGGACGATTGTGGGCAACAACGCGCTGGTGCGCCAGTCGATGGTGCTGGATCGCTGCGAGGTCGGCTTCACCACCGAGATCGCGCGCAGCTACGTGGCCGATGGCTGCGGAATGCACGCCTGCCGCGTCCTGGACTCGATCTTCGCGCCGCGCGTCAATTTCTCGGCGGGCTGCACGACGGCCAATCTGCGTATCGATCACGGGTTGGTCTCCAGCGTGGTTAAGGGGCAGAAGCTCAACACCGGGCGTGACAAACTGGGCGCCATCGTCGGGCAGGGCGCGTTCATCGCAGTCGATGCCATGACGATGCCGGGCGTCAAGATCGGCGAGCGCGCGCAGGTTGGGCCGGGCACGCATGTGCGCCACGACGTGCGCGACGGACAGCGCATCTATGTCAAACAGGAAATTGTGGTCGAAGACGAGGGCTAGGACGATGGCGGCGATCAACCCCAAGATATTCAAGCGCTACGACATTCGCGGCAAGGCGGTCGGCGACGACGCTGTGATCACGCGCGAGGCGGCGCGGCTGATCGGGCACGGCTTTGCCACCTATGCCCAGCGTGTGGACGAGAAAGATACGCTGGTCATCGGGCGCGACAACCGCACCACATCGTACGAACTGGCCGAAGCGGCCATCGCCGGGGCGCGCGCCAGCGGCTGCACGGTAATCGACCTGGGCATGGTCTCGACGCCGGTTGTGTATTGGGCGGCCGTGCAGCGTGATGCCGCCGGGCTGATGGTCACGGGCAGCCACCTTGCGCCGGATCAGAACGGCTTCAAGCTGAGCATCAGAGGGCGCAATGTCTTCGGCGCACAGCTTGATGTTGTGCGGATCATCATTGAACGCGACCAATTCGCGTATGGCGATGGCAAGGGCGATGTTGACCAGGGCGTCTACAGCCGCTATGTGCAGGACATCGCCGAGCGCATCCCGATGAAACGTTCGCTTAAGGTGGTCATTGACGCGGGCAACGGAACGGGCGGGCTGTTCGCTCCGGCGTTATTCAAGCGCTGGGGGCATGAGGTGCTGGAGTGCGTGTTCTGCCAACCCGACGGCACCTACCCCAACCATCAACCTGACCCGCAGCAGCCGGAGAACATGCGCTGGCTGAGCGAGAAAGTGCGCGAACTCGGCGCGGATGTGGGCATCGCTTTCGACGGTGACGCCGACCGTATGGGCGTGGTTGATGAGCGCGGGCAGGTGATCGTCGCTGACCGGGTGCTGGCGCTGCTGGCGCGTGACCTGCTCCAGCGGCAGCCGGGATCGTATGTCGTCGCGGACGTGTTGAGCAGCCAGGTGTTGTTCGACGCGGTGGCGCAGGCAGGTGGCAAACCGGTGATGTGGATCAGCGGTCATTCGCTGATCAAGGACAAGATGGCCGAACTGCGCGCGCCGCTGGGTGGCGAGATGAGCGGGCACATCTTCATGGGCGAGGATTACTACGGCTTCGACGATGCCTATTT
>JAEUQX010000216.1 GCA_016788625.1 Anaerolineae bacterium
GCCAAAGTCCCCAGCCCCATCAGATCAAGCGTAGCGCGGACTTTCTGCTCAATGTCACCGCGCGAAAGGCGCTTGATTTGCAACCCATACGCCACGTTATCAAAGACGCTCATGTGCGGGAACAGCGCATAACTTTGAAACACCATCGCCATATCGCGCTTGTTCGGCGGCTGCAGCGTGATGTCCTTGCCTTCCAGGAAAATCCTGCCCCCTGTTGGCGATTCAAATCCGGCGATCAAACGGAGTGTGGTCGTCTTGCCACAGCCAGATGGCCCCAGGAGCGTGATAAACTCTCCCTTCTGGATATCCAGCGACACATCATCAACAGCAGCAACCTCGCCGCTGCCCTCACGCTGTGGAAACTTCTTGACGACCGATTCCAAGCGCAGGCTTGTTGTACTATTCATTAGCGTCCCCCTTGTAAGCCGCGCGTTGATGCACTGGAGCCACCTACCAGAATGGTGAGCACAGCAATTGAGAACAGAACGATCAGGATCAAAATCACACAGTAAGCGAAGGCGTTCCCAAATCGACCGTTCTCGACTTCATTCAGGATTTGCGCGGTCATAATCTTCGTTTGGGGAGTTGTCAGGAACACAATTGCAGAGATCGTCGTCATCGAACGCGCGAAGGCATACATCAGACCGGATAAGAAAGCAGGCCGAATCAGCGGCAGCGTAATGCGCCGGAACGTCTGCGCATTGTTCGCACCCAGGCTGGTCGAAGCCTCTTCAATCGCGGGGTCAATCTGCGAAAGCAGCGAAACACCCGAACGCAGCGCCGCCGGGACGCTGCGAACGATATACACCAGAATGATCGCCAGCGCGCCGCCAAACACGGCCCGCCCGCCCGTCAACTTAGGTATCAGTGGGATGACGAGCGGCGTCTCCCCTATTGAGATGGTCAGTTCAATCGGGTTATTAAACACGACCAGGTAGCCGATGCCAAGAATGGTTCCGGGCAACGCGATGCCCAGCATAGTGGCGAAATCGAGCGCGCCGCGCCCTGGGAACGGCTTTCTGACCACCAGAAAGGCGATGAATATACCTAGCAGCCCGGCAATCGGCGTCGAGATCGCTGAGAGAACGGTGGTATCCGTCATGGCTTCCGAGCCATAACCGTTGATCACGAAATCGAAGTGTGAGAGCGTGAAAGCGTTGTTGACGCCCAGCACTTCGGTGAATGCGCCGACGAATATCGTGCCGTAAATGGCGATGATGAGCAAACAAACGGCCATAACGACCGCGAAGAGTCCCCAGCGAACAAGAGGATGTTCAATTTGCTGCGGTTTGCCCGTCGGTTTACCCGTCACCGAAACCACTGAAGCCCGGCTAATCCAATAGCGCTGCACGATGAACACCGTCAGCGATGGGACAAGCAGCACAATCGAGAGTGCCGCCGCCGCATTGGTATCAAACAGACCAACAATCGAGACGTAAATGCGCGTCGCCAACACTTCGTAGTTACCGCCCAGCACCAGCGGATTACCCAAATCAGCGATAGCTTCCACGAACAGCAGCAGGAACGACCCCGCCAGGCCGGGCACCAGCATCGGCACAGTGACGGTGCGGAAGATGTGCCATTTACTTGCGCCCAGGTTCGTCGCAGCCTCATCCAGCGCCGGGTCCAACGCCTCCAGCATCCCTTTCAGATTCATATACGCGACCGTGAACAAGGACAGTGCCAGAACCAGCGTCAACCCGTCCAGACCGTATATGTCGTTACAACCGCGTCCCTCGCCCCATAAGCAGCGAGTGTTGAAGATGCCCCCAGTGATCAAGCCATTACGCCCAAACAGCAGGATAATCGCGCTGGCAAGGGCGAAAGGTGGGGAGATGATCGGGACTAAGGCGATGAAGTGCATGAATCCCTTGAAAGGAACTTTGACTTTCACCTGTACATAGGCGAAGAGGAACCCGATCAGCGTACCGACGAACGCGACGGATAAACCCATCACAATCGTATTGCGGACGATATTCAGGTAAACCGGTTCGGTGATGAAACGCTGGAGATTCTCCAGCCCCTCACCGGAAGCCCCCGTGCTGATCATCGAGAAAATCGGCAGCAGGATGGTGATGAATACGAACAGTAAGGCGATGATCAACCCAATCGCCAGCACCGGATCGCCAAAAGTACGGCGAAAGTCTTTGAAGGCTCGTTGTAAGTAAGACAATGAGGATTTCCTATAAAAAAGAGGGGGCGTTCTGGTCGAACGTCCCCCTGAGATACAGTACTACTATTAATCGACTGGCGTAGGAGCGATCTCGGCGTCGAAGCGTTCTACCAGCGCAGTACGGTTCGCGCCTGCCGCTGCGAAGTTGTACTCAACCAGCAGCACATCTTCCAGATTAACCGAGAGTTCCGAGACAGGCGTCTCCGGGTTGGTGGGCAGTTGCAGCGAGTTGACCGTCTGGGCAATCGCCTGTGCGTCTGCCGTCAGCGCCCATTCATACCACATCTTGGCGGCGTCCATTTCGGGAGCATTCGCCAGAATTGCCATGCCGCCGATCTCGTAGCCCGTGCCTTCTTGCGGGAAGGTATTGACAACGATGTCCTGGAAACCCTCAAGCTGGAGCTTCACGCAGTCATGCGAGAAGATGATGGCTACAGCGACTTCGCCGCCGCCCGCCAAACGGCCAGGAGCAGAGCCGGAGCGGGTGTATTGCAGAATGTTCTGATGCAGCGCGGCGAAATAGGTGAA
>JAEUQX010000647.1 GCA_016788625.1 Anaerolineae bacterium
CCCCGGCGATCTGGTCGCGGGTACGCCCACGCCCGCTGCAGAAGGGGATACCACGTTGGATTCGCTGGCGGAGAGCGACCCGGTCGCAGCCGAGTTAGCCGCGCTGGCGCAGCGCCGCATCGCGCAGGAACTCAACCTGCCAGCCCGCCGCGTGCGCGTGGTCGAGGTCATGGCTTACGCCTGGCCGGATAGCAGTCTGGGCTGCCCCCTCCCCGGCGAGGTCTATACGCCCGGTGTCGTCGATGGCTACCGCATTGTCATAGCCGCTGGCGAGCAGGAGTTCATCTTCCACAGCGATTTCGACCGCGTGCTGCCCTGCGACGCGGAGAACGAGCAGCTGCCGGACGCTGGGAACTAGAAATCAAAAGCGCGTGATCCAGGTTCTACAAGGTCAGCAGTGGGTCTGTAACGACGGAATACAGACCATCCCTACGCCCGCCTCCGCCTGATTTTGACCTCGCACCATTGGTTACGAACTACAACCACACAAGACGTGTTGCGTGGTTACTGCCTTGCTGAGCGCATTGCTCATCACTTCTTTGACCCGACCCAATCACCCCGGCAGCGGTTGGCCGATCTGCAATTGCAGCGTGCTCAGCGCCCGGTGTGCTGCCTCGCGCACATCGGCCTGGCGGTCACGCAGCGCGCTGTAGAGCGGCTTGGTGGTTGCCACGACGCCCAGGTGCGCCAGATTATCCGCCGCGTACACTTTGATCTGCTGATCGCCCTCTTGCAGCGCTTTGAGCAGTATCCCTTCCGCACCTGCGCCGGGCGGGACGTTTTCGCCCCGGCTTGTAGCCCACTGCGCCAGCCAGTCCAGCGACTCGGCGGGTGGGTAGCTGCGTGGAGATGCGCGGCGACCGGACTGTTTCTCCTGAAACGCCAACTGTGCCGCTGAGCGCACATACCACTGTTCATCTTCCAGGAACGCGCTGTAGATGGCGATGAACGCCCAGGGCGCATCAATCCGCCGCAGCCCCAGCACCGCCGCCCGCCGCAGCATCATATCCTCGTCATGGATAGCGTCGTAAAGGATCGGTAGCCCTTCTTCCGGGATATCCGCGAAGGTTTCCGCGATAGCCTGCCGGGTGATGTCTTCACCCTCGGTGAAGGCTTCCACCAGCCCGACGAGCGATTCTTCGCTCCGCAGCGCGCCGAGCGCCAGCGCCGCCGCCAGCTTGACACTACCGTCGTCATCGCTCAGTAATGAGATGATCTCTGATGTGGCATCGTCGCTGCCGACCGCGCCCAGGGTGAGGCAGGCCAACCGTCGCAGGTGCGGACTGCGCGCGCGCAGAACATTGCGTAAGAAACCAACCACGCCGGGGTCGCGTGTCGTGACCATCGCTGCCGCTGCTCGTTCGCGCACGAGCGGATACTGTGTCGGCGCGGCCATCAGTGTGGCAATGTGCTTGATATAACCCGCGCGCCAAGGGGCATCGGCGCTGGCAAAGGGCAGCCAATGAGCGATCTCCAGGGCGTTGAACTGCGCAATATCCGGTGGGGCATTCAGCCGTATGCGCACCAGTTCATCCATCGGTTGATGCAGCGCGGCATAGGCGATGGCCTGCCGCCAGGCGGGCAGCGCAGCTTTGGCCAGCAGACGCTCAGGTTCGTTCTGGAAGGACAGGCTGGCGAGATAGGCGGCAATGGCTGGGTGGCGGAACTGGTAGCGCCCACCTGTCCAGCGCGTCAGCAGTCCGGCGCGGTGCAGGCCATTGAGCAGTTTGATCTGTGCGTTATCGGTCTCTTTTTTCGCGGCTGGCTCCGCTTCCATATCCGGTTCATCATCAGCCGATACTGGCATGGCGCTGCCTGCCAGTCGTGCGGCGGTTACACAGCCCTCGTCAAGCTGTAAAGCGCCGGCGGCAGTCAACTGCGGCAGCAGCAGCCCGAACGACTGATCGGCAGAGAGGTGACGGACGACGAATGCGCGCAGGTAACCTTCAAAGCCAGGATCGTCGGCGTCATTGGCGTAGTGCGCCCAGATTTTCAGCGTCAGGTCGAGCGGCGAGAGGGCGCGAGCATTGGCGCGCACAGCAGCAACCACGTTTGAGTCAGGCGGAGCGGCGGGGGCTCGGCGTGTTCCGGCGATCTTCGGCCAGGCCTGCGCCCATCCTTCAGCGGCTAACTGCACATCGTTTTCTGACCAGGGACGCATGAAGATGGGCGTCAAGCCCAACCGGGCGGTCAGCGCGCCATAGCCCACCGCCGGGCCAGCGACGATGAAAAAGTTATCGCCATACTCGCGCAGCAGCGCTTGCAGCCAGGCGAGATGGCGTGGGCGTTCGGCCTCCGGCAGGTCGTCCAGGCCATCGATCAGCAGCAGCGCCTGCCCTTCGCCCAGGCGGCGGTAGAGGTTGGCGGGCACAGTGCTGGCAGCCACGCGGCCCAACTGGCGCTGCACGGCGCGCACGAGCGGCTCTGCCGGGTCGATCTCACTACCGAATTCGGCGTCACCTGTGTTGAGGTCGGCCAGGTGCAGATAGACGGGCATCAGACGGTTGAACAGTGGCAGCCTGTCGCTGGTGTCGGCGGATTCGAAGGAGACACCTTTTTCCTCGGCCAACTTTTCTTTGGCTTTTTGTTCGATGATCAGCCGTTCGCGCACGCGCACCGCCCGCTGCTTCTCGTCCAGCGCGGCTTCTTCGGCGTCCAGGCGCTGCTGCACCTTGTCCGGCAGTTTGCGGAATTCCAGCTCTCCCAGCGCGCGCAGCAGGATGGCAAACAGCGCGGTCGTTCGCCCGCTGCCCAACCCGCCGAGCAGCGCCAGGCGGCGTTCGCCCGCGCCCAAATCGTCAATTGAGAAGGTTGGCAGGTTGTAGGGCGCGCTGAGGTATGGATGATCGACAATATGCGGCACAATGTCGAAGACGCTCGGCTCGGCATCTTCATCGAGCGGGGCGGCCAGCGTCGGCGCGGGCAGAAAGCGCGGCTCGACGATGATCTGGCTCAGATGGACAAAACGCCCGGCGAGATGGCTGGTCTGCGCCAACTGCACCACGGCGTTGATGTAGCGACGATCAGCGGACTGTGTGGCGTAACTTTGCGCGCTGCTGGCCTGCTGCGAAAGCGAGTTCAGCCCGCGTTTGATCAGATGGCGTGCACGGTAGACGCCATACGCGCTGGCCCAACCAGCCAGCAGCCCCATGCCGAAGTTCTCAACATCAAAACCCATGCTTTGCCCTCCACGTTCAGCCGCTCCTGTATACCAGTATACGCCCACAGCTCAGGCAGTACGTTAACTTTTGACCTTTGCGGGCTTCACTGATGATCGACAGATCTTGTTCGACACGGCAGAACGAGCAGCTCTGGTTGACCAGCATCGCGACAGGCTGGTTACTCTTGCGCGGGCGCATTCCGTTATAAAGCTTGAGGTTATCTGGCGTCACATCCTGGAGCGCGGCTTCGCGCTTTTGCAGCAGCGCGCGGTTCTCGCTCTGCAAACGGCGCTGCTCGTCCAGCAGGTCGGCGTGTTCTCCTGTTGCAGACTGCTGTGCCTCGTTCAGATGGGTCTCTGCGCTCTTGAGCCTGGTTTCCGCTTCTTCGACCGCGACCATCACTTCCAGCAGGGTTTCCTCCAGTTCTGCATTGCGGCGGGTGAGCGCGGCGATTTCATTCTGCATATCCTGGAGTTCTTTGGGGTTACGCACCCGCCCGCTGTAAAGCTGGTCGTTGGTCGTGCGGATCTTCTCGGCGTTAGACTGCATTTCGTGGTCAAGCTGGCGCGCGCGCTGCTGCAGCGGCTTGAGATAGTTCTGAGCGTCGCTGTAAGCCTCCTGCGCGGTGGCGACAGCCTGGTTATCGCCCAGCGCGGCGGTGATTTCCTTCAGCCGTTTCTGATGCCCCAGGATATTCAGCTCGATCTCTTGCAGACGGAAAAGCGCTTCGGGTTGGCTCATGCTCATAGGTTTTTGCTCGTGCTGGCATCATTTGTGAGTAGGAGTACAATTCAACAGGAGTAATGCCTTAATGATGCGCGGCATAAATTGCCTTATTGTGTACGTAGTTAGTATAACGCGCCGCGACCGCGCAGCAACCTTGCTTAGCAAAGGCAGACGATATGCAAGCATTACGGGATACCATTCACGTTACGCCGGGCGAATGGCGCTGGGTGATTTTGTTCAGCGGGCTGCTCCTGCTGTTGGCCTTTATGCCGTTCCTTTGGGTCGCCTTCAGTGGCGCTGCGGCTGATCACTGGCAGTTCATGGGGATGTTGAACAACTATCGTGATGGCGCGACATACCTCGCCAAGATGCTGCAAGGCGTCGAGGGTATGTGGATGATCGAGTTTCGCCACACCACCGAATCCCATGCACCGATCCTGATTCAGGTGATTTATCCTGCCCTGGGGCATCTGGCGCGCGTGATCGGTCTTTCGCCCATCGCCATCTTCCATGTAGCGCGGGTGACTTTTTCGCTGATCATGTATGTGGCGCTGTACTATCTGGCGGCGACGATCTGGCCGCATCGCCTGCGTCCCCGCCGCATCTTCTTCACGGTGGTGGCGATTGGTGCGGGTTTTGGCTGGCTGTTCGCGCCGCTGACCGGAAATACAACCTTTCCTGATTTGACAATTCCAGAGATGTTTCCTTTTTACAGCAGTCTGGTGAATGTGCATTTCCCGCTGGCTTTTGCCTGCATCGCCCTGATCGTCGGCGTCCTCATCACCGCCTTCCGCCCCGGCTTCAATGAAGACCCCAACGTGAGCAACGGCGGGTTAATAGCTGGCGCGCTGAGTTTCTTTCTGGCGCTGCTGTATCCCCAGGCACTGCTGCCGATGGGCGCCGCCCTGGTCGTCTATGTCTTGGCGATCTACGTTCAGGAACGGCGAATCGCCATTCGCGAAATGCGCTGGATGCTGGTCGTCGGGCTGCCCGCGCTGCCGCTGGCCGTCTATTACGCCGCGGTCGTGACCTACAATCCCGTCGCCGCGAGTTGGAATCAGCAGAACATCACGCCCGCGCCGCCGCCGCTGGTGTTGGTGCTGGGGCTGGGACTGCCCCTCTTGATGGCGCTGCCTGGTATCTGGCGTGCGCTGCGGCACTTCGAGCAGGACGGGGATCGCTTCGTGCTGCTGTGGCTGATCATGATCGTGCTGGCGATTTATTTCCCAAGCAATGTTCAGCGTCGTTTTTCCGTCGGTCTGATGATCCCGATTGCCTACTTCGCAACGCGCGCGCTGGAATCCTTCTGGTTCGAGCGTATCAGCCGCCGCTGGCGTTATCGCTTACTGGTCGCCGCTGTGCCGTTGATGGTCTTCAGCTCTGTGCTGATCCTGATTTCGAATCTGAATGTGACGCCCGGCCCCTTCCTCAAACGCGATTACGCGCTGGCTATGCAGTGGCTGAAGGGTAGCGCAGGCACGGACGGCGCTGTCCTGGCCTCCGAAGAAGTGAGCATCTGGGTGCCAGGCTGGACGGGATTGCGTGTGGTTTACGGCCATCCCTTTGAGACGGTCGCCGCCCAGGCGAAGGACGCACAGGTGCGCGATTGGTTCGCCGGGGAGAACGCCGACGACTGTCGCGCGCTGCTGAGCAAGTACAATGTGCGCTGGGTCATCATTGGCCCGCAGGAAACGGCGCTTGGCAGTACGCCCTGTACGGATGAACTGACCCCGGTTCTGACGCTCGGCACCGTCACCGTCTATGCGCCTTAAGCTGGCGCTGATCGTGCTGGGAGCGGCGCTGCTGCTGTTCAGCGGTCTGCGCCCCGGTGCGCTGCCCTATGCGCAGGGCGAAACGCGCTATTCGGATTCGGTCACCGCGCATTGGCCGAACGCGCTGTTCCTGCGCCAATCGCTGCTGCGCGGCGAGTTCCCGCTCTGGCGCGAAACGACGATGGCAGGGCAGCCTTTCGCCGCTAATCCCCTCAATAAGACGGCCTATCCGCCGCAGTGGCTGGCGCTGCTGCTGCCGCCCGCATTGCATCTGGATGTATTGATTGCCCTGCATCTGCTGATCGCCGGAGCGGGCATGTGGCGTTGGCTGCGCGCGTTGGCGCTGCGCGATGAGGCGGCGGCGTTCGGCGCATTGGCCTATGCGCTGGCGCCGCGCCTGTTGGGGCATCTGGCGGCGGGGCATCTGGATGTGCTGTACGCGCTGGCATGGTGGCCGTGGCTGATGCTGGGAATTGTGGTTCTGCTGCGCCGTGCAGAATTTCACCCCCACACCCTCTTTCCGCAAGGAGAGAGGGCTTCCAAACAGGATAACGGTCATACCCAAGGGATCATTTTCTCCCTGCAATTCGGTATGGTGGCAGCGTTGTGCGCCCTGGCGGATGTGCGCGTGGCATTGTTCGCGTTCATCAGCGCGGGCGTGTATGCCTTCTATCTGATGTGGACGCGGCGGGCGTTGCTCGTATCCCAGCAACTTGAGAACGCCAGGCGGACACGGCACTGCGGTGTCCCTACAGGTGTCCATCACATTAGCCCAGTTGGACTGTTTGGTCTTGCCCGGGCACTGCCTGTCACGATGGTGCTGACCATCGCGCTGTTCGTACCGCTGGTGCTGTGGCAGCCTTATCTCAGCAGGGCGACTCTCTCGGCAGCGGAGGCGGGAGTGTTCCCGCTGGAACTTACGCATTTCCTCGGCCTGATTTTGCCCGCGCATCGCGGCGGCCCGGAGACGCTGACTTATCTGGGGCTGATGACGCTCACGCTGGCGTGGGTTGGGTTGGCCGCGCTGCCGAGGCGACAACGTATCCTGCTCGCGGCGGCGCTGCTGCTGGCGGCGCTCTACGCGATGGGCGCGAATGCTTTCCTGTGGCCGGCGCTGACGCAGCTCGTGCCGGGGCTGCTGTGGTTCCGCGTGCCGTCGCGGGCGTGGCTGATCGTCGCGCTGCTCGTGCCTGCGCTAGCGGGATACGGCGTGCATGTGTTGTTGGAGCGCATCTACCGCAGAGACTCGCAAGAATCGGGCGGCGAAGATCGCAGCAGATCACGCCTGCGCCTAATGGTGGCGGCGTGGATGGGGCTGACGGCGGTGGTCGGAGCGTTCGCGCTGCTGGTGCTGCCGCTGCCGGATTCGATTGGGGCGAGCGCGCTGGTCTTTGGGCTGGCAGTGGGTGGCGCGCTGCTGGCGATCTTCAGCGGCAGGCTGCGGGCGAATGCTGCCAGGCTGCTGTTACTCGGCGTGCTGGCGGCTGACCTGGGCTGGACGGGCATCAACCTGCTGGACTGGCGCGGCGAGGATGAGTGGCTGAACCCACATCGCCCGCTGGCCGAACGGCTGGTTGAACTGGATGCTGACCGCGTCTTCTCGCCCACGTACAGCGTGGAGCAGCAGGTCGCGGAGGCCTATGGGTTGCGGCTGTTCGGCGGCGTTGACCCGTTCCAATTGAGCGGAATTGTGCGCGCGGTTGAGGCGGGCAGCGGGGTGGTCAGCGCGGGTTATGACCCTGTGCTGCCGTCGCTCACGGGCATCAGCAGTGAGCAGGAGGTTGAGCGCGCCAACCGTAACGCACGAATTGACACGGCAGTTCTGGCGCAGTGGTTGGTCAGCCATGTTGTGGCCGCGTATGTGATTGACCATCCGCGCCTGGAACTGGTCGATGTGGTCAGCGGCATCTCGATCCACCGCAACCTGGATTATCAGCCGCGTGACCCGGCGGCGACACTGCCCGATTGGCCGCCGGACTGGCCGGGGCTGCCGGATGCGGCGGCCGTCGCGCGCCTTAACCAAATCACCAGCATCAGCTATCTGGTTTCGGGTATAGGATGGGTGATGTGCTTGGGGCTGCTTTTTCTGTTCAGGAAACGAGCGTAACTGTACATGACTGACCGAGGCTTCCCGCGTGTGGCGCTGCTCGTGTTGGGCGGCGCGCTGTTGTTCGCCTTTTACCGACTGCTGCTGGGCGAGGTTTTCTTCTGGGGGCTGCCCGCACTGCAATTCGTGCCCTGGCGCGACTACGCCTTCGATCTGCTGCGCCAGGGACATCTGCCGCTGTGGAACAGTCTGAATGGGGCGGGCGCGCCGCTGCTGGCGAACTACCAGAGCGCCCTGCTCTACCCGCTCAACTGGCTGGGGCTGGTTCTGCCGCTGCCCTGGCAGATGAGCGTCACGGCGGCGCTTCACCTGTTCATCGCGGGTTGGGGTATGTGGGCCTTCACAGGTAGGCTCGGCCTGCCTGACCTGGGACGTGGCATCAGCGCATTGGCCTTCGGCATGACCAGCTACCTCGTCGCGCGGCTCGGTACGTATCCGACGATCACGGCGGCGGCGTGGCTGCCCTGGCTGTTGTGGGCAGCACTTGGCGTGCTGACGCGCAGTAAACGACAGGACATAGGCTGGCTCGGCCTGTTTGCCGGGCTGCAACTGCTGGCCGGGCACGCGCAGACGACCTGGTACAGCCTGCTGCTGGTTGGCTTGTTCAGCGCGTGGTGGACGGGCGTGCATCGTCCGTTCAACTGGCGGCGGCTGGCGTTGGTGCTAGGCGGCTTGGCGTTGGGCGCGGGCATCGCGGCGGCGCAGCTCCTGCCGACGGCGGAACTGCTGCGCTCGTCACAGCGCTCGACAGGTGTCGATTACGACTTCGCGATGAACTTCAGCTACGGCCCAGCGCGAACGCTCAACCTGCTTTCGCCCAACTTCTTTGGCAATCCTGGCGACGGCAGCTACGCCACCAAAGGCGCATTCTTCGAGGACGCCGTATATGTTGGGTTGATTCCGCTGGTCTCCGCGCTGGCAGCGGCGCTGAGTTGGGCGTGGGGGCGGCTGCGGCGGCGCGAACGTCCGGCATATTTCATGAGTGCGTCGTTCTGGCTGCTGATCGTCGTCGTGGCTTTCGTGCTGGCGCTCGGTAAGAACACGCCGATTTTTCCATTCCTCTACGAAAATGTGCCGACTTTTGGTCTGTTTCAAGCGCCCGTGCGCTGGCATCTGTGGACGGTCGCCGGGCTGAGCGTGCTGGCGGGCATCGGCGTGGGCGCGTGGGGACATGGCAAATGGCTGTTCTTCTGGACGCGGCTGGTGACGGCGGGCTGCGTCGGGGCAGCGCTGCTGGCATTGGGCGCGCCGCGCTTCCTGCCGCCCGATACGCTGGATAACGAGGGTGTACAGGCTATCATGCGCGCGGTGACGGTGACAGGCATCCTGGGCGCGCTGGCGGGCGTGCTGACACTGACACAGCCAGAGATCACAACAGGCCGCCGCTATCGCCTGTGGACATTGGCTGCCTGGCTGGTGCTGGCGGGCGATCTGGTCTACGCGGCGCAGGGGCTGAACCCGACTGTGAACGCCTCGTTCTATACGCGCCTGCCGCAAGCTGGCGACTCGTCAGAGCGCGGCTACTGGCCGGGTGAACTGGCTGAGCGCGAGACCTTCACGCGCTACCTGCAATTTGACGATTATCGCGTCGCCGTCGATGAACAAACGGCTTTCCGCGCCAGTGGGCTGGAGAATCTCAACCTGCTCGACCGCGCCGCGCTGCTGAACAATTTCGACCCGCTGCTGATCGGCTCATACAGCCAGTACCTCGCGCTGATCGAGGCGAACCCGACTGCGGGCGAAACGCTGCTGCGGGCGGCGGGTGTGACGCACATATATACGGCGGACGGGCAGCGTATCGCGCTCAACAACGCCGGGCAGCGCGCCTGGCTGGTGGGTTCAGTGTGCTGGCACACAGACGAGGCCTCGCTGACAGCCGCGCTGCTCGACCCGGCCTGGGACCCCACGCGGCAGGCACATCTGGTGGGCGAAGGCGAGTGCCCCGCGCCGGATGATGAAACAGCGGGCAGCGTGACGGCGATTGTTGACGCGGGGAACAGCCTGACCGTGCAGCTTGAAGCCGCGCGTGATGGTTGGCTGATTGTGGCCGATACCCCGTATCCCGGCTGGACAGTGAACGGTCAGCCTGTGCAGACGGCCAACATCAACATGCGCGCCGTCCCGGTCAGCGCCGGGGCACAGAGCATCGCGTTCGAATACAGCCCCTGGTGGTCCTGGCCAGGCGCGCTGATCACCCTGGTCGCGCTGATCATCACGCTGGCCTTGTTTCGTTCTCAGAATCCGGAATGATTTAACGATGTTTCGTACTCGCTCCTGTTTTTGCCCTCACCCTCGCCCCTCTCCCTCAAGGCAAGGGGAATTAAACGAGCAGTGTATTTCAAAGTCCTTCTCCCTCATGGAGAAGGCTGCGAGCGACCAAGCGAGCGTAGGGTGAGGGCAAAGGTGATCTATGTTGTTTTCGCCTTCTCCAAATCATAAACGTCCGCAGCTTCGTATTTCCGAGCGGCGCGTGCTGCTCATGCTCGGTGACGTGCTGGCCGTCTCGCTGGCGGTGCTGATCGCGCTGGGCATCTGGGCAGCGGTAGCGCGCAACCCGTTCGATCTGGGGTTCATCTGGCCGCGCGCCTACTGGTTCCCCGTCCTGATCGGGCTGTGGCTGATCCTGGCGAGCGCCAACGATTTCTACGACCTGCGTGCTGCCAGCAGCCGTATGAGCGCCCTGCAAAAACTGGTGCTGATCACCCTGCAAATGCTGGTGGTCTATCTGATCGTGTTCTTTCTGGC
>JAEUQX010000266.1 GCA_016788625.1 Anaerolineae bacterium
CCCCCGCACCCCGGCGGGCCTTCCGGCGGGTACGTCCAGCGCTGCGGAATGGTCGCGTCCGCCGTCATCGCGCGGTACTCGTTGTAGGTCGCCAGCAGGTTCGGGCAGTCCCCGATGATCTCCGCCGCCTGCCCCTGCAAATACCAGCACTCGAACCGCCGCTCGCTGACAGGCACATTCTGCATCACCTGGAGCGTGGAGCAGCGGTGCAGTGCGTCGCGCGCCTGGGCGAAGCTGCCCTGCAAAAAGTATTCCATCCCCAGTTGATACCAACCGTCTGACCAGCTCGGTGCGAGATCAGTCACTTCCTCGCAGTAGCGCAGCGCCGTGTCGCGCTCACGCAGCAGGCTGGAGAGTTCGCACAGCCGCAGCCGTACCTTGACGTTATCCGGGTCATACGTGAGCACCTGATAGTAAGCAGCGGTGGCCGCCCCGGTGTCACCGATTTGCAGCGCGTAGAGCGCCCGCTCGAAGTACAGTGGAAGCAGGTGGCGGTTCAGCCCTAAGGCGCGGTCAATCGCTTTGATCGCCCCCTGGTAATCACCCAGGTCGCTGGAACTGATGGCGATGGCGCGCTGACTCTCAATCTGCCATCCGTCGCCTTGCGACGCCTGCTGACTCTCGCGCAGCGCGATCTCAAAGCTGCCGACGCTGGCATACGAGAGGCCGAGGGCGATGCGTGCCAGCGTGTTGTCCGCGTCACGGTCGAGCGCCTGTTCGGCGATACGCGCGGCCTCCAGCGGCTGCCCGGCAGCTTGCAGCGCGTAAGCATGGATTGCCAGCAAATTGGCGCTGGCCGGGTTATTTGCCAGTGCGGCGCTGGTGACTTCTAGCGCAAGCTGGCGGTCAATCGCACGGTTGTAGTCGGTATAGCTGCGGTAAACCAACGCGCGCGCCAGCAGCAGCAGCGCCGCTTCGTTATCCGGGTTAGCCTCCAGCGCCAGCCGGGCGTGACTGATCGCCCCATCCAGGTCGCCGCGTTCGAAAGCCCCCTGCGCAGCGCTGAGCGCATCCGATTCGCCGGGAGCGTTGAAGTGCAGCCGCGCACCCAGCCAGTTTATCGAAAGTGCCGCCGCGCCAACCAACACCCCCAGCAGCACTGCCAGCGAGAAACAGCCTGTCCGCCTGCGGCGCTGGCGACGAAACGAGAGCCGGGATGAGTTGCGCTGGATACGCATATGCGGTTCGTCCATAATGGATTGTGGGAAGATGCGTCGTCAATGTGTCAAGTGTAGCGAATCTGCGTGCGCTTTGCACACATCTGGACGCCGAAGCTAACAGCGCATGTTCAGTCGTTTGGCGCCCGTGAATTCACAAGGAAGTCCCGTTGCCAAAACGCGGCACGCTGCCCTATACTGCCATCATCACTTAGTTCTACTCATGAGGGTATGGCCGTATGGCACGCATCCTGATCATCCTGGGCACGCTTCTGGACATATTCGCAATTGGCGCGCTCATCGCCAGTCTGAACAATTCCGCCCCAACGACCGCGCTCAGCCAATCGCTGGTCTGCAATACAGGCGAAACCTATCAGGAGGAACTGGGACGCATGGTCGCAACAAGCGCGACGGGAAATTCGCGAGGGCGAGAGTTCTTCGCCTACTGCATCGGGCGCGAGGGCGAACGCCGCGATGTGACGCCCCAGGCGTTCATGGTCAAAGCGGGTATGTTCGCCGTGCCATTCGTTCTCGGCCTGATCCTGTTCCTCGCAGGCATCATCTCGTTTGCACAGAGCAGATCAAGACGAGCAGCACAGCAGATCTTTGAGGGTTTTGGCCTGAGCACAGATCCGCTCGCGCCGCAGCCGTCTTCAGGCCGCACCCCACTGGTCGTGACCAAGACCTTCCAGACGGGCGACCAGGGCGCGACGGTCTTCATCAACGGCCAGCAGGCCACAACCGCCGACATCCCGCCGGAGGTCAGCGGCATCCTTAAGCAGTTTTTCGGCGATTTCCAAGCCAGTGCGGCGCAGATGCAGTCGATAGCCGGGCGCGGTGACCTCGTCTCGCGGCTCAAGCAGCTCCAGGAAGCGCGCGACGCCAACCTGATCACCCAGGAAGAATTCGACCGAACGCGGCGTCAAATCCTCGACAGCATGGATGACCAATAACGTCGATTTGCTGCCACCATATTATTTCCACCGCAACTCACATTGAGGACAGCATGGACGACAATCTGGCCGATATTCGCAAGCGTTCCATATCACTGATGCAGAACACCGCCAAAACCCTCGATCATATCGCCCAGGGCGTCTCGCAGCAGCAGGCTACCACACTGCGCGACCGTAACGACGGAGACAAAGGTTGGACGGTGCTGGAAGTCCTCTGCCACCTCCGCGATTTTGACGGTTTCTTTCGGGGGCGGGCAATCCGCATCCTGAATGAAGAAACGCCTCAGTTGATACGTTATGATCACGAGGCGCTGGCTATCGAGCGGAATTACAATGGGCAGACGTTGAGCGCGGTGCTGACCGAACTGCGCGAGTCGCGCGCGGAAACGGTGAAGTTCTTTAAGGAACTGACGCCGGAAGGCTGGGAACGTGCGGGTGTTCACCCGGAGCGCGGGCACTTCACGATGACGGACGCCGCGCTGCAAGTGGGGATGCACGACGTAACGCACCTTGAGCAAATCACGCGCATCCTGGCCGAGGGCTGAGAAGTAGGGATGGGATATATCCCGTCCCCACGAAAATCCCCGCTCAATTTGGAACTCGCACCAATGGTTACTACTGCCTGCGTTGTTCTTCCCGCTCATCCAGCAGGTCGTTAACCGACTCGACCAGATCGTTGTCTGCTGCCCCACTGCGGTCATCCAGCCGACGGCGCAGATAATCCAGTTCGTCCGGGTCGAGTTCGTCCATCATGCGGTCGATCATCGAGTACATGTCCATGCCCGGTTGGCTGCGTTTGGGTTTGTCCTGGTTGCCGCGCGCCTGTGCTGCTGTGACCGTGTAGATGATCGCACCTACGCCAATCAGGGTCACGATAATGATAACGGACAGGATGGCTGCGGCAGGCGAACGCAGCATCAAGGCCAGCCCCAGCACGATGGCAACCACTGCACCAGCGATCACCGGGCCAACGGGGCGACCGATTGGATTTTGACTATCGGGTGGCACGAATAAAAGTGGCATCGTCGTCCCTTCCTCGAAGACATAATCCGTCTATTTGTATTATACGCGCGAATGTGCCCAGCCGTTGCAGGGGCGTTCCGTGCCCACACGCCCAGGAAGATCAGCCGCCCGCCGGAAATGCGTCAGCATCGCGCAAAGTAATCGCGGTACGAATGATGGCGAGCGCAAAGAACGCCAATAGAATCTCAGCAGTGCCCTGTAAATAGGCGAAATAAGGCACACTCAACAGGCTGGGCACCGTTTGCAGTAGCAACAGCGCGGCAAAGAGCAGATATTCCCAGCGACGGCGCAGCAGCACAAAGCAAACAGGCAGGAAGTAGGCGACGCTGACGTGGCTGAACAGAGACTGGATGATTGACTCCCCTTTCGCCACCAGGTTGCGCAGCAGCAGGAGCGGATCCCGCAGCGTAATGTCAAACACTACTGTGCGAATGCAGTCGTAGTACTCTGGGCCAAGGTACTGCGCGCCCGGACATACGCTCAACGCCAGATTGCGCCCAATCGCATCATTCCAGACGATGTCCCAGTCATTGGTGACATAGCCATATCCCAGCAGGACGCCGTGCGAAAAGGCGTGACTGGTCATAGTGTTCGGCACGACTTCGGAAAGCTGATAGTGCGTCATGCGCCAGCTCAGCGCCGATTGCAGCGCCAAAACCGGAACGATGAAACCGATCAGCAGCGGCACGGGCAGCAGCAGCACCTGCCGCCGGCGCGCGCGCAGCAGCAGCCAGCCCCAAACGAGCAGCGCCGAGAGGAGCGTCACATAGCCCGCCGACGAGCGCGTGATATACCCCAGGCCGGCCACCAACCCCCACAGCGCAAAACCCACCAGCACGAAGCGCCACGTCAGAGCGTGTTGTTCCAGGCGCGCCAGGAACGCCAGCGTGAGCGCGCCCGTCAGCAAACCAGCGACAGCAGGCGTCCAATACGCGGTGATCAGGATGCTCTCGTAGCGCACCAGATCGCCAAAAAACGTGACGACGATGACAAAGATCAGCCCCGCTAAAGCAGAACGGAACCCAGCAGTCACAATCATCCCGGCGCTGGACATCGCTAGCCCTACACTAAGCGCGATGAACAGACGGTAACCGAGCAGCGATGGCTCGAAGCCCAACCCGCTGGCGCTCGCCACGCCGAAAAGGAAGAACAGGCCGATGTCGTCACCCTTCGAGACATTCTCCAGCGGCTGGCGATCGGGCGTACAGAGCAGACACCCCGCCTGCTTCTGGCCGTCCAGCGCCGTGATCAACAATTGCTCTTTTGTGCCGCGCCAGACCTCGGCCTCCTCATCCCATAAGCCCTGCGGCAAGAATGGCATGGAGAGCACTTGTGCGGCGTTGAAGGCACAGATGCCCAGCAGCAGTGCCACGAGCAGTGCTTGCAGCCAGCGCCCACCCCGTGCGTAACTGCGCGCAGCCAGCCCCACCACGCGCCGCAACGCGTCCTGATACTCCAGCGTCACCCAGATCAACACAACCGCAAGCCCCAGCAGCAGCAGCGCGCCGGGATGCAGCGCGCCGGCCTCAGTTGGGGTGCGGTCGCCAACGCCGACGAAGCGATCAATCGAATTTGGAAGCTGCGCAAGACTTACGGCGAGCAGAACGAACAGGCAGACGGCAGCAATGAGCAGCGCCCGCCCAAGGGGATGCCAAAGAGCATCGGGAAGATCGGCTTGTGCCCCTGCGCGCTCAGCAGTCCATGCGCCGCCACCCAGGGCGATCAGCAGCACGCCCGCGACCAGCGACCCGAACGCCTGCACGTCGAACTGTGCCGAGGCCGCCAGTGCGCCGAGCACCGTCAGGATCACCCCGAACAGCAGAACCAGGATCGGCGCAGTCGCAGTTCTACTCATGCACAGGCTTCTTTCGCGCGATCACGAACATGATGTCGTACAGATTGAGAAACAACGGGCGATCCACAAACGGCAGCCGATTGATCTGCCGCTGCAGCAGCGCGCGCCAGCGGCTGTCGGGATGTCGCCAGGTGAGCGCTTCGGCAATCTGGCGCAGGCTGCGGCTGTAGCCAACATGTGAATAATGCACAACTTCCAGTCCGTGGTTTTCCAACAGGCGCGTGATCGAACGGCGCGAAAAATAGAACAGATGCTGCGGGATGATCAAGCGCCAGTTCTTGCCGCGCAGCCGGGGCAGCCAGCCGTCAATGTCACCCGTCGTCAGCGCCAGCACGCCGCCCGGTCGAAGGGCCTCGGCGCTGCGCCGCACAGCAAGCACCGGGTCGTAGAGATGCTCAATCGTATCCCACAACGCGACCACCTCGAAGCTCTCGCGGGCAGGTGGATGACTCTCGAAATCACCACGCTGCACGTTAAGCTTGAGCGTCTCCTGCGCATAGCGTATGGCATCCCCAGCCAGATCAATGCCTTCGACCGTCCAGTACTGTTGCGCAAGTTCCAGGAAGAAACCGTAAGCGCAGCCTGCCTCGAACAGCCGCCCACCGGGTTGATAGCCCCGCAGTGCGTCGATGCGCTGTTGAAAATTGGCCTGGGCAATGGCTTTGTCGCCGATGTAATCGGTGTAGAACTGCCCGTGAAAGTATTCGGCGTCGGCGTAAATCTTTTCGAGTTCAGCGAAACTCGGCTGTGGGTCTACATAGGCCAGGCCGCAGTCCGGGCAGCGGATAATACTGCTGTCCCACAAACGACGTAACCCGCTGGCAGTCTGACAGATCGGACAGGGTTTCATGAGGGTTTGACGCAGTGTATGCATTGGTTAATCATGACAGGCAGGAGGGCAGCGCCGTAGCGATCAACGACGCGCAGCAGCGGGTGCAGCGGCTTGATCTGGAACGGCAGGAGATGAATGCCACGATGCTCGATGATTCGCGCCCCTTCCGCCGCCAGGGTACGCCGCACGACGCGCGACGGGATGAAGTTTTCCAGGCCATCGTAAGGGCGCAGACCGACGGACGAGGCGAAGCGCACCGGCCACTGCCACAGCCACCCCGGCGTGGACAGCACCAGATGCCCACCCGGCTTCAACACGCGGTACAGCTCGCGCAGCGCCGCTGCCGGGTCGGGCGTATGTTCGATCACCTCGCTGGAGAAGACCACATCGAAGGTGTTGGCCGCGAACGGCAGCTCCAGGATGCTGCTGACCGCTGGCGCACAGGGCGCTCGCTGGCGGGTATAACGCAGCAGATTCGGACCAATATCGACGGCAATTACCTGCGCGCCGCGTTCGACCAACACCGCCGTGCCTCGCCCTGTGCCGCTGCCCGCGTCGAGCGCCAGCACACCACGCAGATCAAGCGCGCCAAGAAATTCGCCGACCAACACCTGTAAGCGGCGCTGAATGTCATAAGGATTCATCAGCGCATCGAACTGCTCGGCCAGGCGGTCGTGTGCCAGCGCGGCAGGTTTATCTATGTTCGACTTCATGCTGCCTCACGGGATGATCGGCGCTCTGCTGCGCGAGTCGTTCCTGCTTGAGAAAATAAAGCGGACGACCCTTCACCTGTTCAAAGATCATGCCGATATACTGCGCCAGGATGCCAATAGAGATGAGCTGCACGCCGCTGACAATAAGCACAACTGTGATCACCGATGTCCAGCCGGGCACAACCCGCCCGACGAAGACCCACGCCAACAGCGCATAGACCAGATAGAGCAGCGCTGCGCCTGCCATGAAGATGCCCAGCAGCGTGATGATGTCCAGCGCTGCTGTCGAGAAGGAAAAGAAGCCGTGCCGTGCCAGCCGCAGCATCTTGCGCCAGGTGTACTTCGACTGCCCGGCGACGCGCTGCTGCTCGTCATAGGCCAGCGTTTGAAATGAAAAGCCCATCCAGGGCACCATGCCGCGCAGGAAGCGATGGCGCTCCGGCATCTGCCGCAGTGCAGCGACAGCGCGACGTGACATCAGACGGAAGTCCATCGCGCCGCCGATGATATCCACATGGGTAAAGCGCCGCAGCAGACGGTAGAACAGCTTGGCCGTCAGCTGCTTGATGAAACCACGATTATCTTCGTTCTTGCGCACGCCATAGACGACATCGACGCCGCTTTCATAGACGCGCAGCATCTCCGGGATAGCAGATGGCGGGTGCTGGAGGTCGCTGTCCATCGTAACAACAACATCGGCGTCGGCATAATCCAACCCTGCTGTCAGCGCGACCTGATGACCGAAGTTGCGCGTCAACGACAGCACGCTGACGCGCGGATCAGCGTCGGCAAGCTGGTTGAGTTCCTGCAAGGTAGTATCGCTGCTGCCATCATCCACAAACACGAATGTGCAATTGAGCGCCAGCGGGTCGAGCGCCGCACACAGCACTTGATAGAAACGCTCAATCAAGCCTGCCTCGTTGTAGAAGGGGGCGACGACTGCCAGCGATGTGGGTTTCGGAGGCATACAGACCTTTCCCGCGTGTATGCGAACATGGTAGCGCAATCGGAGGTCTGTGACCAGACCACGTCGGACTGAACCCCCACCGGGGTCATCTGTGCAGATCGCGACTTCACGCTATACTTGGAAAGACATCATCGCATCCCAATCCGGCGATGAGTGCTGTGGAGGTTTTCAGATGAGCAGACGTATCTTCTCCGTTCTGTTGATTGCGGCATTGGCGCTGTTGTTCGGCGCTGCATCCAACCAGACGAATGCGCAGGAATTTGGCGTCAATTGGACAGGCACCTTCTTTCCGACCAATAACCTGTCCGGCACGGCAGTCTCCGTCGCGGGCATCAACGGGCTGAACTTCAACTGGGGTACCGGGGTGCCAATCATCAACGGCGTGGCAGTGGCGGGAATGCCCACTGACAATTTCTCCGCGCGGTTCACCTCGACACAGAACTTCAATGCGGGCAACTATACGTTCACCGCATCCTCGGATGACGGCATCCGTGTGTTCATCGACGGCGCGGTCGTATTGGATCGCTTCGTGGGCCGTGCGCTGACGACCGATACCTTCACCCGGACGATGACCGCTGGGCCGCACAGTATCACCGTCGAGTACTTCGAGGGTATCGATCAGGCGATCCTGCAATTCAACTGGGTGTTCGGCGGCGCGGCCGTCGTTCCCACCGCAGGCCCCAGCCCGACACCATCGGCCATCCCGCCCACCTCGTTGCCCTCGATCCCGGCAGGCGCGATCTCGGCGACGGTCATCCGCGCGCCTGTGCTGAACATCCGCGCCGCGCCGTCGATCTTCTCGGAGCGCGTCGGTTCCGTACTGCGCGGGCAGACCTATCAGGTGGTCGGGCGTGATGCCGATGCGCGCTGGTTCCTGCTGCAACTGAGCGGCTACCAGGGCTGGGCGTTGGGTTACTACCTGTTCATCAACACCAACGAGTTCAACGCGCCCGTCATCAGCGATTTCGTGCTGGGGGGCAACCCGGCAGCGGCGACCGGCGTAGTGGCACAGTCCTTCGCCACGCTGCGGCTGCGGGCACAACCGAATATCTACTCGGCACAGATCGGGCGCATCACCTGGGGCGGCGCGGTAGCCGTGACAGGGCAAACCGCTGGCGGCGACTGGTACCGCGTGATCTGGAAAGGCACGGAAGGCTGGGCGGCGTCTGGTTTCCTGCGAATCGTTGAGGGCAATATCGCTGACGTACCTGTGATCACGGGCTAAGAACCTCACCCCTTAATCCCCTCTCCCATGTGGAGAGGGGACTTGGATTCAGCAACCCCGAATAGACCCCATTGTTGACAAGAAAGGTAGATAATGACCGACGTTGAACTCAATCCCCCGATGACGTTTGAAGAAATCGAAAGTGTGATCATCCGTTTCGCGGGCGACTCCGGCGACGGGATGCAGCTCACGGGAACGCAGTTCACCGACGCTTCCGCCGCCTATGGCAACGATGTCAGCACCTTCCCGGACTTCCCGGCGGAAATTCGCGCCCCGGCAGGCACGCTGGCCGGAGTCTCCGGCTTTCAGGTCAATCTCTCCAGCCGTGACGTGCTGACTCCAGGCGATGCCCCTGCCGTGCTGGTTGCCATGAACCCGGCGGCGCTGGCGGCTAACCTGAAAGACCTGGAACCGGGCGGTACGCTGATCATCAATACTGATAACTTCAACCAGTCCAACCTGAAGAAAGCGCACTACACGAGCAACCCGCTGGAAGATGGTTCGCTGGACGGCTACGTTGTGCATAGAATCCCGATCACGATGCTCAACCGCAAGGCGCTGGAGGGCATCGCAGGTCTGTCGTCGAAAGAGATTGACCGCTGCCAGAACTTCTTCGCACTCGGCCTGGCGTTCTGGATGTACGACCGCCCAATGGACACCACGACGCAGTGGATTGACCAGAAGTTCGGCAAGAAACCTGCCATCGCGGAAGCCAACCTCAAGGCGATGCAGGCGGGTTATTTCTACGGGGATACGATCGAAAGCTTCCAGACGCGCTATCGCATCCGCCCGGCCAAGCTCGCGCCCGGCACGTATCGCAAGATCACAGGCAATGAAGCCATCGCGCTCGGCCTGGTGACGGCGGCGCAGAAGGCAGGAAAACCGCTGTTCTTCGGCGGCTACCCGATCACCCCGGCCAGCGACATTCTGCACAATCTGGCGGTACTCAAGCAGTTCGACGTGCGCACATTCCAGGCTGAGGATGAGATCGCAGCGATGGGGTCGATCATCGGCGCGGCGTTCGGCGGCGCGTTCGCGGTGACGGCCAGCAGCGGCCCCGGCATCGCCCTCAAGAGCGAGGCGATGAACCTGGCGCTGGTGCTGGAACTGCCGATGGTGATCATCAACGTGCAGCGCGGCGGCCCCAGCACGGGGATGCCCACGAAGGTCGAACAGAGCGACCTGCTGCAAGTGCTCTACGGGCGCAACGGCGAGTCGCCCATCCCGGTGATCGCCCCGGCCACGCCTGCCGAGTGCTTCGACGCGGCCATCGAGGCGTTCCGTTTTGCCGTGCGCGCCATGACGCCCGTCGTGATCCTCTCCGATGGCTACCTGGCGAACAGCGCCGAACCCTGGAACATCCCCGACCCGGACAGCATCGCGCCCATCGTGGTCGAACACCCGACCAGCGCGGACGCCGAGACCTTCAAACCCTATGTGCGCGACATCGAGACGCTGGGGCGTCCCTGGGCGCTGCCGGGCACGGCGGGGCTGGAACACCGCATCGGCGGCCTTTCGAAAGCGCCAGTGACAGGCAACGTCTCGTATGACCCAGAACATCACTGGGCGATGGTCAATGACCGCGCGGAGAAGGTACAGCGCTTGCAGGAGGTTATCCCGCCGCAGCAGGTCTATGGGCCGAAGTACGGCGCGGCGCTCGTGGTCACCTGGGGCAGCACGTTCGGCGCGGCGCGTTCCGCCGTCGAGCGCGCGCAGTCCGCCGGGCTGAAGGTGGCGCACACGCACCTGCGGCATCTCAATCCGCTGCCGCGCGACCTGGAGAGCATCCTCGACCGCTACCAGACGATCCTCGTGCCGGAACTGAACATGGGGCAGTTGGCGCTGTACCTGCGCGGCACGTTCGGCCTGAGCAACATCGTCTCGTTCCCGAAGGTCAAAGGCCGCCCGTTCACCATCCAGGAGATTTACCGCAAGATCTACGACACGGTGAAGGCGGGGAGCAAGTAGGAGCAGTCGGTAGTCGTTAGCTTTTAGTCGATAGCTGGAAGACAAAAGAGAAGAATTTACCGCAGAGGCACAGAGCAGCACAGAGGAATGATGTAGGGGAGGATTAGCGCACAGCGCGTATATCCTCCCGTTGATCACACCGTATACACAGGCGGGCGTTTCATAGCACGCACAGTGGATGATTGTCGCGGGTGGGTTTGTAGGGGCGAACAGCTTGTTCGCCCTCCGACGGACAGTACCATAAGGCGAAGAGGCGATGGCAGTGACTGGGGATTTCTATGCCAAACTCGTCCGGCTGATTGACGCAGGCGAGGAGCAGCAGGCGCTCGACTTCTGGGACACCATTCAGGATGAACGTGAACGCCTGCTATTGTTACACCAGGTAGCAGCGTCCGCCCTTGTCACTACCAACATCCGCGCCATTGACCGTGATTACCACCTTGCCCTGGTCCATCTTTCAAGCACCCTTCAGAGCGCTTTTTCTCTCGATCTTTCCCATGTGCGTGACCGCGCCATCGCCAAACAGGCCTTTGACGATGCCTTGGCTCGTGCGCGTGACCGTGTGCTTGCTCAGGCACTCGACCTTGCGCGTGCGTGTGGCGATGCTAATGCATCACCGCGTAGCCACGCCTACCAACAGGTGCAATTCATCATCAAGGCGTTGGAGAAAGAATTGAGCGCGATACAGATGAATGTCAAAAGAGTGCGGATCGAAAGCCCATTGGAACCACAACCGGATGGAAATGGCTCGTGATTAGCCCGCCCGAAAACAGCGCCTTGTGCCGCATATCGTCGTGCTGTTCGTGATTGAGATTTAACAGGAGTTGTAATGCGCTCACGTTTATGGCTGCTGCTGCTCTTATTGACCCTCGCCCCGGCTGTGCTGGCGCAGGAAGACTGCCCGGCCTTCGTCACCGACGCGCTGAAGTCCGTCGAAAGTGTCTGTGGGGCGACGGGACGCAACCAGGCCTGTTACGGCAACCTGCTGCTCACCGCGACGCTGGCCGAGGATGCGCCGCAGATCAGCTTCGAGCGGACAGGCGATATTGCTGATGTCGCCAACATCCAGTCGATGCAGCTCAGCGCGCTCGACCGCCAGGCGCAGCACTGGGGCGTGGTGCTGATGAAGCTGCAAGCCAACATCCCCGACACC
>JAEUQX010000282.1 GCA_016788625.1 Anaerolineae bacterium
GCCACGCGCAGCCAGCACTCAGCCCGTGCCCTGAGTAACCCAGGCGATGATCGCTTGTAAAACCTGCGCCGGCACCAGCGCTTTGTCCGGGTCTTCCGCCCAAATCACCGGGTCATCCACGACCTGATGGGTGAGCGCCGCCCCCAGGTTGGCCAGGTGCGCGCGGAACGACGGCATATGCTCGCCTTCGGATTGTTCAAGCAGCAGAATCCTGGGGGCAGGCTTGGCCGTGATGCTGAGCAGATCGAGCGCTTCGACTTCCCTCAGGAATGATGGGCTGAAGGAGAAGCCGAGGAGTTCCGATGAACTCGATGCGGGTGGCGGCGAGGCCGAGGCGATGTAGAACAGCTTGTGTTCGTGCGCCTCACGCAGTTCGGCCAGGTATGCCGCGCCGTTGATGACTGGCTCCCACAGCGCCGCCCCAACAACATCCGCTCGCCCGACCGAAGCCAGCAGCGCCAGCGCAGCGCCCAGCCGCAGCCCGGCGAGCATGACACGCTTGAGGCCAGACCGCCGCTTAAGTTCGTCCATCGCCTGCACAATGTTCGCCTGCCACTGTGCCAGGGTGGCGTCCGTATCAACGCCCATCGAGTCGCCCGTGCCATAGTAATCGAAGCGCAGCACAGGAACGCCCGCGCGTGCCAACCGTGCCGCCAGCAGGCGGTTAGCACGGTGAGCGCGGACATACTCATCGCCCAACGGCGGGCAAAGCAGCAGCGCGAAATCATGTGTCTGCGCAGCGGGGTGATAGCAGCCATAAAGCTGCTGGCCGGGCGTGCCGAAGAAAAAGGGCTGAATATTCTCAGTAGGTGGATTGGCGCTCAAAGTAGCCTCGTAAGTTAGTTTCCGGCAGCGCTGCCGGATACAGGTAGCGGCGCGTGCCGGGGCATATTGCGGGTATCGCTGTAGACCAGGTACAGACAGGCGGCGAACAGGATGGTCGCGCCAAGCAGCGATGACCCCAGCGGCAGGTAATGCCCCAGGAACAACCGCAGCACAACGTAACAGATCAACTCGCTGTAGATGAAAGGCGCCAGCACCGAGGCGGGCGCGGCTTCGTAGGCTTTATCGACGAAGAACAGCGCGGCGAACCCCACCAGCCCAATCGTCACCATCGGCATCAGTGTTTCCAGCGTGAGCGACTGCCAGAACAGCGGTATCAGCAGTGTGAGCGGGAAGAAGACACCGAACGCCGTGTAGAACAGGTTCGTGATGCTGTTATCCGTCCGCAGTTCGCGCGTCAGCACGCGATAGAGGCTGAAACACAACGCCATGCCGAGCGGCAGCAGGGCATTAATCGTGATGATGCCGCGATCTGGCCGGAGCAAAATCATCGCACCCCCACAGGCAATCAGCGTCGCAAACCAGCGGTTCGGGCTGACAGGTTCGCGCAGGATGAACACCGCCAGACCGATGACCAGCAGTGGCGCGATCCAGAAAATGGCATTGACGTTCTTGAGGGTCATGTGCGCCGAGAGAATGGCCTGGATATAGAAAAACGGCATCCCCAGCATCAGCAGCGAACGAAACAGTTGCAGCTTCAGGCGGCTGGTGCGGACAAGCCGCGTCCTGAAGCGTGGACCGAATACGACCAGCATGAACAGCAAATGCGTGAAATAGCGCATCCACACGGTTTGATAAGGCGAGGTGCCCGGCGGGAGCAGTTCGCCCAGCACCTCAACGCTGGCCCACAGCAGGCTGGAGAGCAGCAGCAGACCAAGCGCGTAAAAATAGCGTGATCGGGTCAGATGCTCTCCATGATCGCTGATCATGATCTGCCCCCTAGTTTGCGGGCGAGCAAGTCGGCCAATTCATCTTCCGAAAGGTCGTCAATGTCGTCGCTGACGGCTTCAGCAGGTGCAGTCGCGGGCGTTTTCACCTCGACGGCTGGCGCGCTGGGGGCTGGCGTGGACGGCGTGGCAACATGCTTGTCCAGGTAGCCTGCCAGGTCAGCGACGGTGGGATAGTTGAAGGTCAATGTCGACGGCAGTGACTGACCAACGGCCTTTTCCAACCGCGTCTTGAGTTCGACCGACATCAGCGAGTCCATGCCCATGTCGAACAAACCCTGATGCAGGTCTACATCATCCGGCTGGTCAATGCGCAGGACGCGCGCGACCTCGGCACGGACGGCGCTGATGAGCAGATCGTGGCGCGCTTCCGGAGCGGCCTGCTGGAGCTGCTGCAACAATTCGGATTGTCCGGCAGACGACGCGCCCGTTTCCGCTGCGGCTGCGCGGCGACGGCTGCTGACCTGTTCGAGCAGCGGGCGCTGGCGGCGCGCTTCGTAGATCGCTTTGAGCGCGTCCCATTCCACCGAGGCAACCGTGATCTGTGCCGCGCCGCTGTTGATCAGATCGCCCATCGCTGCCAGCGCCGCATCGGATGGCATCTGGCCGAGGCCAGACTGCGCGACTTCCTGGCGTTCCGCCGCGCTGGCAACGCGCATGACTTCCCAAGTGCCCCAGTTGATACTGAGCGCGGACAGCCCGTGCGCCTGACGGTAATGCGCGAATGAGTCGAGGAACACATTGGCAGCCGCGTAGTGACCGAGCAGTTTCGACCCCCACAGCGCGGTTGTCGAGGAAAACAGCACGAACCAATCCAGTGCTGGGGCGAACTGATGCAGCAGCCATGTCCCGGCCACTTTCGGGCGCAGCATCTCGCGCAGGATGCTGCCATCCATCTCGGCGATACTGGCGTTGCTCAAGTCGGCAGCGGCGTGAACAATGCCCGCAATCGAATCGCCGTACTGCGCGAACAGAGATCGTATCTGCGCTTCATCGGCAATGTCAGCCGCCAGCACATCAACGGGAACCCCCAGGTTCTCGATAGCGCGCACGGCCTGCACCTGCTGTGCGGCGCGTCCTTCGGCGGGCAGCCCATCCCATTCACCGCGCGGGGGCAGCCCACGACGGCTGGTGAGGATCAGCCGCCCTGCCCCGCGTTCGGCCAACCAGTGGGCAACCTGCAAGCCGAGACCACCCAGACCGCCCGTGATGAGATACGCTTTATCTTTGTGCAGGGTGAGCGATTGACGCTGCGGTGCCCCTGCCCGCACCAAGCGAGCAGCGTGGCGCTCGCCCGAACGCCACATGAGCTGATCTTCGCCATCCGGGTTGAGGATTTCGGTCAGCAGTGCGTCGGCATTCGTGGCGGCGCTGCGACGGGTATCCAGGTCGATCAACCCGCCCCATACTTCAGGATGTTCGACGGCGATGACACGCCCCAGCCCCCAGAGCGGTGACTGCGTAGGCTGCGCGTCGTGCGCGCCAGAAGTCGCCAACCAGAGCGCGGGCAGCGTTTTGCCGCCTGCCGCCAGCACAGCCTGCGTCAGCAGCAGCGCACTCTCACAGGCCTGGGCACTGGCCTCAGCCAGTTCGCCAGCAGCGAGCGTATCGCTGAATGGCAGATCAAGACTCCACAGATGAACGATGCCGCGTAAAGGCTGCTGCCCCGCACGCACTTCATCCAGCAGACGGCGGTAGTCGTCGGCCTGTGCCGGATTGATCTGCCGGTGTGCTGCGTCAGGCGACGAATAGGCCGCACCGGACGTAACCAGCAGCGTATCAGCCCCACGCAGCGCCAGCGCCTCGGCCAATGCTGTGCCAATACCGCCTGCATCCGCGAAGATCAACCAGCGCCCCGCCTGTTCCAGCGGCGCAACCACGACAGGCGCGAGCGGCTCACGCGCGGCGATGATCGCCTGCCCGGCCAGCACGCCCTGAGCGTTCGCGCCAGGAATGGACTGCGCGTCCGCGAAGCCTGCCATACGCAGCGCGTCGAGCCAGCCCTGGGCGCTGAGCAGCGGGTAATCCGGGCGCAGGTCAGCATCGCTGAAGCGCCACCAACCCTCGGTCATACCAAAAGTGAGATCAACCCAGCGCTGCGGCGCGGTGCTTTCCAGCAGCACGAGCAGGCCGCCGGGCGTAAGCAACCGCCGCGCATTCGCCAGTGTTTGGCGCAGGTCGCTCGTAGCGTGCAGTACATTGGCGGCGATGATCACGTCGAACCGCTGCGCCGCGAAGTCCTGCTCCAACGGGTCGCGCTCGATGTCGAGCAGCGCAGTGGTCAGCGCGGGATAGCCACCGAATTTCTCGTGCGCACGCGCCAGAAACAGCTGCGAAAGATCGGTGAAGACATATTCGCTATCGGGCGGCAGCAGGGGCAGCACCGAGGCCGTCGTTGCGCCAGTGCCCGCGCCAATCTCCAGGATACGCAGCGTGCGCCCGGCAGGGAGATCACGAACAGCGCTGGCAACAAGCTCGCCTACCAGCGGATTATAGGCGCGCGCGAAAGGCGCATCCTGATACAGCGCTTCAGTCGCTGCGAACGAACCCTCCGGGAACAGCAGCGTCAGCGGGTCGCGGTCGCCACGCAGCACATCGCCCAGGTACGGGCCGCAGCGCGCTAACAGCGCAATCTCCGCACTGAAAGCAGGATAAGCCGCCGCCAATGTTTGCAGATGGGCATCGGCGTCGAGATCTGGAGCGCTGGCTTGAACTGCGTAGCCGCCACCCGCCGCACGCAGCAGACCATCTGCCGCCAACTGGTCGAGCAGGCGTCCAAGCAGACGGCGCTGACCGGGCACAACAGGCAGTTTGTTGAGGTCTATGGATGTGCCAGGCACGAATGCCACGCCAAGCCGTTCGAGCGCGTGCACCGTGTACGCCGCCGAAGCCGCATCGAGTTCAATGGCCAGTTCGGCGTAGGCATCCAGTCCATGCTGCACAGCAGCTTCATCGAGCTCACGCTGCGCCTGATGAACTGCTGGTTCCAGTGCCCCGATGTAGTCGGCTGGCTGCGGCGTGAACTGCGGCTGCGGGTGCGGCCTGGACTGCCACTCAACGCGATAAAACCAATCGTCGTTCTGCTGGCGGGTCGCTTGCAGCAGCGCATCACGTCCGGCGCGCTTAAGCTGCACGCCGTTCGCCTCAGCGATCAGCACGCCGTTCTCGTCAAATAAACGGATGTCACCCGCGAAGATTTCCTTGTTACTCTCGCTGCCCGGCTTGATTTCCGCATAGGCCCACAATGCGGCAGGCGGAGTCTGATACAGGCGGAATTGCTCGATGGCGATCAGCAGGTAAGCCGATTCAAGATCATCCTGCGAAAGCGGCGCGCCGACCAAATGGAAACAGGCATCCAAGAAGGCCGGATGAATGCCGTACTCGCGCGATTCGCGCAGCAGCGCCTCTGGCAGTTCGACACGCCCCAGCGCCTCGCCGTCGCGCCGCCACAGGTACGTAATGCCCCGGAAATTCGTGCCGAATTCCAATCCAAGTTCGCTGACGCGCGCATAGTAATCATCGCCTGTGATTTCCTGCGTGCAGCGCGCCTGAATGGCGGCAGGCTGTTCGGGGAAGTGCCGCACTTCCGCCTGTTCAATGACAATCTGTCCGGTGACGTGCAGCTTCCACTCGCCGTTGTCGTCGCTGAAGACCTGAAAGCCAGAACGGCCATCTGCCAGCGGCGTGAGGACGATTTGCACTGCGCGCTCACCCTCGTCGGGCAGAATCAGGGCTTCGTAAATAGCAAAGTCACCCACGCTATACGACTGGTCGCCAAAGGCCAACCGCGCCGCCGAAAGCGCCATCTCGATGAACGCGGGCGACGGCAGGATGACGACGCCGAAAATACGGTGATGGTTCAGAAAGGCTGGATTTTGCACGCTCAGGCGCGCTTCGTAGACCACATCGCGCAGCGAAGGCGAACGCAGCCGTGCCCCCAACAACGGATGTGTGGCTCTTGCGCTGTCCGAGCGACGCTTAGACGGCTTAATCCAGTAACGCTCACGCTGGAAAGCATAGGTCGGCAGCGCGACTTTACGCCGGGGATACGGCTGGTCGAAACCGCGCCAATCGATGCTCACACCGGCGCCGTACAATCGCCCCACGCTGTCAAGAATCTGCGACCAGTCGTCGGTCTTCTCGCGCAGGGAGGGCAGCCAGAGTGCGGCATCGTCGCCAACCGCGCGTTGCGCGATGCTGATCAGGGTCGGATTCGGGCCGATCTCCACGAAGACCCCCGGCCCAGCAGCCAGCAGGCTGTTCAGCGCGTCGGCAAAGCGCACAGGCTGACGAATGTGCCGCCGCCAGTAACCCGCGCTGCACACCTCATGGCCTTCAGCCAGCTTGCCCGTGAGGCAGGAGACAAGGCCGATTTCGGGTTCCTGGTAGCTGATCTCGCTCGCGATGCGCTCGAATTCGGCCAGCATCGGGTCGATCAGCGGCGAGTGTGATGCCTGCGCGACCGCCAGTTTGCGCGACTTGATCCCCTGTGCCTTCAGGCCTTCCAGCACCTGAGCAAGCTCATCCTTTGCGCCAGAGATGACGATGTTGCTGGGGCCGTTAATCACAGCAACTGAAACGCGCTTCGCAAACGGCGTGACGGCAGCCGTCACGGTAGCCTCGTCCGCGAACACAGCGACCATCTCACCCGCTTCCGGCAGGCTGTTCATCAGGCGTCCACGCGCAGCCACCAGTTTGACGCCATCCTCCAGGCTGAACACCCCGGCGATGACAGCAGCAGCATACTCGCCCAGGCTGTGCCCCGCCACATACGCGGGACGCACACCCCACGACAGCCAAAGCTGCGCCAGGGCGATTTGCAGGGCGAAGAGCGCGGGCTGCGCGTAGGCCATGTTGTTGAGCAGCGCGCCATCGGCTCCATCCGCGCTGAACAGGATGCGTCCTAAGCTGACATCCAGATAGGTAAGGAACAATTCATCGCACCGGTCAAAAGCCTGACGGAAGATGGGCTGCGTCTCGTAGAGTCGCCGTCCCATATCCACATACTGTGAGCCATGCCCGGTGAATAAGAATGCTACTTCAGGCGCACGCGCATCCTGAAAATGCGAATAGATCGCTTCGGGCGGATTATCGCCGTTCAGGTACGCGCTCAGCGTCGCGCTCACCTGCGCTGCCGTTGAGCCAACCACCGCCAGGCGATGCGCGAAAACCGCGCGCCCGCTGTTAGCCGTGAACGCCGCATCAGCCAATGACGACTGCATGAGCAGCGCATCGTGGAAGCGCGCCGCAAGTTCGCGCAGGGTGCGTTCGCTGCGCGCGGAGAACGTGAGGATGTGTGCCGGGCGTTCGACCTCGGCGGGAGCAACCTCGGCTGGCGGGGCACCCTCCAGAATGATATGCGCGTTCGTGCCGCTGAAGCCGAAAGAGCTAACGCCCGCGATGCGCCGCCCGTCCGCCGTCTCCCAGGGGCTGAGGCCATCCGGGATGGCAATCGGCAGCTCATCCCAGGGGATGTACGGGTTGGGCTGGTGCAGATGCAGATGCGGCGGTATCGCGCCATGCTGAAGCATCAGCACGGTCTTGATCAACCCACCGACACCTGCCGAGGCTTCCATATGGCCGACGTTAGCCTTGACCGAGCCGATGAGCAGCGGATTTTCCGCCGAATGACCACCGCCCAGCGCCGCGCCCAACGCCTGCACTTCGATGGGGTCACCGAGCGATGTACCCGTGCCGTGCGTTTCAATGTAGCTGATATCCTGCGGTTCGAGTCCGGCGTTGGCGAGCGCCGCCTGAATTACGGCGACCTGAGATGGGCCGTTCGGCGCGGTCAGACCGTTGCTGCGTCCATCCTGGTTGATGGCAGAGCCGCGAATGACCGCCAGGACGTTGTCGCCGTCGGCTATCGCGTCCGAGAGGCGCTTCAACACAATGACGCCGCAGCCCTCCGCGCGCACGAAACCGTCCGCCGCCGCATCGAAGGCTTTGCAGCGACCATCGGAAGCCATCATGCCCGCGCGCGAGAGCGTAATGGTCGTCTCCGGCGAGAGGATGGCATTCGTGCCGCCCGCCAGCGCCATGCGGCACTCACCGTTGCGCAGGCTTTGCACGGCCAGGTGGGTAGCGACCAGCGAGGAAGAACAGGCCGTATCGACCGAAACGCTCGGCCCCTGCAAACCGAGGATATACGACAAGCGGCCAGAGACGACGCTGTGCGCGTTGCCCGTCGAAAGGTACACGTCCCAATCATCGGGGTCGCCGGACATGATCATCTGGCCGTAGTCGCCGTTGCAGATGCCCACAAACACGCCCGTCTGCGAGGTGCTCAGGCTGTCCGGCGCATAGCCCGCGCGTTCCAGCGCCTCCCACGAGACTTCCAGCATCAGGCGCTGCTGCGG